>CAJWNW010000087.1 GCA_913044085.1 uncultured Flavobacteriaceae bacterium | reverse complement strand
GATTTCCAGCTTTCCACAAACCATCTGTAAATGAAAAAATAAGAAGTCCAGAAGTAAGATTACTGTGATTTAAAACTGCATCAATGATATTGGCATTTGCGGTCGCTTGAGCCTCTTGATTTTCACCTTTTTCAAATCCAGGCTTGCTGATTTTCATATAACTATCTGCTCCTACTTCAGATAGATAAACAGGCTTGGAACTTATTTTCTCCCAACGTATTAAGGCAGATTGAGGTTGATCCCAACGGTATACGTTGAGTCCCCAAAGGTCTAAATTAGGATTTAAAGCTAGGACGTTTTCATCTGGTACATCGCCATGAGCCGTTGATACAGGGTGGTTGGGATCCTCATTATGAATTAAATCTACAGCTATACTTAAGGCATCATACCAGTTTTGAATGTTATCATCAAACCATTCGGGATGGTAATTGTACTCATTTCCTAATTCCCATAACAAAATGGCTTTATGAGTTTTGTATTTTTTAATATAATTAATAAAACTACCAGAAGCGATGTCATAAACTCCATTTTGGTTATAACCAAAACCCACTATCAATTTTAAACCTGCCGCGTGAATTTTATTTAAAATTTCAACATCGTCAATTGGCTCATACAAACGAATGGTATTGATACCCGCTTCCTTCATTAGTAATAGGTCTTGATCCAGCGACTCAAAATTTCGCTTAGTAGAACCCCTTGGAACAGGATGGTAGCATATACCTTTTATAAAATATGGCACATCATTTACAAGTATTGAGCGGCCAGATGTTATTACCTTATCAGAATCAATTGATGAAACTGTAACGCAGGCAGAAAAAAAAATTAATGTTAAAAGGTTTAAAGTTTTCAAAATCATTTATTTACATTTACAATGATTATTTTAACCTTGTCAGATCTTTTGAAAATAGTTTGGGTTGTTTCATAATCCAATACTTTTCCTTTTATATTATTAGTTTTTCCATCTGTAAATTCTACAGAAATAATTAACTCGGAACCCAGTTTATATACAACAGGTACCTGGCAAATTGTAAAAACTAAACTTCCGGGACTGATAGATATATTTTGTTTTTCTCCCTTTACATTGTAATAATTAAAAGATTGAGTTTCAGTAAGAAATTCTGAAGGCTTCAATATATCAGGAGAAAATCCCAGACAGCCATTCTTAACATAGAAACCTAATTCTCCAAATCGAGTTAATATATCTTCCTTAACTTGGCCAGTCATTCCAGGTTGCTGAGCTCCTTTTCCACCAGGAGTGTGTGAATATGGATCGGTTGGAAAAGCTCCGTAAAGTTTTGGGGACTTGTGTGCACCAATACCTGCACTAATTTCAAAATAATGGTCAAATAGCCGCCCTATTTTACCGGCATCAAATTTGGTTGTAATTGCTCTCTGAGTTACTTCAAAAGAAGCCAATAAAAGTTTAGAAACCATATGCCAATAAATGGACCCTAAGCCCTCATAACCAAAGAAAGTTCCTGAGCGACCTGTAAAGGATTTATGTACAAAAATTGCTTCAAAAATATCAAAAACAGTTTCGGCGTCCTTCGCAACAAGAGGTTGATAGACTGAAGGTAAATTCTTCAAGGCGTCCTTTAAATAATTTACGTTATTAAAGTTTCCATTAAAATGATAATTCCCATCAAGGTCTTTCGATACAATCTGCTTATTTCCATTTTCTAATAATAATTTCAGTAAATCTGAAGATTGAATTTGTTCTTTGGATATGGTGTTTTTGTCAACAAATCTAGGCAGTACTTTGTTTGGGTATAAGATGTAGCTGTATTGGTCGGGCCGAAATAAGGCACTGGCCTTGAGTCCGTCCAGCACTTCTAAAGCAGCTTCGTTGGACAAATAACCGGAGCTCAAAACAGCGACTTGACCTTCTAACATTTCTGGTAAATAGGAGATGGAAACCGCGTTATCATCTTCGACAGTCATAAGGTTATAGGCATGGTAAAGATCATCCGGTCGCTTATTGGCTTCTATTGAGTGTTCTAAAAATTGTAGTGCGATTTTAACAAAAGAGAGAATTATGTCGAGATGGATTGATTCTTTATCTCCAGAAAATTGGTCGTTATAAATGGTCTGTCTATAAACACTGGCTGCAGCCCCCAATTCATCTAAAATTCGCTTTCTATCTGTATCAGAGATAGAACCCTCTAAAAGATTTTTATGGGTCTCAAGTGTATTTTTGACAGTATTAAAAAATAATAGTAGTTCAGAAGAAATTGCAACTTCAGTAATTGAAACTTTACTTAAAGATACTTCAAAAAATTTCAAAAAGCGTCTTAAATAATAAAGGGTGACCATAGAAACTCCATTTCCAACCAAAGCATTATTTGCATCGTTCCACTCTGGGCGTTGGGTATTCATCCAAATACCACCTTCAGGAATAAAATTGGAAATCTTTGCCAAAACAGTCGCTAGAATTTTTTCAATAAAGTTGACTTTGTAGATAAAAGAATTTCTATCTGTAAGAAGCGCGCCATCAACGCCAATTTTAACGCGATTTATTTGAATTTTTTCTTCTGCAAAATGATCAAATTCAATAGTGTTTTTTGGGTCCTTTAAAATAGCTTCATAAGGTTTGATTTTATAAGGGATATTTGCGTAAACAAATAAATCTTTTGAAAAGTAATTTTCTAATTTTCCAGGATAATAAGTTTCAATAAATTCTAAAAACTTCAACAAGTAAATAATTTGATGGTCTCCCCAATAGCCAATATAAGACCAAGGGTTATCGGGTTCTATGACCTCCCAATCAAAACCATCTTTGTTGACTCTGTATGGATTGTAACCATCAAAAGTAGTCGCATTGAGAAATTTGTTAATCATTCCTTCAATAAATTCGGGATAAGAATGCACCAAAGCTTCCCAATTTTGAAAAATGTCTCGCCAATTTCCTTGGTAATCTAAAATTTTAGAGCCATCAACTTCACTTCTGGTATTGATTGAAAATTTATTCCAGGGGCGGCTTGGGTCTCCATGACGTCGGCTAAATTTTAAGGGTAAATATTCAAGGCATAATCTTTTAAAATTTTGATCTTTGTCATTTTTGACAATCGTTCTCAAATGATTCAAATCAAAACTTTCAGGAAGTGCTTCCAAAATTTTAGCTTTCTTGAAGAACACTTTGAAATTAGCTTTTTCAATGTAGCTTGAAAAATCTGCTTTTTCAATGTTATAGTTATTGTCAAAAATACCGCCTCGCATGATGTTAAACATAGTATTAGCAAAATGCCTGGTATTTTTAGCGCTATCAGAAGTTAGTTGAAGACCATCTGATGCAGCAACTAATGAAACAAGGTGCTGTGTTCCTTGTTTAATAGAAAGATTAATGTGATTACTAAGATTTTCAGGGTCTTTCAGGGCTTGTTTTAATACTACAATCGCATCAATGCTTTGGTTAACATTGGCTACAATACGCCATTTTTGTTCTTGATGTGGTGCGAGTGATATTTCGTCTGTTAAAAAATAAGCACCACGCTCTGCTTTGATGTCTATTTCTTGAACTGGGATAACACCCTGTCTAAAGGCCTCTAATTGCAATGAAGAAATGAGTTTTTTAGAGGATTTTAAGCCTATTGACCAAACAACATTGGCTTTAAGCGCCTCACTGGGTTCGGCTTTATCTACAATGATGGCACTCAGGGAATATATCCCAATTCCGGAATCAGCTTCCAATTCACATTTTTTGTACGCATCAACCAAATTACTGGTACTGTTTTGCAGTGTTTCTTCAACTCCGTAGGGTAGAATGTTTTGAATTCCGTCCAACAGACGAATATCAGTCACAGAATCAGACGTATTTTTGAGCACAGAATTTCGGATAAAACCATAGTGGTCACTTGAGTTCCATTCATAAGTAAATACCAATTCTAAATCGTGATTAATTTCTTCAAAAACAACCTTATTACCATAGGCATTCTTATATAAATTCCGAGTTGTTTTATAAATCCCTTTTTGTCGGTATGAAAAGGGTTCCCATAAATATGTAGTAGCAGATTTTGTGACTAAAAAAATGGATTTAGAGCCAGTATGATCATTAGACTCTGTAATTTTATCATCCGTGTAGTAAGGGAATAGTGCATAATTGCTGTTTTTTCTTCCTGCAGAGAGACCTCCGGTGCTGGAGATAAAAAGCCAGTGATTGGAATTGCTGACAATACTCATAAAAAATGGACGCATACTGTCTACATTGGAAATTTTGTAAAAAACTTCATCATCAATCAATAGCTCGCTCCCGGAAACCTTGCAGTCTTTGGCTTTAAATGGATTTTTACCTATGTAAATATTTGATATGGATTTCATGAAAAATTACAGCGCCTTTTTGGTTAATTTAATATGATTTTAAGTAGCTTGATTTAAGCTAATTTGTGTATCGAAAATACACTCATTAATTGGTTTTCAAAAATTATAAAACACAACAAATCACATACAATGAAAAAAAATGGATTTATCAATTTGGTTTAAAGTTTTATTTCAAAATAATCACAGAAGCAATTAAAATAAATACTAAAAAGATTAATTTTTAATTTACTTATAAATTGGTTTATCATTCCAAATATAATGAAATTGAGAGCCTTTAAAACGCATTAAATTAAGTTTTATATTATCTTGTAACCAATGGAATTAACAGTCTATCAAATCAATGCTTTTTCGAGCCAAATTTGGGGAGGAAATCCTGCTTGTGTCATACCGCTTGAGACATGGTTGCCGGCGGAAACCATGTTGGCTGTTGCCAAAAAAAACGGGTTACCGGAAACAGCATATTTTATTAAAAACAAAAATACAATACAATTGCGTTGGTTCACACCAGAAATTGAAATGGATCTCTGTGGACATGCGACATTGGCTACAGCCCATTGTTTGCTGACGCATTTGGGTTACTCCAAAAAAAAAATATCATTCAAAACCCAAAGTGGTTTGTTAGATGTCAATTTTTCAAAAGGGTTATACCACATGAATTTACCAGCCCGAATTAGTAAATCGGCTGCCCTTCCCCCCAACATTTCTGAAGCTTTAAGCATTGCTCCAAAAGAAGTATACAAAGCCCGTGACTATCTACTTGTGTATAAAAATCAATCTGAGGTTGAAAAGATAAAAGTAAATCGCAAAGCATTTAATCTGATAAATATCGATCCTGGCGGTGTAATTGTAACAGCACCTGGAAACAAGGTTGATTTTGTATCTCGATTTTTTACACCGCAGGCCAGCATTTTAGAAGATCCTGTAACAGGGTCGGCACATTGCACTCTAATTCCTTATTGGTCTAAAATACTGCAAAAAAGAGAAATGAACGCAAAACAACTTTCTAAAAGAGGGGGAGAAATAGGATGTACAAACAATGGGAAAAGGGTTATTGTGAGTGGTCATGCAGTAACGTCTTCAGAAAAAAATATTTTAATTAATCTATAATAATTAAATCTAAGTTAATTTTAAAACAATAAAACGGTTACACTATAATAGTATAACCGTTTTATTGTTTTGGTTTATAACTCAATTCAAAAATCGAATATAATTCAAGCGTCAAAAAACTTAATTAACGCCTATAATTTAATATATCAAATTGAAAAAAATGGAGTTATAATTGATGTTTTTAAAAAAAATTAATTCTCAATTACTAAATGATGAGTAATCGGTGTTAGGGAATATAGGAATTAACCCTTTTTCTCCACCAACACAAAGAGCCATTACTTGTTGTGCCATTTTGCTCTCATCATCGTTAAATCTCCAGTCAAGATATTTTTGGTATTGCTCATATGAAGTCCAATCTCCATAGATATAATATGTGTTTGTTTCATCATTAAAGAATGCTTCAAGAGATAGACTTCCATCAAAATCTCTAGTAGCTTGAAGACCATCTGGGGTATTAAGAAGCTCTATCATAGCTTGCTTTTTTCCTGGCTTGACCTTAAGTGTTACTAAAACAGGGGTTTTAGGAGCAACAGATTGCATCATTCCACCATAATCAAAAAAGTCACCCTGAGCTATGACTTTACCTTCTGCATCAAAATTAAAATACCAGTATCCATTCAGATTTATCTCTTTACCAGTAATTGAATTTTTTCCTGTCCAATTACCGTATGTCCTAACACTTCCATCTGGTTTCATAGATAATGTATCAACACCAGGAAGCCATACTTGAGCATTGTATTTAATATCCTCAAAGCTATTATGATATCCTTTTATAATAGATGCATATTCATCATAACCTAATGGCTCTGAAGAACCATACATAGGAGCATACAGCTTGATATCTTTACTTACTAAAGCGAGTTGTTCATCAATTTTTTCTTCTCCATGAAGGGAGAATAATTTTTGAGCTGTTGCTAAGTTTTTTTGATAATTAGGATTTCCTCCACATGAAACAAATAGTATTCCAGTAAAAAATAAAATTATTTTTTTTAAATTTCTCATTTATTTTGATTTAATAGTTAATTGCAAGTAAATATATATAATTCTAATAAAAAACAATAACTATTACACTACAATAATATAACCGTTTTATTGTTTTAGTAGCGGGAGTTGAATTCATTCCTCCACCTTGTTCCAGAATGGGCCAATAGGGAAAACAGCCCAAAGAAACTCCGATTGCTTTGCCATCTGATTTTTTCTTTTGTTCTCAAGACGATGCAAGCATCACTTGACCCCAAAATAAAAACTCCTTGATTTCTCAAGGAGTTTCTTTGTAGCGGGGACTGGACTCGAACCAGCGACCTTCGGGTTATGAGCCCGACGAG
>CAJWNW010000086.1 GCA_913044085.1 uncultured Flavobacteriaceae bacterium | reverse complement strand
GATTAACAGCAGGTCAAGATGTCATCAAGCCCATAGATAAACCTATAAAGTCTACAGGACATTTAAGAATGCTATATGGCAATTTAGCGCTTGAAGGAAGCGTGGCTAAAATTACAGGAAAAGAAGGCTTGAAATTTAAGGGTAAGGCCAAAGTTTTTGACGGTGAATATGCAACCAATGATGGCATTCGTGACGGTAAGGTCAAAAAAGGAGATGTTGTTGTAATTCGTTATGAAGGCCCAAAAGGCGGTCCAGGAATGCCTGAAATGCTCAAACCAACAGCTGCCATCATGGGAGCTGGATTAGGAAAGGATGTTGCTCTAATTACTGATGGACGCTTTTCTGGAGGAACTCACGGATTTGTAGTTGGCCATATTACGCCTGAAGCACAAGAAGGGGGTACTATTGCCCTTGTTAAAGATGGTGATATCATAACAATTGATGCTGAAACCAACAGCATTACACTCGATGTTTCCGAAGAAGAATTACAAAACAGAAAAGCCCAATGGAAAACTCCCAAACTTAAGGTCTCCAGAGGTGTGCTTTATAAATACGCAAAAACAGTGTCTTCAGCGTCAAAGGGTTGTGTCACTGATGAATTTTAAGAACTATAGCTATGGAAAACCTAAAAACAAAACCTCAAACTAATTACCTGAATCTCCCCAAAGAAAAAATTACAGGTGCTGAAGCGGTTGTCCGCTGTCTCATAGCGGAGGGAGTGGACATCATATATGGTTACCCTGGTGGTGCCATCATGCCTGTGTATGACGAATTTTATAAATACCACAAAGAGATTTATCATGTGTTGACACGACATGAACAAGGCGCTACACACGCGGCTCAAGGCTATGCTAGAATCTCTGGAAAAGTAGGGGTCGCCATTGCGACTTCTGGTCCAGGTGCAACCAATCTTATCACTGGAATTGCCGATGCACAAATTGATTCCACGCCAATGGTTTGTATCACAGGACAAGTGCCGTCTCATTTGTTGGGAAGTGATGCCTTTCAAGAGACAGATATCGTTGGCATTTCAACACCAGTCACAAAATGGAACCATCAAATTACACGCGCTGAAGAAATTCCTGAAGTCATCGCCAAAGCATTTTATATTGCACGTAGCGGAAGACCAGGCCCCGTTTTGATAGACATTACCAAAGATGCACAATTTGAAGCGTTTGATTTTACTTACAAAAAATGTAATGTTGTTCGCAGCTACAAACCAGTCCCAAAATTGCAACAAAACCAGCTTCAGGCCGCAGCTGAATTGATCAACTCAGCCAAAAAACCCTTAATTGTCTGGGGACAAGGAGTGATTTTAGGAAAAGCAGAAGAAGAGTTTAAGGCCTTTGTTGAAAAAACAGGTATTCCAGCAGCTTGGACCATCATGGGTGTTTCAGCTATTGACACTGCACATCCATTGAATGTCGGTATGGTAGGAATGCATGGCAATTATGGTCCTAACATTTTAACTAATGAATGTGATGTTCTTATTGCAATTGGGATGCGATTTGACGACCGCGTCACTGGAAAACTTAGTGAATATGCCAAAAAAGCCAAAGTTATTCATTTTGAAATTGATCCCGCAGAAGTTGATAAGAATGTAAAAACAGATGTCGCTGTTTTGGGAGATTCTAAAGAATCCTTAAATGAAATATTAGCTATGGTCAACGAAAACAATCATGATGATTGGTTGGAAAAATTCAAAGCATTGTCTAAAATTGAATTTGAAAAAGTCATAAAGGCAGATTTACACCCAACAAAAGAAGGACTTACAATGGGTGAGGTGCTCAAAGAGATCAACATTCAGAGTGGAGGTAAGGCCGCCATTGTCTCAGATGTAGGACAACATCAAATGATTGCTTGTCGTTATGCAGAATTTACGCAATCGCGTGGTAATATTACTTCTGGCGGATTGGGTACAATGGGCTTTGCACTGCCAGCGGCCATTGGTGCTAAAATGGCATGTCCAGGACGCGAAGTGGTCGCTGTTATAGGGGATGGAGGCTATCAAATGACCATTCAAGAGCTGGGAACCATTTTCCAAACCAAAGCTGCCGTGAAAATTGTGGTTCTCAATAACGACTTTTTAGGCATGGTGCGACAGTGGCAGCAATTATTTTTTGACAAGCGCTATGCATCAACAGAAATGACAAATCCAGATTTTGTAACCATTGCAAAGGGCTACTATATAGACGCCAAACGTGTGACCAAACGTGAAAACTTAGCCACTGCTGTCGAAGAAATGATGCGCTCAAAAAACGCTTATTTTTTAGAAGTTTGTGTGGAGAAAGAAGACAATGTATTTCCGATGATTCCATCTGGGGCATCCGTTTCAGAAATTCGATTAGAATAAATTAAAAGACAATGAAAAGTACACTTAAACAATATACAATTTCTATATATACTGAGAATAACATCGGCTTATTGAACAGAATTTCCGCGATTTTTCAGCGTAGGCACATCAATATTGAAAGTATGAACATTTCGGAGTCTGAAATAGAAGGGGTTTCTAGATTCACCATTCTTGTTAATATGATTGAAGACAATGTAAAAAAGATTATTGGACAAATTGAAAAACAGATTGAAGTCATCAAAGCCTTTTATCATACAGACGAAGAAACCATATACCTGGAATCCTGTATGTTTAAAATTAAATCTGATTTGCTTTTCGAAGAACGTCAAATCCAAAATATTATAAAGGACAGTGATGCCCGAATCGTCACTGTAAACCGAGATTTTTTTGTTTTAGAAAAATCGGGGAGACGTCACGAAATTGAATTGCTACACAGGGAATTAAAAGCTTTTGGTGTCATGCAATTTGTTCGTTCAGGTCGTATTGCAGTAACCAAGGATGAAATGAAAATTTCAGAAATACTAAACTTATTTAACTCATAAACTAAATATTATAAAATGGCAAATTACTTTAATACACTCTCACTAGGTCAAAAACTAGATCAACTGTCTAAATGTAGATTCATGGACACCTCAGAATTTGATGCTGGAGTAGACGCCTTGAAAAATAAAAAAATCGTAATTATTGGCTGTGGTGCTCAAGGTCTTAACCAAGGCTTAAACATGAGAGATTCTGGTCTTGATATCTCCTATGCATTACGAGATCAAGCCATTGCACAACAACGCCAATCTTTTAAAAATGCAACTGAAAACGGATTTAATGTTGGGAACTACCAAGAGTTAATTCCTACAGCAGATTTGGTTTTAAACCTAACTCCAGACAAGCAACATTCTTATGTGGTAGATGCGGTTATGCCTTTAATGAAAAAAGACGCTACATTATCCTATTCTCATGGTTTTAATATTGTTGAAGAGGGAAAACAAATCCGTAAAGATTTAACAGTCATTATGGTCGCTCCAAAGTGTCCAGGAAGTGAAGTGCGTGAAGAATATAAACGAGGTTTTGGGGTACCAACACTTATTGCGGTACATCCAGAAAATGATCCTCATGACAAAGGTTGGACACAAGCCAAAGCTTATGCAGTAGCCACTGGAGGTCATAAAGCAGGTGTTTTGTCATCATCTTTTGTTGCTGAAGTGAAGAGTGACCTTATGGGTGAGCAAACTATTTTATGTGGTGTTTTACAAACCGCCTCTATTTTGTCTTTTGACAGAATGATAGAGGAGGGGATTGATCCCGCATACGCCTCTAAATTGATTCAGTTTGGATGGGAAACCATTACAGAAGCTTTAAAGCATGGTGGCATCACAAATATGATGGACCGCTTGTCTAACCCAGCAAAAATAAAAGCTTTTGAGATTTCAGAGGAACTCAAAATCATCATGAAACCGTTGTTTGAAAAGCATATGAACGACATCATGTCTGGTCATTTTTCAAAAACCATGATGGAAGATTGGGCTAATGATGATGTTAATTTATTAAGCTGGCGCGCAGCTACTGGAGAAACCGCTTTTGAAAAAACAGCCGCAACAAAAGAACAGATTACTGAGCAAGAGTATTTTGACCATGGGGTTCTCATGGTAGCCTTTGTACGCGCTGGTGTAGAATTGGCTTACGAAACCATGGTAGCCTCTGGGATTGTTGAAGAATCCGCTTATTATGAATCGCTTCACGAACTCCCATTAATTGCTAATACGGTGGCAAGGAAAAAATTATTTGAAATGAACCGTATCATATCAGATACTGCAGAATATGGTTGCTATTTATTTGACCATGCTTGTAAACCTTTGTTAGTCGATTTCATGAAAACTGTCACAAAAGATATTATTGGAACTGCATTCTCACCAGATATCACTGCCGTGGATAATGCTACACTTATTGCTGTTAATAAAAAGATAAGAGGACATTCTATTGAAGAAGTTGGCACCATTCTTAGACAAGCCATGACGGATATGAAAATTATAAAATCAGTCGCATAATAAATAAGTACGGCGTCATGAAGGACCCTCAAACAACTTACATTCCCTCGGTTGAAGCGATTCAAGCGGCAGCAGAAAAATTGAAAGGCATTGCCTCTGTTTCTCCACTTGAGAAACACATTAGATTTTCTGAAAAGTACCAATGTAATATGCTGTTTAAAAGAGAAGATTTACAACAAGTCAGATCTTATAAAATTAGAGGGGCTTACAATAAAATTTCTTCTTTATCTTATGATGAAACCAAAAATGGAATCATTTGTGCCAGTGCTGGTAACCATGCACAAGGAGTCGCTTTATCTTGTAATTTATTAAAGATAAAAGGGACAATATATATGCCTGCGCCCACGCCAAATCAAAAAGTTGAGCAAGTTAAAATGTTTGGTAAAGCGTATGTGGAGGTGGTTTTGGTAGGAGACACTTTTGATGATTCGTTTCTAGAAGCCATGGAAGAATGTAAAAAATATGGAAAACCGTTAGTTCATCCTTTTAACGATTCAAAGGTCATTGAGGGACAAGGAACTGTTGGCTTGGAAATTATCCAGCAGTCCAACGTACCGATCGATTATATATTTATCCCAGTAGGTGGAGGCGGTTTGGCTTCTGGACTTTCTTCGGTTGTGAAGGCATTATCTCCAAAAACCAAAATTATTGGTGTTGAACCTGCCGGAGCTCCCTCCATGTCAAAATCTATTGACAGTGGAGAACTCATGAAATTATCTCAAATTGAAAAATTTGTGGACGGGGCATCCGTTAAACAAGTTGGCGATTTGACCTTCGAAATCTGTAAAAAATACCTAGATGTGATGACCACTGTGCATGAAGGTAAAATATGCCAAACAATATTGGAGATGTATAATAAAGACGCCATTGTAGCGGAACCTGCAGGTGTTATGAGTATTGCTGCCTTGGATAGTTTTAAGAACGAAATAAAAGGTAAAAATGTGGTTTGCTTGGTAAGTGGCAGTAATAACGATATAACAAGAACTTCTGAAATTGAAGAACGTGCGCTGTTGTATGCCAATTTAAAACATTATTTCATTATTAAATTCCCACAGCGACCAGGTGCCTTAAGAGAATTTGTTGTAGATGTTTTAGGACCTAATGATGACATTACGCATTTCGAATATACAAAAAAGGTAAACCGCGAGAATGAAGTGGCTGTTGTTGGTATTCAATTGAAAGACCAGGAAGACTTAAAACCGCTTATTACCAAACTAAAAGCCCGTAATTTTTTCGGTGACTACATCAATGACAAACCTGATTTATTTCAGTTAATGGTTTAATTATCTTGATTTTTAACATCACTAAGTGATTGTTTTCTGATAATCTATATTTGTACTATAATTTATATTATGTAAAATTGTTAATGAATACACTATTGTATATAATTTATATCTTTGCACCACTATATCTAACACAATGAATATAATTTCATTATTTCGCATTATTGCCTTTTTAGAGGGTTTCTCCTACATCTTATTACTATTTGTAGCGGTGCCCATCAAATATACAAGTAACGATTCTAGTTATGTGAAAATGTTGGGAATGCCGCATGGATTGTTATTTATCGCCTATATCATTTTAGCGTTGGTGCTGGTATTTTATGATAATTGGGTTAAAAAGAATTTATTAGGGGTTTTAGCAGCATCTGTAATTCCTTTTGGTACCTTTGTGGTGGATTATAAATTAAAAAAAACTTTAAACAAGGCTTAATTAATAATACATTAACCAATGGAATATCTATTAAATGCATTAAAAAAACTACTTGCTTCCACAGGACTCAATGCTTCTATTGCAGATTGGTCTAGCATTTTAGCACTTGTCATAGCCTCTCTTTTGGTAATATTTTTGTTAGATTTTATCATTCGCACCATCATTAGAGTGGTTTTTTCCAAAATTGCGAACCGTTCAAAGACAAATTTTGACGACATTATGGTTGCACATAAAGTGCCCAGTAATATCGCCCACATTTTTCCTCTGATATTGGCCTACAAAACGATTCCACATATCTTTTTTGAGCACCCACAGTGGATGTTTTTCTTTGAAAAGTTCATTTTAGTCATTGGTATTTCAATTGTTATATGGGGGTTGAGCAGCATCTTCAGATCTATAAGAGATTTTCTCAAAACCTTTGAACGTCTTAAAGATAAACCTATTGACAGCTACATTCAAGTGCTTATGATTTTCATATGGTTAACGGGTGTTTTTGCCGTTTTCGCTGTTGTATCTGGTATTACATTTTGGGAATTTATGGCGGGACTGGGGACAGTTTCAGCTGTCATAATCTTGGTGTTTAAAGATACGATTCTTGGTTTTGTAGCCAGTATTCAAGTCTCAGTCAATGATATGGTACGCATTGGTGATTGGATCACCTTTCAAAAATATGGCGCCGACGGCGATGTGATTGAAATTAATCTCGCAACAGTTAAAGTTCGAAACTTTGACCACACCATTACGACCATTCCTACCTATGCCCTCATTTCAGATTCTTTTAAAAATTGGCGTGGCATGACACAATCAGGCGGAAGACGTATCAAGCGGGCATTAAATATTCGCATGTCGAGTGTTCGTCATT
>CAJWNW010000085.1 GCA_913044085.1 uncultured Flavobacteriaceae bacterium | reverse complement strand
AATCGCATGTAGAAAGCCTTAATGTTGGCAGGATAATCAAATAAAATCACAGGGCATTTAAAGTGTTTTTCAACCAAATAGCGTTCGTGTTCACTTTGTAAATCTGCCCCCCACTTGTCAATGAGGAA
The DNA here is from genome assembly GCA_913044085.1 of uncultured Flavobacteriaceae bacterium. GTDB lineage: Bacteria > Bacteroidota > Bacteroidia > Flavobacteriales > Flavobacteriaceae > UBA3537. The sequence continues at coordinate 6,988 of CAJWNW010000085.1, read as the reverse complement.
TTTGAATTTTTTCTTTTTGTTCGGTTTACAATTTCTTAGAATATCTATGGCTTCTGTATAACTTACACGTTTGAAATTATTATCCGCTACAAATTTTAATTTTTCTAGAAGCCCCATTTCACTGCGTTCGTTCTGAGGCTTTGACTTCTCTTCTTGTTCTAGGCGCTGCGCCAAAAAAGTGAGGTCTTCATGGTTGTGCTCTAAAATATAACCAATTACAGATTTAAGGAAATTTTCTGCCAAATCCATATTGCCTTCAAGATCCATAAAAGCCACTTCGGGCTCAATCATCCAAAATTCAGCAAGGTGTCTTGAGGTGTTTGAGTTCTCTGCCCTAAAAGTCGGACCAAAGGTATAGACTTTCCCCAACGCCATGGCGTAGGTTTCAGCTTCTAGTTGGCCTGAGACCGTTAAATTTGTTTCCTTTCCAAAAAAATCCTTGGAGTAATCCACAGCACCAGTTTCCGTCAGGGGTGGGTTTTTTGGATCTAATGTTGTTACGCGAAACATTTCTCCAGCACCTTCGGCATCGCTGCCAGTGATAATTGGCGCGTGCATATAATTGAAGCCATTTTGATGAAAATATTTATGAATTGCAAAAGACAGTGAAGAACGCAAACGCATTATAGCGCCAAAGGTGTTGGTGCGTGGGCGTAGATGTGCTTGTTCTCTTAAAAATTCCAGAGAGTGTCTTTTGGGTTGTAAAATGGTCTTAGAAATGAGGTCAGGATCGGCAGCACCCAGCACAGTAATGCTAGAGACTTGGATTTCTAGTGCTTGTCCTTTTCCCTGGCTTTCAACCAAATTGCCTTGGACTTGTACAGCTGCACCGGTCGTAATTTGTTTCAGAAGTGTTTCATCCATATTTTTAAAGTCGACAACACATTGGATGGTTTTTATAGTGGACCCATCACTCAAGGCAATAAAGCGATTGGCTCTAAAAGATTTTACCCAGCCTTTAACTTCAATATCGATGTGTTTTGTTTCTTTTTCGAATAACTCTGCTACAGTACTTTGTATCATCTCTAAATAAAATTAGGTACAAATATAAAATTTTAGAAGTATTGTTCAGTCATCTTCAAAAGAATTGATGTTCTCGGGGATTATTTTAAGGCTTGGCTCCTTAAGGACCCTTTTATTGGCAATACTGCGTTCCAGTGACAACAATAGAACAGGCAGCAAGAGTAAGTTGGCCATCATTGCCAGTAATAAGGTACCAGAAACCAGCGCACCTAAAGCAACTGTTCCCCCAAAATCTGAGGAAGTAAAGACTGAAAACCCAAAAAACAAAACAATTGAAGTGTAGAACATACTGATTCCTGTTTCTCTTAGCGCAGCAAATACAGACTTTTTGATACTCCATCGGCTCGCAATAAGTTCTTGACGGTATTTCGCTAAAAAGTGGATGGTATCGTCTACAGAAATACCAAAGGCGATGCTAAAGACCAAAATAGTAGAGGGTTTGATGGGAACACCCAAATACCCCATGGCACCAGCTGTAATTAGTAGCGGAAGCAAGTTTGGCGTTAAGGATATTACAATCATTCTGAAGGAGCGAAACAAATAGGCCATGAAAAGAGAGATTAGCAAAATGGCCAATGCCAGTGAAAGGATTAGGTTTTTAATTAAAAAACTTGTCCCTTTTTGAAACAGAAAAGCTTTTCCCGTTAGAGAGACCTCATAGCGGTCTTTATCGAAAAGCTTTGCAATTTCTTTATTTAATCGATCTTCAATTTGGTCCATTTGATCCATTCCATCGTCTTGTATAAAGGTTGTAATTCGTGCATACTGCCCTGTTGAATCGACATAATTTTTCAACAAACCCAAATCATTTGTGGAGTTTTTTGCATAAGATAAAATGAATCCATTTTCTTGCGCGGTAGGCAATTGATAGTATTTTGGATTTCCATTGTAAAATGCCTGTTTAGAATACTTAACCAGGCTAACAATAGAGATTGGCTTGGACAGCTCGGGAATTTCAACAATAAGGTCTTCAAGCGCGCTCATTCTCTTTAGGTTTCCCGGCTTTAAAACCCCTTTTTTACGTTTGGTGTTTATTAAGATCTCCAAAGGCATTACCCCGTTAAACTCAGTCTCATAAAACTGAATGTCTTGATAGAACTCTGCATTTTTTGGCATGTCTTCAAGCAGGCTTCCCGAGGTTTTGATTTGATAAATTCCAATGATACTGGCTACCAACAGCAATACTGAAATTATATAAATAGCGATGTTTTTTTGCTTAACCGTTCTTTCTATCCAGTTTCCTAAAGTATTAATCCAACGTTTATTTAGGTGTTCCAAATGCTTCTCGTTGGGCATTGGCATATAGCTGTAAATAATGGGTATTATTAGTAAGCATAAACAGAAAATAGCCATAATACTTAATGAAGCGACCGTTCCAAACTCTGTCAACAACTTACTTTGGGTGATGATAAAAGTTGCAAATCCAGAGGCTGTTGTAGTATTGGTCATTAGCGTTGCATTTCCAACTTTAGTTATGACCCGCTGCAGCGATTTTGCTTTATTCCCGTGCTTGTTAAATTCGTGCTGGTATTTATTTATGAGAAAGATACAATTGGGCACTCCAATTACAATGATAAGTGGTGGAATTAATGCAGTTAATACAGTGATTTCATATTCTAAAAAACCTAAAATTCCAAAAGTCCACATTACTCCAATAATCACGACACACATTGAAATGAATGTGGCTCTGTAGGACCTGAAGAAGAAAAAGAAAATAAGCGATGTAATTATAATGGCCGCAATAAGAAAAATTTCAATTTCATCAATTATATTTTGAGAATTTAAGGTCCTAGCATAAGGCATTCCAGACACTCGAACGTCTAGCCCGTACTGTTTTTCAAAGGATTGAACCTTCGGAATTAAGCTGTCAACAATGAAAGACTTTCTAGCGGGACTATTTACGATGGATTTCTCCAATAAGAGCACTGAGCGGACCGCATTACTCTTTTTGTTAAAAAGAATGTTGTCATAAAACGGAAAGTCCTGCAACAAGGCCGAGGTAACGGCTTCAAGCTCCTTTGTCGTTTTTAAAGAGTCTTTGATGAAAGGGATAAAATCAAATTGTTGCTTTCTTTTATTTTTAACCAGTTTTTTTAAATCTTGAAGCGTTAGAATCGTTTCAACATTGGGATTCTTTTCAAAAGATTTAGAGAAGCGGTTCCAGGCGTTGAGGTTTTCCAGAGAAAACAAGCGACGGTCTTTAATACCCAATACAATTAAGTTACCTTCTTCGCCAAAAATTTCTAGAAAACGATTATAATCTAGGTTTACGGGGTGGTCGTCAGGCAGTAGATTCGCTTCAGTATAGCTAAAACGCATTTTACCCCATTGAGAAGCCAAAAGAACTGTAAATAGCCCTATCAAAACCAAAATAACAACACGGTTTCGAAGAATTAACCTCGCTAAAGCATTCCAAAAACCAGTTGAAAACAATTTGAGCATACCAAATTTTGAAGTGGCTAAAGGTAGAGAAAACCATTTGATAAATGGTCATAAAAGCACCCCACAATCATTAAAAAAAAGTTAAAATGCAATTTTAGATTACTATTTTTTAAAGTATAACTTTAAACGGTCAGAATCTCTTTCTCTTTAACTGTAAAAAGCGCATCGACAGTCTTAATTTTTGCATCTGTCATTTCTTGGATGTCCGTTTCAGTGTTTTTCTTTAGGTCTTCAGAAATTTCACTCAGTTTTTTTAGCTCATTGTTGGCGTCTTTTCGTGACCCACGAATGGATATTTTAGCATCTTCTGCTTCAGACTTTGCTTGTTTTGCGAGTTCTTTCCGGCGCTCTTCTGTCAATGGTGGCACGTTGATAATGACACTTTCACCATTATTCATGGGATTAAAACCGAGATTGGCAGCCATAATGGCTTGCTCAATATCTTGTAGCATACTTTTCTCCCAGGGCTGAACCGTAATGGTTCTCCCATCAGGTGTATTTACGTTTGCAACTTGAGCAAGAGGGGTTTGAGTTCCGTAGTAATCCACAGTTACGCTCCCAAGCATTGAAGGGCTTGCTTTTCCAGCACGGATGTTTACAAACTGCTTTTCAAGGTGCGTTAGTGCTTTTTCCATCGCTTCTTTTGCACTTTCAAGAATAAATTCGATTTCTTCGTTCATGTTTATACAATTAGCTTACGGTGGTTCCAATTTGTTCGCCTGAAAGAATTTTAATCAAGTTGCCTTTTTTGTTCATATCAAAAACAATAATGGGCAATTCATTTTCTTGACTTAATGTGAAGGCTGTTGTATCCATAACTTTTAATCCTTTCTTTAAAACATCGTCAAAACTAATGGTGTTGTATTTACTTGCTGATGCATCTTTTTCAGGATCAGCAGTATAAATTCCATCCACACGAGTTCCCTTAAGAATAACATCAGCTTTTATTTCAATCGCTCTCAATACAGCGGCAGAATCGGTAGTGAAATAAGGGTTTCCTGTACCTCCTCCAAAGATTACGACCCTTCCTTTTTCTAAATGCCTCAGTGCTCTTCTTCTGATAAAAGGCTCAGCAACTTCATTGATTTTAATTGCAGATTGAAGGCGAGTGGGGACACCTTCGTTTTCTAATGTACATTGAAGCGCCAGTCCATTGATGACTGTTGCCAGCATGCCCATATGGTCCCCTTGAACGCGGTCCATGCCATTGCTGGCAGCAGCAACCCCTCTAAAAATATTACCACCTCCGATGACGATGGCAATTTGAATCCCTTCTGCAAGTGCTTCTTTTATATCATTTGCATATTCTGAAAGTCGTAGTGGGTCTATGCCATATTGGCGACTGCCCATAAGGGCTTCGCCTGATAATTTTAATAAAACACGTTTATAAGCCATTGATGTTTTAATCGTTTCACAAATATAAACAATATCTCAAAGTTTTATGGCCATAATACAGGTCAACTATCTCACACAAGCTGTTCAACAAAAAAACCCAGCGTAAATCGCAGGGTTTTTAATCATTTATAAACTAAAAAATTAGCCTAAGGCGACTCTTCTAAAGTTAGTGACTTCAACATCACCATAAGAAGCAACATATTTAGCAACAGTACTTTTCTCGTCTTTGATAAAATCTTGGTCCAGCAAACATTGTTCTTTGTCTAGAGTCGTGTTGTCAGATATGAAACGGTCCATTTTACCTGGTAAAATTTTATCCCAAATTTGTTCTGGTTTTCCTTCTAATTTTAACTGTGTTTTGGCATCGGCTTCCGCATTTGCTAAAATCTCGGGTGTGAGTTGGGCCATGGAGACGTATTGAGGTACATTTTTTAAAGTTTTACCTAATCTACCAAGTTCAATATTGTCTTTTTCAATGACCGCAATGCGCGCTTCTGTTTCAGAAGCGACATAGTCAAGGTCAAAATCTTTGTAAGACAGTGTAGTCGCTCCCATGGAAGCGACCTGCATAGATAAGTCTTTTACCAAAATTGCCGCATTTTCCACATTAGAAGAAAGGCCAACAAGTGCAGCAATCTTATTGATGTGCACATAGGATCCTACAAATGAAGCCTCTAATTTTTCAAAAGCTTTGATGTCTAGCTTCTCTCCAATGACTCCAGTTTGTTCAGTCAGTTTTTCGGCGACCGTCATACCTTCAAAATCTGCGTCTAGAAAGGCTTCTTTAGACGCACAATGAAGTGCGATTTCTGCAAACTTATTAGCAAGCGCTAAAAAGTTTTCATTTTTTCCTACAAAGTCAGTTTCACAACCCAAAACAATGGCTACCCCCATGGTGTTTTCGGCGTTTACCTTGGCAACAGCAGCCCCTTCTGAAGAGTCTCTATCGGCTCTTTTGGCAGCAACTTTTTGACCTTTTTTTCTTAAAATATCTATTGCTTTGTCAAAATCACCTTCGGCTTCAACAAGGGCTTTTTTACAATCCATCATTCCTGCGCCGGTGGCTTTTCTTAGTTTATTTACTTCAGCAGCGGTAACTTTTATCATGGTTTTAAAGTTTAAAAGAAACCGAAAATCTATCAAAAAGTGAAGAATTTTACGGTTTAAATTTTTTGGTTGTTTAACAAGTTTATTCTTCTTCTTTGGAAACTGGAGTTGCTTCAGCATCTGGTTTTGTAGCCACATCCATCTTAACTACTTCATTAGTTTCAGCATTGCCGCCTTCTTTCTCAGCCTTTCTTGTGGCAAGGCCTTGAGCAATGCCTTCTGTGACATGCATCATAATTTTTTCAATAGATTTTGATGCGTCATCATTGGCAGGGATTACATAATCTACCTGCCTTGGGTCTGAATTTGTATCCACCATAGCAAAAATGGGAATGTTCAATTTCTGAGCTTCTTTTATTGCGATATGTTCTCGCTTGATGTCTACGACAAACAAAGCTCCTGGGAGACGTGTCATGTCTGAAATCGATCCTAAGTTCTTTTCAAGCTTTGTCCTAAGTCGACTGACTTGAAGGCGCTCTTTTTTGGAAAGCGTATTGAATGTTCCATCTTTTTTCATACGGTCGATTGCCGCCATTTTCTTAACCGCTTTTCTAATGGTTACAAAATTAGTTAACATTCCACCAGGCCAACGCTCAGTAATGTATGGCATTTTGACATTAGCAGCCTTTTCTGCAACAATATCTTTAGCTTGTTTTTTAGTGGCAACGAAGAGAATTTTGCGTCCAGAAGTTGCAATTTTTGCAAGTGCTTTAGAGGCCTCTTCAAGTTTAGCTGCTGTTTTGTAAAGGTTGATTATATGGATGCCGTTCCGTTCCATATAAATGAATGGGGCCATGTTAGGATCCCATTTTCTAGTGAGATGTCCAAAGTGGACTCCATTGTCGAGTAGTTCTTTAACTTCTACTTTTGCCATTTTTGTTTTAGTTTACGTTCTGTTGAATTAGCAATGAAGAAGTGGCTTTAAAAGGCCTTTTTCATTTAGATGCTAAACTAATTCCTGACAGCTTTTCTGTCATGGACAACAATAACTGGTTTATAATTAAATGTATGTTAACGTTTA
>CAJWNW010000084.1 GCA_913044085.1 uncultured Flavobacteriaceae bacterium | reverse complement strand
CTGTGAACAAACGTAAAAACCCATTAAACTTTTCCATTTCAATTTTAATAAATCCTTCTTCTTCGTATGAGCTAATGGTATCTACCAAGCTTTTATAGCGTTCTATATCAGAATAAATTGTTTGAATGTACTTGGATTTATTGCGTTCAGAAACACGGCTGTAGTAGGTAAGACTTTCTTGGTATTTCAAGGTCACATTTTTATAGAGTTTCCTAGCTTTTTCTTTGGCCTTTACTTCGTAATAGGCGCCAATGAATGGTTCTAAAAAGGTATAATATCCAAAGATGTTTACTGGCATTTTCTCCATTGCCAAGTCGGCAATTTCCTCCGCTTTTTTCAACTCATTTTCGTTGATTAGCGTTTCAATTAAACGCGCGATGTGCCCCCTGTAAGTAATGCTGTTTCTTCGTGTTTCTACATCGTGGTAAACGTCTGGATTTCCACTGTTTCCCCATTTCCAGTTTTTAACCAGCTGGTACATTTTTTCTGAATCAATGCGCCCCATGTCAAAAGGATTATTATCTGCAATGGGGGTTTTAATAGGCACTAATTTATAAGCAAATCCGTCCAATTGTAGATAATCTTTCATCCAAATATAGTCGTCATCACCAAAAGCGCCCCCACTAAAATAAATCGGGCGTTCCCAATTATTTTCGGCGATGATATCCAGCATCATTAAGCGGTTTTTATAAATGGCCTGATCCTCAATTTTAATATCGATATAGTCCACAATTTTACCTGCATCTTTTTGGGGTACAATACCATTTTTTAAAATATTCTCCTTATTAACAGGAATTCTAATGTGTTCCGTTGGTGCGTAATTGGCTTCCAAGTCCTGATTGCGTTGCCCAGCGGTATCGTAACCTTGTTGTTTGAGTACGTGCCCATATTTGGTACGTTTATCGTCACTGGTAACAAAATCTATAAATTGGTGGATGTCCAATGTATCTTGTGTGACCACTTCTTTGATGATGTAATCTCTTGTTCCCCATTTGTATTTATCGTGGGTAAGTTTTGAAGGGATGGGCTCGCTTTCATAAGCCTTCCGCTTCATTTGATCAATGTACCAATCCACATTAAAAAGGCTGGTACAAACCACGCGAACATCGGTTCGAATGCCTTCAATTTCTTGCGCATACCAGAGCGGGAAAGTATCGTTGTCCCCAATTGTAAAAATAATAGCATTGGGGTCACACGATTCTAAATAATTCACGGCCATGGCATGGGCTGTTCTTCTATTGGACCGGTCGTGGTCGTCCCAATTTTGACTTATTAATATTCCGGGTACCGCCGCCAAACACAAGACACTTACAACAGGACCAATAAGTTTTGATTTCGAGTATGTACTGAGCCAGTCATAAATGGCATAAACGCCAATACCAATCCAAAGGGCGAACACATAAAAAGAACCGACCACTGAGTAATCACGCTCACGGGGTTCAAAAGGCCTCACATTGGTATAAACCTGAATGGCAATCCCTGTAAAAAGGAAAAATACCAACATGGTCCAAAATACTTTTTTATCTCTATTAAACACAAACAATAATCCGATGAGCCCCAATAAAAACGGCAATAGATAGTAGCTATTTCTCGCTTTATTTTCACTAACATCGCTGGGTAGGTTTTCTTGAGTTATCCCTAGCAAATAGGCGTCTATAAAATTAATACCTGTCATCCAATTGCCATGCAAATCCATTTTACCTTGAATATCATCTTGACGCCCAGAAAAATTCCACATAAAATAACGCCAGTACATATACCCAATTTGGTAGTCAAATAGGTAATAAATATTATCGATTAAAGCGGGTTTTTCAATGTCTAAATAGCGCCCATAGGTTCTGAGAAAATCATGATAGCCTTCATAGTCAATTTCGCCTTCGGCCAAAGCCGTTTCAAAGGTCTCGACCAAACTGCGAAATTCGTTCTGCATTTTGTATTCCGATTTTATCGAAAACTCTAAAAACCCACAGTACCGCATATAATTGACCGCATGTTCTGTGCTCCACATTCGGGGCAGTACAGAGCCGTGGTCTCCATTGTAATTTTGAATGGCATTTACATAATCATTGACAACCACATATTTCCCTGATTTCAGGTCTTTTTCATATTTGGGTTTGTCGTCTGTAAAGGGCTGATTTTCGTCTAAACCTGCATATTGATCCGTAAATTGTGGGCCATAAAATAGCCGCGTCTTTGGGTATTGCTCAAGGTTATAATAAGCTAATAATTCTCTGGCACTTGAAGGGTTGTTTTCATTAACGGGTACATTGGCATTGGCACGGATGGGTAGCATCAGCCAAGTCGTGAAACCAATGACAATAAAAGTCACACAGAGCAATCCTGTATTAAGCTTTACTAGGCCTTTACTTTTTGTGTATTTTAGACCTAAGTAAATGGCTAAAACCAGAAGAATAAAGGCAATGATAGACCCCGAGTTAAAAGGCAATCCAACACTGTTTACAAAGAAAATTTCTAAGGCACTAAAATAACGCAGAATATTGGGCGCTAATAGTTTAAATACAAACAACAAAATTGCGACCACCGCTACATTGGCAATGATAAAATTTTTAAGCGTGACGGTTTTATAGTTTTTAAAGTAATACAGCAGTCCTATAGCAGGGATGGTTAAAAGTCCCATAAAATGAACTCCAAAGGAAAGCCCCACCACAAAAGAAATTAAAATAAGCCAGCGGTTGCCTTTTGGAGTATGCATCTCGTTTTGCCATCGTAAACCCAAATAAAACATTACGGCCATTATCAAAGTAGCCATAGCATAAACTTCTGTTTCAACGGCATTAAACCAAAAGGAATCGGTAAAAGCAAAGGCCAAACTTCCCACAAAAGCAGCGCCCAAAATACCAACTTGTGCGTTGGGATTAGATTCAGAACCTGATGAAGTTAATTTTTTTAGTAATAGAACAATGGTCCAAAACATGAACAAAATGGTGAAAGCACTGGCTGCTGCACTCATCATATTTAGAACCAACCCAATTTGCGCGGGTTCTGAAGCAAAAATCGAAAAAAATGCGCCAAGCATCTGAAACAATGGGGCGCCAGGCGGGTGGCCGACTTCTAATTTAGAAGAGGTCAGTATGTATTCTCCAGTGTCCCAAAAGCCCACTGTTGGTTCAACAGTCATGGCGTAGACAACAAAAGCAAGTGTGAAAGCGGTCCATCCTAAAATTAGGTTCCATTTTTTAAAATTAAAATCTCTCATGGTTTTAATATACTTCTTGGCGAATTTAATAATAAATCAAATACTGGAATTATTAATTTTGAGTAAAATGTTTGTGCAAACAAAGTTTTGTTCTAAATTTGCATCCTCAATATGAGATTGGCCTATGGTGTAACTGGCAACACGTTGGTTTTTGGTACCAAAGAGTCTAGGTTCGAGCCCTAGTGGGCCAACAAAAAAGCTTTAACTTCGGTTAAGGCTTTTTTATTTTTTGGGATTTATTTCAATAATCCTTTAAAAAAGTTTTAAAAATAACATCCAATCCTTTATATTTGCCCGAAGATTGAAGAATAAAATATGTGAGGGGACGGAAATGTCCCCTCTTTTTATACCAAATGTTTAGAGACACAGTTGCGGATTTATTAGAGGAGTGCCTGCAAAAGCGCCCCGATTTATTTCTCATCGATTTTGAAATTCTCGATGGAAATACAATTCGAATTGTAATTGATGGTGATGCGGGTGTTTTAGTCGAAGATTGCATGTATGTAAGTCGTGCAATTGAGCACAACCTTGACAGAGAAGATTCGGATTTTTCGTTAGAAGTGTCTTCTGCTGGAGCCCATACGCCACTAATAAAAGCGCGGCAGTATCAAAAGCACATTGGACGGACGCTCAAGCTCGTGACATTTGACAAACAAAAATACGAAGCAGTTTTATCTGCAACGGAAGAAAAACACATTGTCTTGGAATGGAAGGCTAGAGAGCCTAAGCCCATTGGAAAAGGAAAGGTTACGGTTCACAAAAGAGCCACTATTGCTTACCAAGACATAGAAAAGGCACAAATAAAATTAGTATTTTAAGAATTAGAATAGAATTATGGAAAATTTAGCGCTTATTGAATCATTTTCGGAATTTAAAGACGATAAACTTATTGATCGTGTGACCCTAATGTCCATTCTTGAAGATGTTTTTAGAAATGCATTGAAAAAGAAATTTGGGGACGACGACAACTTTGATATCATCATCAACCCAGACAAAGGTGATTTAGAAATTTGGCGTAACAGAATTGTGGTGGCCGACGCTGATGTTGAAAATGAAAATCAAGAAATATCACTATCAGATGCTCAAAAAATTGAGCCTGATTTTGAGGTTGGTGAGGACGTTTCAGAAGAGGTAAAATTATTCGATTTAGGAAGGCGTTCTATTTTAGCGCTTCGTCAAAACTTAATTGCCAAAATTCAAGAACACGACAACACAAACATTTACAAGCAGTTTAAGGATTTAGAAGGAGAAATTTATACCGCTGAAGTTCATCACATTCGTCACCGAGCGGTCATTCTTTTAGATGATGAAGGCAATGAACTGATTTTACCAAAAGAAAAGCAAATTCCCTCTGACTTTTTTAGAAAAGGAGAGAATGTACGCGGCATTATAGAAAATGTTGAACTCAAAGGTAATAAGCCAAATATCGTCATGTCTAGAACTGCACCGGAGTTTCTAGAAAAACTTTTTGAACAAGAAATACCAGAAGTTTTTGACGGCCTTATTACTATAAAAAATGTGGTTAGAATTCCTGGAGAAAAAGCCAAAGTAGCTGTGGATTCCTATGACGACAGAATTGACCCAGTTGGAGCTTGTGTAGGGATGAAAGGGTCTCGTATACATGGGATAGTTCGCGAATTAGGAAATGAAAATATTGATGTCATCAATTACACCAACAACCTTCAGCTTTATATCACAAGAGCATTGAGCCCAGCGCGTGTCACTACCGTTAAAATAGATGAAGAAACCAAGCGGGTAGAAGTAATTTTAAAACCGGAAGAAGTCAGTAAAGCCATTGGTCGAGGCGGACACAACATCCGTCTTGCTGGGCGTTTAACGGGCTACGAGATAGATGTCTTTAGAGAAGGCGTTGAGGAGGATGTTGAGTTGTCAGAATTTTCAGATGAGATTGAAGCATGGATTATTCAGGAATTTTCCAAGGTTGGTTTAGACACGGCAAAAAGTATTTTGGAGCAAGACGTTAATGATCTTGTCAAGCGCACCGATTTAGAAGAAGAAACTATTGAAGATGTACTTCGGATTTTAAAAGAAGAATTTGAAGATTAAAAAATTAATTATATTGAAGTCCTAACAGAATCAAGAACTTCTTTAATGTTGAAAGATTAGAAACAAACAAAGCAATTTATGGCGGATAACGTTAGACTAAGTAAGGTATTGAGGGAATTGAATATTTCAATTGACCGCGCTATAGATTTTTTAGAATCTAAAAGCATTGAAATTGAAAAGCGGCCTACAGCTAAAATTTCAGCAGAAGTTTATGAATTACTGTCTGGTGAGTTTCAGAACGATGCCAGTAAAAAAGTTGCTTCTAAACAGCTTGGAGCGGCAAAGCAGAAAGAGAAAGAAGCCTTGCGAATAAAGCGTGAGTTAGAGATAGAGGAAAAGCTCAAAAGAGATGCCAAAGCAAAAGAGGTTATCAAGGCTAAGAAGGCCGTCGAAGGTCCAAAAACAGTTGGTAAAATTGATTTGAGTCCTAAAAAGCCCAGAACAAAAGATTCTAAACCAGAAGATGTAATCGCCGACAAAAAAGCAGAAGTTGAAAATCCAGCGCTCAAAATCCAAGATTCAATCCCTGAAGTGTCCTCAGAAAAAAAACAAGTTTCAGAGTCAACTTCAGAATCCACATCAGCCGCATTAAAAACTAATTATGCAAAATTAACAGGACCAAAATCAACGGGTGAAACAATTGATTTGTCCCAGTTTAAAAAGCAGAAAGAGAAAGAAGCCTCTGAATCATCGCAGGTTAGTTCCGATAAAACAGTGTCCAAGAAGAAACGGAGACGAATCAGTAAAATTGATGGTAATCAGTCTCAAAAAGGACGCCCATCTAAAGGAAGAAATCAATCTAGAAATCAACCACCAAAGGTTGAACCCACGGCAGAAGAAGTTCAAAAACAAGTCCGTGAAACTTTAGAGAAACTTCAAGGCAAATCTTCAAAAGGTAAAGGTGCCAAGTACAGAAAAGATAAACGAGACCTACACCGCCAGCAGTCTGAGAAAGATCTTGAACAACAGGCCATTGAAAGTAAAACCATAAAAGTTACTGAGTTTGTTACTGCCAATGAAGTTGCTACAATGATGGATGTTTCTGTGACCGAAATTATTTCCGCATGTATGTCATTGGGGATGATGGTTACCATGAATCAGCGACTCGACGCGGAAACGCTTTCTATTGTTGCTGAAGAATTTGGCTACACCATTGATTTTGTGACCGCAGACATTGACGAGGCCATTGAATTGGTAAGCGATAAAGAAGAAGACCTTGTTGCACGTGCTCCAATTGTTACAGTAATGGGTCATGTCGATCATGGAAAAACTTCACTTCTAGATTATATTAGAGAGGAAAATGTAATTGCTGGTGAATCAGGCGGAATCACGCAACACATTGGCGCCTACGGAGTTTCGCTGCCTAGTGGGCAAAAAATCGCATTTTTGGATACTCCAGGTCACGAAGCTTTTACGGCGATGCGAGCAAGGGGTGCACAAGTTACTGACATTGCTATCATCGTCATCGCTGCAGATGACGCCATCAAACCGCAAACAAAAGAAGCAATTTCCCATGCACAAGCCGCAGGGGTGCCTATCGTTTTTGCCATAAATAAAGTAGACCTCCCAACGTCTAATCCCGAAAAAATTAAAGAGGAACTGGCCAACATGAATCTCATGGTTGAAGACTGGGGTGGGAAAATACAATCGCATGATATTTCTGCTAAAAATGGAGATGGTGTTCAGGAACTTTTAGAAAAAGTATTGTTGGAAGCCGAACTTTTAGAATTGAAAGCTAACCCAGACAAACCCGCAAATGGAACAATCGTTGAAGCCTTTTTAGACAAAGGCCGTGGTTATGTTTCAACCGTTCTTGTACAAGCTGGAACACTGCGCATTGGGGACTATGTTTTGGCCGGGAAAAACAGTGGAAAAGTTAAAGC
>CAJWNW010000083.1 GCA_913044085.1 uncultured Flavobacteriaceae bacterium | reverse complement strand
ATTAAGTCCAGATCCATGGACCGATATTACTTCTAAATTCCCTGTTGGTCAACGTCATACGGGTATTGTAAGAAACTTTACCAATTTTGGTGTATTTGTAGAAATGGAAGAAGGTATTGATGGTCTTATTTATATATCGGATTTGTCTTGGACTAAGAAAATCAAACACCCTAGTGAATTCTGTACTGTTGGTGATAATTTAGAAGTGGTAGTTCTTGAACTCGATGTGGAAGGTAGAAAATTAAGCCTAGGTCACAAACAGACCAAGGACAACCCTTGGGATAAATATGAGAATGAATTCGCGCTGAACACAAAGCACACAGCTTCAGTTTTTGAAATTGTAGACAAAGGGGCTACAGTTCAGTTTAACGATGATATCGTCGCGTTTATTCCTTCTAGACATTTAGAAAAAGAAGACGGCTCCAAGCTGAAAAAAGGAGAGGAAGCAGAATTTGTAATCATTGAATTTAGCAAAGAATTCAAGCGTGTTGTTGCATCTCATACAGGAGTGTTTAAAGCTCAAGAAATGAAGAATGTAAAAGCTGCTGTTAGAAAAGCTGCTAAATCTGCATCGGAATCCAAAACAACTCTTGGTGATGCCAATGAAGCACTTCAAGCTCTAAAGGATAAAATGGACGCTAAATAAAGTCTAAATCCTTAAACACTAAAAACCCTTCGATTTTCGAAGGGTTTTTTTTATTTCCATCAATAAAATATCAATTTTAGAAACAATTAACTTTTTTTTTTAATTATAAAGAATTGAGTTGGTTAAATTTATCAATAACTAATCAATTCAACAAACATGGATTTCCATTCGATTCCCGAAGCATTCAAAATTAAGCAACTAATTCATCAAAAAAAATACCTAGTTGGTGGTGCACTTAAAGATTGGAACGGGCCTACCTCTGAAGTTTTTTCAACCATTTCTTCCACTCCCGATTATGCGCCAACGCTATTAGGTTCAATTCCTTTATTAGAAAAAGAACAAGCCATGGAAGCCCTTGAAGCGGCCTCTAACGCCTACAACAAAGGGCAGGGTCTCTGGCCCACCATGAAAGTTGCGGATCGCATTTCTTGTATGGAAAAGTTTGTCACTCAAATGAAGACCAAACGCGCAGAAGTGGTCAAATATTTAATGTGGGAAATAGGTAAAAATTTAAAGGATTCTGAAAAAGAGTTCGACCGAACTGTCGATTACATTTACGATACCATTGACGATTACAAGCAATTGGATCGAAATTCAGCTAAGTTTCACAAGCATTCAGGAGTTTACGCTCACATTCGTCGTGGTCCTTTAGGAGTTGTATTGTGCTTAGGCCCATACAACTACCCACTTAATGAGACTTTTGCACTGTTAATACCGGCCCTAATTATGGGAAATACAACCATTTTTAAGCCTGCTAAGCTCGGGGTGCTGCTCTTAACTCCACTAATGGAAGCCTTTCAAAACAGTTTCCCGAAAGGGGTTGTCAATATTTTATTTGGAAGGGGTCGTACCTTGGCTTCGCCAATTATGGAAACAGGAAAAATTGATGTTTTAGCACTTATTGGGCATAGCAACTCAGCCAATGCATTGCAAAACACCCATCCAAAGAAAAACCGACTTCGTATTGTCCTCGGTTTAGAGGCAAAGAACCCTGCTATTGTATTACCAGATGCAGATTTAGATTTAGCTGTTAAAGAATGTATTACAGGCACCCTTTCATTTAATGGCCAGCGCTGTACCGCATTGAAAATACTATACATTCATGAGCGTATTTTTGAAGCTTTCAGAGATAAATTTTGCGCAGAAGTAGATGCGCTTAATTTTGGCAATCCTTGGGAAGATGGTGCCATGCTGACGCCACTTCCAGAACCAAATAAACCTGACTACATTCAAGGTCTAATAGACGATGCTACTTCAAAAGGCGCTAAAGTCCTCAATCGAAAAGGTGGCCAAAGAACTGAAAACTATATTTATCCCTCTGTACTCTATCCGGTAGATAAATCCATGAATGTATACCATGAGGAGCAATTTGGGCCTGTCATTCCAATCATGACATTTAGTGACATTCAAAAACCCCTAGATGATATGGCTGAGTCGAATTATGGCCAGCAAGTGAGTGTTTTTGGTAAAGACACCAAGACTTTAGCGCCACTTATTGATTCCTTGGTCAATTTAGTATGCCGGGTGAACTTAAATAGTTCTTGTCAAAGAGGACCTGACGTGTTTCCATTCACCGGAAGAAAAGATTCTGCTTTTAGTACACTGAGTGTCAGAGATGCCTTACGCTCATTTTCAATTCGGACGTTTGTTGCAGCCAAAGACAATCCTTATAACAGTGAAATTTTAAAAGAAATGTTAGACGAAAAGCAATCTAATTTCATTAGCACGGATTACCTGCTTTAGAGATCAATAAATCATCCGTTTATTCCTTTTTGGTTAGACCCCAAATGTGGAATTATGCTTATTTTAATTTTTTCCATTACCTTTGCGCTCGAATATGTTGAAAACATCATGAGTCAAAAAGTTTTACTGAATCAAAAAGAAGTAAACATCATCCTTCATCGATTGGCTTGTCAACTTATTGAAAAACACACCGATTTCTCTAACACCATTCTTGTAGGCCTTCAACCCAGGGGAAAATTCTTGGCCAACAGGCTTAAAGCTTTATTACAGTCTGATTATAACATAGCAAACGTGCAAATAGGTTGTCTTGATATTACTTTTTATAGAGATGACTTTAGGCGTTCTAATAAGGTTTTACAAGCTAGTACAAACGAAATGGATTGTGTTGTTGAAGGCAGAAATGTGGTTTTTGTTGATGATGTTTTATACACCGGTCGCAGCATTCGTGCTGCTCTTACAGCCATCCAAGCCTATGGGCGGCCTAGCAGTATTGAATTGTTGATTTTGATTGACCGCAGGTTCAGCAGACATTTACCCATTCAGCCCGACTTCAGAGGACGTCAGGTGGATGCTATAGACAATGAAAAAGTCATTGTAAATTGGAAAGAAACTCACGGTGAGGACAATGTTTATTTGATAAAACAATAATTATGAGCACATTAAGTGTCGATCATTTGTTAGGAATAAAATATTTGAAAGCAGAAGACATTCAGTTAATTTTTGAAACTGCAGACCATTTTAAAGAAATCATTAACCGCCCTATTAAAAAGGTACCCTCCCTTCGTGATATTACCATTGCCAATTTATTCTTTGAAAATTCAACAAGGACTAAATTGTCTTTTGAAATTGCTCAAAAACGCTTGTCCGCCGATGTCATTAATTTTTCTGCTTCACAATCTTCAGTAAAGAAAGGTGAAACCCTTATTGACACGGTTAACAATATTTTATCTATGAAGGTTGACATGGTTGTCATGCGGCATCCAAAACCAGGGGCTGCTGCTTTCTTACAACAGCATGTTGATGCACGCATTATCAATGCTGGAGATGGCGCACATGAACATCCAACACAAGCGCTCTTAGACACTTACTCCATTAGAGAAAAATTTGGAACAGTAAAAGGTAAAAATGTTGTTATTGTAGGCGATATTCTTCACAGTCGTGTTGCTTTGTCCAATATTTTTGCTTTGCAACTTCTAGGCGCCCAAGTTATGGTTTGTGGACCAAAATCACTCATCCCTAAATACATTTACGAATTGGGTGTAATTGTTGAGACGGATTTAAAAAAAGCACTCCAATGGTGTGACGTTGCCAACATGCTCAGAGTTCAAAATGAGCGTATGGAAGTCAGTTATTTTCCAAGTGTTCGGGAGTATACTCAACAATACGGTCTCACCAAAGAATTGTTAGATTCAATTGGAAAAGAAATTGTCATTATGCATCCAGGCCCCATTAATCGCGGAGTTGAAATTACTAGCGAGGTTGCAGATTCCAAACAAGCCATTATTTTAGATCAGGTTGAAAATGGCGTGGCCATCAGAATGGCAGTTACCTATTTATTGGCCTCCAAAATTGAGTCTTAAATGAAATTTGAAGTTACAGACCACATTGCTTTGGTTTTTGAAAATCAAGCCAGCACAATAGATTTTTTCAAAACATTTGAGAATATATACCCTAAAATTCAGTCTAAAAACATCATTGTTTCCTTGGCAGATTTTCAGATGTCAGCTTCTGATTTTATTGAAAAAATTCTAAAAATTTCTGAGTTTCATCAAAAAGGTAAACGCTCTTTTGTGATTGTTTCTCCAACAGCCGTTCCCGACAAGCTTCCAGAAGCCTTAATATGGGCTCCAACACTTCAAGAAGCCAAGGATCTCATTGAAATGGATGAAATGCAACGCGATTTAGGATTTTAAAATACTTTAAATTGAAATTAACAATTCTTGGATGCTACAGTGCCACCCCGCGTATTATTGCGCATACAACTTCGCAAGTTTTAGAAACACGTGGGCATCATTTCCTGATTGATTGTGGTGAAGGGACTCAAATTGAACTCAGACGTCACAAGCTAAAGTTCAATCAGATCAAGCATATATTCATTTCTCACTTGCACGGAGATCACTATTTTGGTTTGATTGGTTTGATTTCAACCTTTCGATTGTTAAGACGAGAAGTAGACTTAAATATTTACGGGCCTAAAGGCCTAAAAGAAATTATCACTTTACAACTAAAATTATCTAATTCCTGGACAAATTTCAACTTGATTTTTCATGAACTAGATGCCAAGGATTCACAGTGTATATTTGAAGATGATAAAGTTGAAGTTCACACCATACCCCTCGATCACAGAGTGTATACAAATGGTTTTCTATTCAAAGAAAAACCGTTTGACAGAAAGTTACTTATTGAGAACGCCGAAGCTAAAAATATTGATGTTGCCTATTACCGAAAATTAAAACAAGGCGCTGATGTTTACAACCAGGACGGTGTTCTTATTAAAAACACAGAAGTCACAACTGATGGCCGCATTCCAAAACGCTATGCGTTTTGTAGCGACACAGCTTATTCTGAGGCTATTATTCCAATAATTCAAGGCGTAGATGCAATGTACCACGAATCTACTTTCCTAGAGGACCAAGCAGCGCTGTGCGCAAAAACCAAGCATTCTACAGCCAAACAAGCTGCGACTATTGCAAATAAAGCAAGGGTAGGACGGCTCATCTTAGGGCATTATTCATCGAGATACAAAGACTTAGAACCTTTCAAAAATGAAGCGATGACCGTTTTTAAACAAGTAGCGTTAGCCAAAGACGGTAAAATATTTCATATTTAAGAAAATTCTCAAGCCTTTTTCATTCAAAAGCCAAATCAGGTTTTAAAAAACAGAGGTTATAATCTTCTGTTTAAATATATCTAATTAAAATTTTACTTATTAAAAATGTGATAAAAAGAATTGTCAATACATGAAAAACTCCTTTTTTTATTTCCAATTCTCTGATTTTTATCAGAATAAGAAAGATAAAGTAGGCATATAAAACGATGGTTGTTATGTCAATTAAGACTTCAATTATGTTCATTTCGATTGTAAAGGGTATTAATATTGCTTTTTAAAAAAAACAAAAGCCCTAAGACAAAAAAGTTGTCAAAATACAATTGAAATCTTTAAAGTATTTCTGGAGATATTAACGATTTAGGACAGTCAGAAGTATAAATCTATAAATTTTTTAAAACTTTTCAAATACGCCAAGGCCAAATAATGCAAAATCGTATTTGACAGGGTCAGTTTTGTCAAACTCCCTGAGGTTTTTATCAAGCTCTTTAACGGCTTTGGCATCATTTTGATGACGTTTCAATAATCCAAGTTTTCTGGCTACATTCCCTGAATGCACATCGAGTGGGCATGAAAGTTGTGCGGTATTTAAATCTTTCCATATTCCAAAATCAACCCCAGAATTACTGGGCCTTACCATCCACCTTAAAAACATATTGATGCGCTTGGCTGCTGAATTTTTTAAGGGGTCACTGATGTGCTTCTCAGTCCGTTTTAAATGCTCAATTTCAAAAAAATGATTTTTAAAATGGTGTATTGCGTTTTGTAAGGCGGTTTTTTCTGCATATTTTGAAAACACGGATTCCATACCGCCATAAGTCGTATAAATATGTTTCAAACTTTTAATAAATTGAACCGCATCATGGGCATTAAAAGTTCGGTGTACAAACCCCTCAAACACATTCAAATCATTGGATTGGTGCGAGCAGATAAAATCGTAGGGAGCATTGTCCATACGTTGCATCAAGCGTTTGGCATTTTGGATGATGCTTTTTCGATTGCCCCATGCGATTGTAGCCGTTAAAAAAGCGGAAATTTCAATGTCTTCTTTTTTGGAAAATAAATGAGGAATTTGAATGGGATCGCTCTCAATAAATTCATTGGTATTGTACTGCTTAACTTTAGCGTCTAAAAATTGTTTAAGGGCATCAAAACTTAGACCATTGTAGGATTTATTTTGATACTTTTCCATCTGTCATGGTAATTTTTCGATCTGCCATTGCAGCCAACTCTTCATTGTGGGTAACAATGATAAAAGTATGCCCGTATGCCGCTCTGAGTTCAAAAAACAATTGGTGGAGTTGTGCCGCAGAAGCACTGTCTAAATTTCCAGAAGGTTCATCAGCCAAAACAACCAATGGGTCGTTAATCAACGCGCGAGCAACAGATACTCTTTGTTGTTCACCTCCTGAAAGTTCACTGGGCTTGTGATGAAGACGCTTGCCTAAACCTAGAAAATCTAATAACTTCTTTGCCTTTAGCTCTGCCTCTTTTTCTGAAATTCCTTTTATGAAAGCGGGGATACATACATTTTCCAGAGCGGTAAATTCTGGTAAAAGTTGGTGAAATTGAAAAATAAAGCCAAGGTGATTGTTTCTAAATTTAGCCAAATCATTTTCATTTAAACTATTGATGTCTTTGGCATCAATTTCCAGTGTAAAATCCTCTTTTTTAGAAGGTGAAACAAGGGTGCCTAAAATCTGAAGCAAGGTTGTTTTTCCGGCGCCAGAAGCACC
Organism: uncultured Flavobacteriaceae bacterium; assembly: GCA_913044085.1. Taxonomy (GTDB): domain Bacteria; phylum Bacteroidota; class Bacteroidia; order Flavobacteriales; family Flavobacteriaceae; genus UBA3537. The sequence continues at coordinate 232 of CAJWNW010000083.1, read as the reverse complement.
AACAATTGAAACGACCTCTCCCTTTTTTATTTCTAAATCAACGCCTTTTAGCACATGGAGATTGCCATAATACTTATGAATGTTATTCGCTTGAATCATGTTTGTAAATTTAAAGAATCAAAGCCTGATGTACAATCAAATATTAATATTTTAAAAATTTCTTTTTACTAACTTAGTGCTCTCAATAATCTTATGTTATGAATCAAGCAATTTTTTGTGGTGGCTGCTTTTG
>CAJWNW010000082.1 GCA_913044085.1 uncultured Flavobacteriaceae bacterium | reverse complement strand
TTATCGATTTTGTCTTTGACAAAACAAAAGACAATCAGCGAAAGAAAAAAAATAGCATAAAGGTTATTTAATTTGTCCTGAGTTAAACCGGATGTCACTACCCAAACCTAGTAGAAAAACCTAAGTTGTAAAATATTACAATTGTAATTATTTCTTTAAAATTTTGATTAAAAAAGCCTACTAAAATGAATATTTGATTAATTTTGATTTTAGTATTAAAACTTAAAGAACTTCAATGAAAAGTTCTTTAAATTTCAACTATATATGATTTTAGAAATGAAAGTGCCTTCGCCTGGCGAATCCATAACTGAAGTTGAAATAGCAGAATGGCTCGTACAAGACGGAGATTACGTTGAAAAAGATCAAGCAATCGCTGAGGTTGATAGCGACAAAGCGACGCTTGAGCTCCCCGCAGAAGTCAGCGGAAGCATTACGCTTAAAGCAGAAGAAGGAGACGCCGTTGCCGTTGGTTCTGTTGTTTGTCTTATCGATACCACTGCCTCAAAGCCGGAGGGCAGCCTCGATTCCAATACTTCGGAAACACCAGCTCCTGTAGTTCAGTTACCTACTCCAACGATTGAGAATAAATCAACATACGCATCAGGGACTGCTAGCCCAGCAGCTAAGAAGATTTTAGCCGAAAAAGAGATTGACACCAGTGCGATCACTGGTACAGGAAGAGATGGTCGGATTACAAAAGATGATGCTGCAAAAGCAGTGCCGTCTATGGGTAAAAAAATTGACACTGAAGGCCGTCGCGTTAAACGCACCAAACTATCAATGCTCCGCCGAAAGGTTGCTGAACGATTGGTGGCTGCCAAAAATGAAACGGCCATGCTTACGACTTTTAACGAAGTAGACATGTCGCCTATTTTTGAGTTGAGAAAACAATACAAAGAAATTTTTAAAGAAAAGCACGGGGTCGGTTTGGGCTTTATGAGCTTTTTTACACTCGCTGTGGTTCGCGCTTTAAAACTTTTCCCTGCCGTCAATTCAATGATTGAAGGCAAAGAAATGATTTCCTATGATTTCTGTGATATTAGTATTGCGGTTTCAGGTCCAAAAGGGTTAATGGTACCCGTTGTTAGAAATGCTGAGAACCTTACGTTTAAGGGGGTTGAGTCAGAAGTCAAGCGCCTGGCTATCCGGGCGAGAGAGGGTCAAATTACAATTGATGAAATGACTGGGGGCACTTTTACCATTTCCAACGGTGGTGTCTTTGGCAGTATGTTGTCAACACCCATTATCAATCCACCTCAAAGTGGAATACTTGGGATGCACAACATTATTGAGCGCCCTGTAGCGGTTGAAGGTAGAGTCGAAATCCGCCCCATGATGTATGTGGCTTTATCCTATGACCATCGTATTATTGATGGTAAAGAATCGGTTGGGTTTTTAGTTGCTGTAAAAGAAGCCTTGGAAAACCCTCAAGAGTTTTTGATGGACAATGCGATTGAAAAAGCCTTAGAGCTTTAGTGCGCTTCCAACCAATTTTCTCCTAAATCCATTTCAACGTCGAGAGGAACACGCATGCTGTAGGCATTTTCCATTTCCGATTTTATCATTGCTTTAATAGCATCTATTTCAGTTTTAAAGACATCAAATACAAGTTCGTCATGTACTTGTAAAAGCATCTTTGTTTTATAGTTACCTTCAATCAGCTTGTCGTGAATTCTTATCATTGCAATTTTAATGACATCGGCGGCGCTTCCTTGGATGGGCGCGTTTACAGCATTGCGTTCTGCGGCGCCGCGCACGACTGCATTTCTGGAGTTGATGTCTTTTAAATATCGGCGACGGTCCGAAATGGTTTTAACATACCCATTTTCTCTTGCAAAATGGATTTGATCTGCAATGAATGCACTTAATTTTGGATAGGTTGCATAATAGGTTTCAATCAATGCTTTAGCTTCGGTTCGATTTAACGCTGTCTGATTACTAAGACCAAAGGCTGAGACCCCATATATAATTCCAAAATTTACGGTTTTGGCATTACTCCTTTGTTCACGAGTCACTTCAGAAATTGGTACATTGAATACTTTTGATGCTGTAGATGCGTGAATGTCTTCCCCATTTTTAAAGGCCTCAATCATGGTTTCTTCTTCGCTGAGTGCGGCAATCACCCGCAATTCAATTTGGGAATAATCCGCTGCCAATAAAATATAATTCTCATTTCTTGGGACAAATGCTTTTCGCACTTGTCGTCCCCGCACGGTTCGAATGGGAATGTTTTGTAAGTTTGGATTAATGCTGCTCAAGCGCCCCGTCGCTGCGACCGTTTGCAGGTACTCTGTGTGAATGCGATTTGTCCTTTCCAAAACTTGTGCTGGAAGTGCATCTACGTAGGTGCTTTTTAACTTTGCCAGTCCGCGGTATTCTAGAATGTTTTTTATGATTTCGTGGTCCTTGGCAAGGTAAGACAATACATCTTCAGCGGTACTGTATTGCCCCGTTTTGGTTTTTTTAGGCTTGTCAACAAGCTTGAGTTTCTCAAATAATACAATGCCCAATTGTTTGGGAGATGCAATGTTGAAAACAGTTTCAGCTTGTTTGTATATGAGATGTTCTAATTTTTGAATGTCTTTGTTTAAATCTATTGCTAAATCTTTCAGAAAAGCAGTGTCTAAGCGTATACCTTCTAATTCCATGGAAGATAAAACTCTAATCAGAGGAATCTCAATACTATTGAATAGGCTTATGGTATTGGCCTCAGACATTTCTTTCTTAAAATGCTGTGCCAATTGATAGGTGATATCGGCATCTTCTACCGCATATTCCGTTATATCTCCCAAAGATACTTCACGCATTGATTTTTGATTTTTACCTTTTTTGCCAATCAAATCTTCAATGGGTACCGGGGTGTAGTTCAGATACGTTTCTGATAAAATTGTCATATTGTGTCGCATGTCTGGATTGATGAGGTAATGCGCAATCATAGTATCAAATAAATGGCCTTTGACAGAAAGTTTATATTTGTCTAAAACTTTGAGGTCGTATTTTAAATTTTGACCAATTTTTTCAATGGATGAATCCTCAAAAAAGGGCCTTAATTTCTCGATGCGTTCTTGTGCTTCAGAAGTGTCTTCAGGAAAAGGCACATAGAAACCTTTATGTGCCTCCCATGAGAAAGCAATTCCCACAAGTTTGGCGGTTAAGGCATTCAGGCCTGTTGTTTCCGTATCAAAGCAAACTGAAGTTTGTTGTAACAATTGTTTTACAAATAAGTCCAAAGCAAAATCAGTTTCAATAAATTGATAAAAATGGGCTACAGATTTGATATTGGCTCTATTCCCATGTATTGATAGCAACGCTTCTTCTTGCGGGGCATCAAACAATGAGAATTGTCCACTGCCAGCTCGGGGTTTTATTTTTGCAACCTCGCCTTTTTTTATGGTTGTTGGTGTCTTATCATTTGTTTCTTCAGGAGTTGTAAAAGCTTTTTTAAAACTCTCCGCTAGGCGTCTAAATTCTAATTCTTGAAAAATCGCGGCTACTTTTTCCTGGTCAGGAGATTCCATTTCAAAGTTTTCCGCATCAAATTCAACCGGCACATCTAAAAGAATAGTTGCTAGCTTTTTTGATAGTAAACCCAATTCTGCATTGGCCTCAACTTTTTCTTTCATTTTGCCCTTAAGCTCGTGGGTGTTTTCAATCAAACCTTCCATGCTGCCATAGAGGCTGATAAATTTTTTAGCAGTCTTATCTCCAACACCTGGCAGTCCAGGAATGTTGTCCACGGCATCTCCTTTCATGCCCAAAAAATCAATAACTTGAATGGGGTCTTTGACTTCAAATTTAGCCTTAACCTCCTCGACGCCCCAAGTTTCATAACCGCCTCCAAACATTGGGCGGTACATAAATATGTTAGGGCTTACAAGCTGTGCAAAATCTTTATCCGGGGTCACCATAAAAGTCTGGTAACCTTCTTTTTCGGCTTTTTTGGCCAGGGTTCCTATGATGTCATCAGCTTCATAGCCTTCTTTGACAATCACGGGAATGTGCATGGCTTCCAAAAGCTTATATATATAGGGCACAGCGACTTTTATCCCATCAGGAGTTTCATCTCGATTGGCTTTGTATTCTGGGAAAATTTCAACGCGGTTTGTGCTTCCACCCTTATCAAAGCAAACGGCTAAGTGGTCTGGGCGTTCTCTCTTTATGACATCTAAAAGAGAATTTGTAAACCCAAGAATCGCCGAGGTATCAAGCCCTTGAGAGTTGATGCGTGGGTTTTTTATAAATGCGTAATACCCTCTAAAAATAAGCGCATAAGCATCGAGAAGAAATAAGCGTTTTTGTTTTTCCATTCCAGAAATTAGTAGTTTTTATTGAAATAATCAGATTGGGTTGTATGATTAATACCATTTTGAAACTTGGTTACGCTAAACCATTGATGAATAGAATAAGCACCTATTTCTCCGAGTTTATTTATAGCGATGTAGCCTACTTGAAAATTTTTATAATCGCTATTGGGTTTTTGGACAATTCTTTTTATTGCCTCTTCGCAAGCTTGTTGTGGTGTTTTGCCTTGTCGCATGAGTTCAACTATTAAAAAACTACCAACTGACTTTACGACCTCTTCACCAAGACCGGTTGCTACAGCACCTCCAACCTCATTATCAACAAATAATCCAGCACCTATTATTGGAGAATCTCCAACACGTCCATTCATTTTGTAGGCGAGGCCACTTGTTGTACAAGCCCCACAAATATCCCCTTGCTGGTCTAAAGCTAACATGCCAATGGTATCGTGATTTTCAATGTTTATAATTGGCTTATACTCACTTGTTTTTATCCACTTTTCCCATGATTTTTTAGAAGCATCGGTTAAAAGGTTTTCTTTTTTAAATCCTTTTGTTAATGCAAATTCTTCCGCACCTTTTCCAGCAAGCATAACGTGTGGAGTGTCTTCCATGACTTTTCGTGCTACTGAAACCGCATGGGTGATGTTTTTCAAATAAACGACTGAACCTGCATTGCCCTCAGCATTCATGATACAAGCATCAAGAGTGACATGTCCTTCTCGATCAGGAAGTCCACCCTTGCCTACAGATTGTCCTTTTTCATTTGCTTCTTCTACACGGCAACCTTGTTCCACGGCATCTAAAGCGTTTCCTCCATTAATCAGGATATCCCAAGCTTTGCTTGTGGCAAATTTCACATTCCATGTAGCGACAACTAAGGGGAGCTTAGTTTTTCTTTTATTTTTTTTTGATTCGTCTGCAGAAGTTTTGACGTAACTGTTTAAGTAGCTACCTATTGACATACTTAGGCCAGTTAGCGACGTGTTTTTTATAAACTTTCTTCTCTTCACATCTTAATTTTCAATTTGGTTTCCCAATATTTTTTTAGTTAAAAATGCGTAAAGGATTAGATAAGCAAAGCATAACACAGCTACCCAATAAGATGATTGAATTGAGAAAATATCTGCAATTTTTCCTTGAATAGGAGGGATAATGGCACCTCCTAAAATCATCATTACCAAAAATGAAGATCCTTGAGATGTGTATTTGCCTAAACCGGTTATGCTTAATGAAAAAATACAAGGCCACATTATTGAGCAGAAAAGACCGCCGCTAATAAAAGCAAACAATGCTACAGTTCCAGTTGAAAACAGCCCAATTAGCATTGCTGCCAATCCAATCACACTAAATATATTAAGTGTTGCTATTGCTTTGTCTTTAGCAATAAAAAATCCTATAATTTGAATAGCTACAATAACAGAAAATATAATTATTTCGTTCCAGCTGTAACTGCCGTAATTAACTAAAACAATTACTCCAAAGGCTATATACGGAACAATTATTAATAAAGCTTTTCTCAATCCCTCTGTTGGATTAAAAACACTAATAGCTCCAGTCCATCTACCAATCATTAACCCCCCCCAATATAATGAGATATATTTTGCAATTCCCGCATCAGTTAGTGCAGGTAACCCTAGTCCATTTAAATTAACATTATCAATTTTATCCGTAACTAACTTCAAAACTTCTCCTAAATTGCTCTGAATAGTCACCTCAACTCCAACATAAGTAAATATGGCTAACATTCCTAAGGCAAGCTGTGGATATTGTAATGCGCCCCATCCTTTTGGATTAGACGAAGATTTTACATATGCATAATATATACAACCAACAACACCAATAAGAGACACAATTAATGCTACTAATCTCTTATACTCTAAATTTTCTTTAATTGCGTCTATTGTTGGCTCTGGAACAGAGTAAGTGTAAAAAACCCATCCAAAACACAAGAACATTATGACCGTTAAAGCAATTAATAAATTCATTGCTTTATTGGCAGGCTCAAAAGGTTCTGACGTTATACCATCTGGTAAACTTTTTGAAAAGTGGAAAACTGCAGCACATAAAACAAATAGTGCAGCTACTCCAAGATACAAAGATTGCATTTTTGAAAATTCAGCAGTTCCTTCACCTGATAATGTCCCGAAAATTATAAATGCAACAGCCAAGGGCCCAATAGTAGTACCAAAAGAATTTACACCCCCAGCAAGATTTAATCTGGATGAACCAGATTTCGAATCACCAAGAGATACTGCAAATGGATTTGCTCCAGTTTGTTGTAAAGAAAAACCCAATCCCACAATAAATAGTGCAATTAGAACACCATAAAAGACTTCTGTTTGTCCTTCTTCAGATCCATTTATTACTGGATACATCACCAATGCACCAACTGTTGATATTAACAACCCATAAATAATACCTTTTTTATAACCCCAGCTGTTAAAAATATCCTTTTTTCTTTGACTAGATAATACGAATAATATGAGAGCTCCAATATAATATGCACCATAAAATGCAAAATCAACTAGCTGAGATTGAAATTGGTCTATCATAAAGTATTCTTTGCAAAATGGTATAAAAACTCCATTTGAAGCTCCTATAAAGCCCCAGAAGAAAAAAACAGTGACCAAGGTGGTCAAAGCAGAAGAGTTGTTTTTTGATGTCATAACTTAATTTTAAAAAGTTTCAATATGAAATTTACCGGTTCGAAAATAATTGTTTTTTTGGAGAGTGTACTAATTTTAATTTTGATTGTAAGATACTAAAATTAAAGAATTTGACAGTGGTCGTTAAATGTTTTTATTGTGTCGAAAATCACTTCGAATTGTTTTATTTTTACAGAAAATTTGAAAGATGCTTCGATTGCTTGTTTTTATTGGAATTGTATTGGCGCTTGATTTTTACGCTTTCCAAAGCTTTAGAAGTGTCAC
>CAJWNW010000081.1 GCA_913044085.1 uncultured Flavobacteriaceae bacterium | reverse complement strand
CTAATAATGTTTGGAATTTATGTTTCATAAGTATGTCATTAGTGGTATAAAAACTTGTAACAAGATGCCAAAAAAAAATGAGTTATGCAATAGAAGGATTTAAGACGGTATTTATAAATTCAAATCATTTTTTGTCTTAAAAAAACATTGCTTAACAGTGACTAGGTCTAAAAAAGTATATAATTTCTGTACTAAAATTGATATTAATTAGTGAGTCAAAATAGAACCCAACGAAAAAAAATATAAAAACTAAATACATTAAAGTGTAAACTAACTAAATTAAATACAACTAAATCAACTTTATATTATATGTGTAATTTAGCTTTTGAATTTGTTCGGGCTTACCCAAAACTATGATTTTAGAGCCGGGCACTAATTTTTGATCGGCTTCTGGATTGATGTGGTAATTTCCATTTTCATCTTTGTAGCCTATCACATTACAACCTGTATGTTTTCTCAAATCCAATTCTAAAATTGTTTTTTGTTGGTTGGTGTCGTAAAGTTGCTCAACGGCGATTTCTTCAATGTTGATATTTTGATTCCCCACAATGGACAAATTGTCCACAAACTCCAAAAGGTCGGGAACCACTACTAATGAAGCCATATGATCGCCGCCAATGCGATCAGGAAGAATGACGTTATTTGCACCAGCGAGTTTTAATTTACTATAGCTCGATTCTTCTGAAGCTCGGCTTATTATCCGAATTTTGGGGTTTATCTGGCGTGCAGAAAGCACCACAAATACATTTTCAGAATCGTTGGGCAATGCACAAATCAAGCAAGTGGCGCTATTGATGCCTGCTCGAATCAAAACTTCATCTTCATTTGCATCACCAGTAATAAAAGCAAAGTCATTATTTTCAATGTTTTGAAAGACAGTTTCATCTTTGTCTATCACGACAAAATTTCGATGGTGGGATTGCAGTTTTTTTGCGGCTTGTCTCCCATTTCTTCCATAGCCACAAATAATAACATGCTCGGTTAGCGCATTGATTTTCTTTTGCATTTTCTTTTGTTTGAATTCATTAATATTATTTCTAGAAATTATATACTCACTGATAACCTTCAATGCATATGCTAAAATTATGGCGCTGGATAAAATAAGACCAATAATAAAAATTTTTGCTTGATGGTCTAAAGCCTCGACATCAGTATAACCAACAGGCGTAATGGTAATGACTGTCATATAGATCGCATCCGTCCAAGTGTATCCCGATATGAGTTTAAAACCAACAACGCCAGTCATAAGTAACAATATCAGTAAAACAACCGCCGTTTTTAGTTTTGATCTAAAAAATTTTACAATGGGATTGCTCATGTCTTATATGTCGAATACGGAACTTCGCTTTGAAAAAATAGTATCTTTTATACGGAGCCAGAAGGCGATAAATAAATAAAATGCAAATGCAAAACCAACAGTTACAAATGTCACATATATAAAAGAAGTTCGCACCACTCTAGCCCGCATGCCAAATCGGTCGGCAATGCGTTGGCAAACATGAAACCCATGACGCTGTAAAAAAAATAAAAGTTCGTAAAATAACTTCATACTGCAATTTACAAATTTGGATTTAAAAGCAGATGCTTGTCAAATATTTTAGAAAATTAATCCAAGTATCCCATCTCGCGCATCCAATCGTCGTTGAATATTTTTCCAACGTAACGGCTCCCATGATCGTGAAATAATACCACGACAACATCTTCAGGTCCAAACGCATCTTTGAGTTGTAGTACCCCTTTTATGGCAGCGCCGGCAGAATTTCCTAAAAACATCCCTTCTTCTTTGGCCAAGCGTTGGGTGTAGACGGCGGCATCTTTATCTGTAACCTTAGTGAACCCATCAATTAAATCAAAATTTACATTGGCAGGTAAAATGTCTTCCCCTATGCCTTCTGTAACATAAGGATAAATTTCTTTCTCATCAAAAATACCAGTCTCGTGGTATTTTTTAAACACACTACCATAGGTGTCAACACCCCAAACTTTTACATTAGGGTTTTTCTTTTTGAGATACCCCCCCACTCCTGAAATGGTGCCTCCGGTTCCAACTCCCACTATAAAATGGGTCACTTTACCATTGGTTTGATCCCATATCTCAGGGCCTGTACTTTGGTAATGTGCTTTGGTGTTGCTGGGATTGTCGTATTGATTTACATACCAAGCGTTGGGCGTTTCTTCACCCAAGCGCTTCGAAACGGAGTAATAAGATTGAGGGTCATCAGGGGCTACGTCTGTCGGGCATACCACCACCTCAGCACCAACCGCTCTTAGAATATCCATTTTTTCTTTAGATTGTTTGTCGCTCATTACAAAAATACATTTGTAACCTTTGACAATCGCGGCCAAAGCCAGCCCCATGCCTGTATTTCCAGAAGTGCCTTCAATAATGGTACCCCCAGGCTTTAGACGACCATCTGCTTCTGCATCCTCAATCATTTGTAAAGCCATTCGATCCTTGACAGAGTTTCCTGGGTTGAAAGTTTCATATTTGGCCAAGACCAAGCAGGGAAGGGAAGCCGTAATTCTATTTAATTTTACCAATGGGGTTTTACCAATGGTTTCAAGAATGTTTTCAGCGTATTGCATCAGGGAATTTTTTTCAAATTTACGGCAATTTCAAAATGAAGGCAAATTGTAATTGCTAAATTATTATCAATCAAATTTAATAGCTTTCACCGGCGCTATTTTCGCAATTAAATAAGAAGGAATAATTAAGACCAAAACGCAAATTGTGAAGGTCAATAAATTGAGGCATAATATGGTCCATAAATTGATATCAACAGGTGCCTTGGAAACATAGTAAACGGAAGGATTCAAAGTTATTGGACTTAAATGTTTTTGAACAAAAAGTAACAGCAAGCCAATTCCATTGCCTAGAATCAAACCGGTAATTGCCAAATAGGATGCGGTGTATATAAATACTTTTTGAATGCTCCAACTGCGGCTGCCAAGGGCTTTGAGTATGCCAATCATTTGGGTGCGCTCTAAAATTAAAACCAATAAGGCTGTAATCATGTTGATGACGCCTACTAAAATCATCATAGCAATGATGCCGTATGTGTTTTTATCAAAAATTGCAATCCAATCGAAAATAACAGGATATTTTTGCTTTACCGTTTGGGCATTCAGCGTGGAAGGTGTTTCGGCATAAACTTCCAATCCTTTGGCTTCTAAATCCTCATAATCTTGTATAAATACTTCAAATTGACCTACCTGATCTTTGCTCCAGCGGTTCAAACGCTGTACATGATTTAAATCACCTATTAAGAAAGTTTGGTCCAACTCTTCAAAACCAGAATTGAAAATACCTACAATTTTAAATTTCCTTATGCTGGGAGGGCTGCTAGAGTCAGATTTTAAAAAGTACATTTGGAAGGTATCGCCAAGTTTAAAAAGCAAGCGCTTCGCCAGATGCTCCGAAATGAGTACTTCATCGCTGTAAGACTCAGAATAATTTGGGAGTGTACCTTGAATTAAAAATTCTTTAAAATACTGCCAATTGTAATCATTCCCAACCCCTTTCAAAAACAGACCTTCAAAATCTGTTTCAGTTCTGATGATGCCAAATTTCTGAGCAACTGCTTGAACGTGTGTGATTCCAGCAACTTCTTTAAATTCAGGATAGAACAACTGGGTTTTTTTTATGGGTGCTTGCGCGCCTTCCGACAAGTTTGTGTCAAAGTTAGAGATGGTAATGTGGCCATTAAAAGCGACTGCCTTATCTCTTATTTTTTGTTGCAAACCCACGCTTATGGCAACTGCAAATAACATCACAATGGTACTGATCGCGATGGCCAAAACACCAATTTTTATTATTGGTGCTGAAACACTACTTTTATAGGACTGAGCGCTGATGAGACGTTTGGCTATAAAAAATTCAAAATTCAAAATCCAATGCTATTAAATTCAATCAAAAATACAGCTTTATTATTTGTTATGATAGTTCTGTCTTGTGGAAATAGCAGCCCTTATCAAAACAAAGCGCCCTTGAAAGTTGCGGCCAATCAATTGGAGCTTTACCTGCCCCTTTTAAAAAACAAGCGGGTTGGAATCGTTGCCAATCAAACCTCCGTTATTTTTAAAAACGGTTCCGGTTTAGGTCTTAACGGTGGACTTATAAAAAATGACAATATCCATTTAGTAGATTCTCTAATCAAACGTGATGTTTCAGTTGTAAAAGTATTTGCGCCAGAGCATGGTTACAGAGGCCGTGCCGACGCCGGAGAATACGTTAAAGGGGGGGTCGACCTTAAAACGGGACTCCCAATTGTATCGCTTTATGGTGAAAATCGAAAACCAAATCCTAATGTTTTAGAAGATTTAGATGTTATTGTTTTTGATATTCAAGACGTTGGAACCCGTTTTTATACCTTTGTATCCACCTTGCATTATATGATGGAGGGCTGTGCAGCTCTAGACATTCCACTCATTGTATTGGACCGACCCAATCCCAATGGCCACTATGTGGACGGGCCTGTTTTAGATTTAAATTACAAAAGCTTTGTTGGTATGCACGCTGTACCAATAACCCATGGAATGACCCTTGGAGAATTTGCAAAAATGATCAATGGGGAGCACTGGTTAGAAGATGGTTTGAATTGTAATTTAATTGTTATTCCAGTCGCCAACTACAATCGAAAGGACGCTTATATGCTGCCGATCCCACCCTCTCCCAACCTTCCCAATCAAAAGGCAATTAATTTGTATCCAAGTTTATGTCTATTTGAGGGAACTCAAGTAAGTGTTGGGCGAGGAACGGAAAATCAGTTTCAAATTTTTGGGAGTCCCTTTTTGGGTGACGAAAACTACTCTTTTCAATTTATACCCAAGCCAAATTTTGGTGCAAAAAACCCAAAACACAATGCAAAAACATGTTATGGTAAAGATTTAAAAAATGTTGATTTTTTGAATGAAATTAATCTTAATTGGTTGATAGAAGCCTATGAAAATACAACTGATAAATCTTCGTTTTTCAACTCCTTTTTTACAAAACTAGCTGGACAAACAATCCTTCAGCAACAAATAGAAAAAGGATGGAGTGCTTTAGAAATTAAAAAATCTTGGCAGAAAGATTTAGAACAGTTCAAAATATTAAGAGCAAATTACCTTCTTTATCCGTAGTTTTTTTTTAATAAATTTTAAAATTTCGTAGATCTTAAAAAAAATCAATCTTTAGATTGAAATTTAATGTTTGAATGAAATTTGATTATTGATTTGAATAGTAATACTTTTATAAAATAAATAACATAAAATTCATGTCTGATTCTGTTTTAAAGTTAGAAAATACTTCCATTTTTCAAGATAAAAATCTAATCCTGAGCGAGATTAATATCGATGTTAAAAAGGGGGAGTTTGTATATTTAATTGGCAAAACAGGATCCGGAAAAAGCAGCCTGTTAAAAACACTCTATGGCGACCTAAAATTAAACCACGGAAAAGGAGAGATTGTAGGCTTCAACCTAGAGGCTTTAAAAGACAAAAAAATACCTTTTCTAAGACGTAAACTTGGCATTGTTTTTCAAGATTTTAAACTGTTGAACGAACGGACTGTTTATGGCAATCTAAAGTTTGTATTGCAAGCAACAGGCTGGAAAGAACGAGAAAAAATCAATCAAAAAATTGAAGCTGTTTTAACAAAAGTTAATATGGAAAGTAAGAAAGATAAATTTCCGTTTGAACTCTCTGGTGGCGAGCAACAACGCATCGCCATTGCCAGAGCTTTGTTAAACGACCCAGAACTCATCCTGGCAGATGAACCAACCGGCAACCTTGACCCACAAACAAGTATGGAAGTTATGGAAGTTTTACAGGATTTAAACAAAAAAGGCAATACCATTTTTATGGCCACACACGATTATGCTTTGATTTTAAAATACCCTAGCAAAACCCTTAGATGTGAGGATAAAAAAGTGTTTGAAGTCGTACAACGAAAAGACAGTTAATGCTTTCTATTTTAATTCCATGTTTTGATTACAACGCTTATCCACTGGTCTGTGAGATTGATAAGCAAGCGTTGATTTTAGAACTAAAATTTGAAATTATTTGTATTGATGATGGTTCATTTTCTCTTAAAAATGAGTTGAACCAAAAAATAAATTCTATTCCTAATGCAAAATTTATTGAATCCAAAAAAAATTTAGGAAGAATTAAAAACAGACTGTTACTTGCCGAAGCGTCTCAATATGACTGCTTGATTTACATTGACGTAGATACGACCCCTCAGAATAAAAATTTCTTAAAAAATTACATTGCCTACATTGGTGAAAATTCTTTTGTGTTTGGCGGCCGTCATTTTGACGAATCAAGCAATACCAAGGCAGGTGTTTTGAGACTAAAATTTGCGAAAAAAAGAGAAGAGAAAAAAGCAATTGAAAGAACTAAAAACCCTTACAAATTTGTTTGTTCCTCAAATTTTATGGCACACAAAGACGCACTGTTAAGTGCATTAAACCAAATCGAGAACAGCTCCTATGGAAATGACTACATATTTGGGGCCATTTTAAAAAGTCAATCAATGGCTGTAATTCACATTGACAACCCGGTCATTGTTAATGAAGCTGAAGACAATGAAGTGTTCATTGAAAAAACAAAAAATGCTCTGTCAAATCTATTCGAAAATTATAAAAAAAATAAAATAGGCAAACACAGTATCTCTATTCTAAAGGCTTATAAATTCCTTGAATTCTTTTATTTGACATCAATTTTTTTAAAAATAACGGCTTTCATAAAAAGGAATTTAGAAGACAATATGAAAGCCAAAAACCCAAACCTATTTTTATTTGATTTATTTCGATTGCGCTACCTTTGTGCTCTATCAATTGATTAAATGCCATTTTTTTCTATCATCATACCGCTTTACAACAAAGAAAAGTTCATTGAAAACACCATTCAAAGTGCTTTGAATCAAACATTTTTAGATTTCGAATTAATTGTTGTGAATGATGGATCTACTGATAGAAGCCTAGAACTCGTAAAAGCTTTTAAAGACCAACGAATAAAGATATATACCATTAGAAATGGCGGAGTATCCAAGGCGAGAAATTTCGGAATTCAAAAAGCAAGTACAAATTTGATTGTGTTGTTGGACGCTGATGATTTATGGAAAAGCAACCACCTTGAGGAACTCTATAATTTGAGAAAAGCACACCCTAATTGCGGTCTTTATGCCATGGGATACACCAAGAAGTTTGACAATGCCAATCCTATAAATGCGCATTATTTTGGGCTTGAAAATTATTATGGAGTTGTTCCCGATTTCTTTTCAGCCTCAAC
>CAJWNW010000080.1 GCA_913044085.1 uncultured Flavobacteriaceae bacterium | reverse complement strand
CAAAAAATATTGGAAGAAAATAATTGGAAGGACAAAACAGCATTGATTTTAAATTCCAAACTCAAACAGAAGTTCAAAAATTTTGAATGGCAAACAACAAAAAACATAAACGATGGCTACTTTCTATTTACAACTTGTGAATACTTAATTGCCAACGATGGTTCTTTGCTTATTTCTTCCAACCAAATTGCAGAAAAAAAACTAAAAGAATTACCGAAGAACTTCATTGTTTTTGCAAGTACAAGCCAAATTGTACAAACCATTGGGCAAGGACTTCAAGGAATTAAGGCAAAGAATAGGAAAAAAATCCCCTCAAACATTACAACTATTAAACATTTTAAAATTGATGATGAAACTAATTTTATGAGCTATGGAAGTAGTACAAAAAACTTATACCTTATTTTATTAGAAGATTTATAACCACGCTTTGGAAAAATTAATAAAAAGAACCATTTCTGGGAGCTTGTTCGCAATAATTTTGGTTTTAGCGGCACAAAATAAATTTACATTTTTGGTGCTCTTGTTGGTTTTTGGATTTCTTTGCCTGTATGAATTCAACAAACTCATAGCGCAAAAAAATTGGCTTTCTTATCTCATTTTCACAGCACTTATATTTGCGTTTGGTTTTATGGAAATGCTGATTGGTAATTCTATTGGGCTAAATGACGCTTCTCAAATACTTCATGTTATCTGTGTTTTCGTTTTATTGTTTTTAACCCGCGACCTTTTCTCTTCTAAAAGTTTACCAAAACTACTAACAAACCGATACATCAACACTACATTTTATATTAGTGGTGGCATCGTTTTCCTCGCATTAATTGCTTTTAATTTTGGGACCTACAATCCAAGTATCATTATTGGTATGTTTGCCCTGATTTGGATCAATGATAGCTTTGCTTATTTTATAGGCTCTAATTATGGAAGGCAAAAATTATTTGAAAGTGTTTCACCGAAAAAAACAGTAGAAGGATTTTTAGGTGGAGTGTTTTTTTCGGCCATAGGAAGTTATTTTATTTTTAAATTCACCAACGAATTACAATTTACAAGCTGGCTTGTTATGAGTGTTTTGGTGAGTGTGTTTGGAACCATCGGCGACTTAATAGAATCCAAATACAAGCGTCAAGCAGACGTTAAGGACAGCGGCACCATGATGCCTGGCCATGGTGGATTACTTGACCGATTGGACAGTGCAATATTTGTTGCGCCTTTTATTTATTTATTTTTAAGACTATTAAATTATGTTTCATAAAGAAGGACAGACTATAATTTTTGTAAGTTTAATCATTGTTGGAAGTTTATTCTTGGTGATGGATTTCATTGGGATTCCATGGCTGGTCAAAACACTTCAAATTGGATTGCTTTTTATCTTTGTTCTTATTTTACAATTTTTTAGAAACCCCAAACGCAACACCCGAATTGACGATAATCATGTTGTTTCCCCTGTAGATGGTAAAGTGGTTGTTATAGAAGAAGTACAGGAACCCGAATATTTTAAGGACAAGCGTCTGCAAGTTAGTGTTTTCATGTCTCCAATCAATGTACATGTAACACGCTACCCCATTGGAGGAAAAGTGCTTTTTAGCAAATACCATCCTGGAAATTATTTAGTCGCTTGGCATCCCAAATCAAGTGAAAAAAATGAACGTACAAGCGTGGTTGTTGAAAATTCTAAATTTGGTAAAGTTCTCTACCGTCAAATTGCTGGATTTTTGGCAAGACGCATTGTTAATTATGCCAAAAAAAATCAAAATGTGGTTCAAGGAAATGACGCTGGTTTTATAAAATTTGGCTCAAGAGTAGATTTATTTTTACCTTTGGGTACCAAACTTGATATTAAACTCAATCAAAAAGTTAGAGGCGGTGAGACAGTCATTGCAAAACTTTAAAATGGAGCAAAGTAATTTAGATACTGAATTTGATATGGCCGTAAAAAGTATCAACGATCATAAGGAGCCATTTCCTGCGGACACCTTGCTAAAGCTTTATGCTTACTACAAAAAAGCCACTAATGATTACAGCCGACCAGGTAGCAGCAAAGCTATAATCAATGCGTTTAAGACAAATGCACTATTTCAGGTTGAAAACATTTCAGAGGACGAAGCAAAAAGACGCTATATCGCGTTGGCAAAAAAATATTTACTTTATAGAACTTAAACTTAGGTCAGATTTTTCAAGCTTGACTCCAGGGTTTGAATCTTTGCCAAGGCATCGGCTTCCTTTTTCTTTTCACTGGCAACCACTTGCTCGGGAGCATTCGATACAAAACGCGTATTTGAAAGTTTTTTCTGGACAGATTTTAAAAATCCTTTGATATAGTTCAATTCTTCTTTAATCTTGGCAACCTCAGCCTCTAAATCAATTGCTACATCAGCTACCATAAAATACTCATTTGATTGTACACGAAACGAAAATGCTTTTTCGACCAAACTATCTGCATAATTAATTTTAGAAATATTTCCAAGCTTAGAAATTAAACCATCAAATTTTTGAGTACTTGAGACCTTATTGATCACATGAAGTTCAACTGTTGTTTTGAATGGAATTTGTTTTTGTTTACGTAAATTCCGGATACCAGAAATCACCTCAGAAGCAAAATGAAATTCTTCCAACAAAGAAGTATCATAAGAGGCTGATGTAGGCCAACTAGAGACAATAAGAGCTTGATTTGGGGTACGTGTTTTTAAGAATTGCCATATTTCTTCTGTTAAAAATGGCATAAAGGGGTGTAAAATTTTCAAATTTTCTTCCAGGAAGTGCACAACAGTAGCATGTGTTTTTTTATCGATAGGTGCGCCATAATCTGGCTTGATCATTTCGAGCAGCCAAGAACAAAAATCATCCCATACAAGTTTATAGATGGCCATCAAAGCATCACTCAAACGGTATTTACTAAAATGGTCTTCAATTTCAGATAAGACTTTTTGAAATTTACAGGCGTACCACTCCAATGCAATGGCCTTGTCTTCGGGTTGATTTATTTCAGCAATTTCCCACCCATCAATAAGTCGAAAAGCATTCCAAATTTTATTTCCAAATGCTTTTCCTTGTTGACAGAGTGCTTCATCAAATAATAAATCATTGCCTGCAGCGGAACTTAATAAGAGTCCTACGCGCACCCCATCAGCTCCAAAATCTTTAATTAATTTTAAAGCATCCGGAGAATTGCCCAAAGATTTGCTCATTTTTCGACGTTCCTTATCCCGAACCAGTCCCGTCAAATAAACATTTTGAAACGGTTTTTTATCTCTAAATTCAAAACCAGCAACAATCATTCTAGCCACCCAGAAAAACAAAATATCTGGACCAGTAACCAAATCATTGGTTGGGTAATAATAATTAATCTCTTCATTGTTGGGATTTCTTATACCATCAAAGACAGAAATCGGCCAAAGCCAAGACGAAAACCAAGTATCTAAAACATCAGAATCTTGTCTTAAATTTTCAATTTTTAAGTCGGTGTTTTGAGTTTTTTTATGCACCAGTTCAAGCGCAGCTTCTTTGGAATCTGCTACTACAAAGTCGTCCTTTCCGTCCCCGAAATAATAGGCAGGTATTTGTTGCCCCCAATACAACTGTCTTGAAATATTCCAGTCACGAATGTTCTCCATCCAATAGCGGTAGGTGTTATTGAATTTTTTAGGAAATAATTTAACGGTTTCAGTGTCTAAAACGGCTTCAATAGCAGGTTTTACTAAGCCTTCCATTTTCAAAAACCACTGGTAAGAAAGCCGTGGCTCAATCACCACTTTGGTACGTTCAGAGGTTCCCACCTTGTGCAAATGAGATTCTGTTTTGACCAGACAGCCTTTGGCTTTTAATTCTTTTGAAATTTCTTCACGCACTACAAAACGATCCTTTCCTTGATAGTGCAATCCGTAACCATTAAGAGTGGCATCTGGATTAAAAATATCAATGACTTCTAAGCTATGCTTATCACCCAGTATTTTATCGTTTTCGTCGTGGGCAGGGGTTACCTTTAAACATCCTGTACCAAATTCAATGTCGACATATTCATCTTCAATAATTGGAACAACTCTATTGCAAATAGGGACAATCGCTTTTTTTCCTTTTAAATGCTTGAATCGATTATCATTGGGGTTGACACAAATAGCTGAATCTCCTAAAATGGTTTCAGGACGCGTGGTGGCAATGGTAATCTGCTCATCGCTACCTTGAATTGCGTATGCTACATGGTATAAATTACCTTGTCGCTCTTCGTAAATCACTTCCTCATCCGACAGGGTCGTTTGTGCTTGTGGATCCCAATTAACCATTCTGAATCCTCTATAAATCAAACCTTTATTGTAAAGGTCAATAAAAACAGAAATAACAGATTCACTCATATCTATGTCTAGCGTGAACTTGGTGCGATCCCAATCACAAGAACAACCCAGCTTTTTGAGCTGATTTAAAATAACACCGCCATATTCGTGAGTCCATTCCCAAGCATGCGCCAAAAACTCCTCACGGCTCAAATCGTTTTTATCAATCCCTTTTTCCTTAAGCTTTGCAACCACCTTGGCCTCCGTTGCTATGGAAGCATGGTCCGTACCCGGTACCCAACATGCATTTTTACCTTGCAACCGAGCACGTCTGATGAGCACATCTTGTATGGTATTATTAAGCATGTGGCCCATGTGTAAAATGCCGGTGACATTTGGCGGGGGGATCACAATGGTATAGGGAATCCTTTCATCCGGCGTCGAATGAAAAAAATTGTGTTTCATCCAATAGTCATACCATTTTTGCTCAACTATAGCTGCATCGTATTTAGATGGAATACTCATACTATTTGGAATGGTTTTTGTGTTAGAATACACAAAAGTACTTATATTTTACGTGCTTTAAAATTAAAAAAACTACAATTATACAGTCAGATTTTTTGATTGAATAAAAAATCTTTAAATTTACAAATCAACAAACATTCACAAGCATGAAGAAAACATATGCAATCTTACTTATAGGCTTCTTTACAATGACGCTTTCAGCTCAAGAAAAAATAGCCAAAATTGAATTTGAAACCACTGTTATCGATTATGGGACTATTGAAAAAGGTGCCGATGGTATTCGTGTTTTTAAGTTTAAAAATACTGGCAATGCACCCCTAGTCGTCAGTGCTGTTAAGTCTAGCTGTGGTTGTACTGTTCCAAAAAAACCCGAAGCGCCAATTCTTCCTGGTGAAGATGGTGAAATTCAGGTTAAATACGACACCAAAAGAGTCAACCCTATCCGAAAAACTATTACGGTAACTTCCAATGCGGATACACCAACAGTAGCCCTTAAAATTAAAGGAAATGTGATTGACCCCAGCAAAACAAATGTTTTAAAACCTACCACAAAAAGTGTTGTGGAAAAGTAAATGATACTAAAATATTTAAATAAAAAAGCACCTTTTTATTAGGTGTTTTTTTTATTTATAAATTGGATAATTAATTGGAAATCCATTTTATTATAAATAAACTATAAAATAAATTTGTACTTTGAACTTAGATAGAATTCAAAATGCCAAAAATATCAAATAAAGGGATTCAAATGCCCGCCTCACCCATACGAAAACTAGTACCCTATTCAGAACAAGCAAAATCTGAAGGTGTACATGTTTACCATTTAAATATTGGCCAGCCAGATATTAAAACGCCCGAATTAGTCCTAAATGCTGTTAAAAATAATACGCTCAATGTATTGGCTTATAGCCGCTCTGAAGGGTCTGAAGTCTACCGAAATAAGTTAGCGCACTATTATAAAAAACACCATATCGCAGTTGAGGCAGATAACATCCTTGTGACTACGGGAGGTAGCGAAGCGCTTCTTTTCACCATTGGAAGCATCATGGACCAGGGTGATGAAATAATCATACCGGAGCCATTTTATGCCAATTACAATGGATTTTCTGTCGCACAAGGCGTGAATGTTGTTCCTGTTGTTTCTGAAATTGATAATAATTTTGCACTGCCACCAATTAAAGATTTTGAAGCCTTAATTACCCCTAAGACAAAAGCGATTCTTATTTGCAACCCGGGTAACCCTACAGGCTATCTTTACAGTATAGAAGAAATTTCTCAACTTGTCAAGTTAGTGAAAAAACACGATTTATTTCTCATTGCCGATGAAGTATACCGGGAATTTGCTTATGATGGTAAAGAACACCATTCTATCATGGCGATTGAAGGACTGGAAGCGCATGCCATTATGATTGACTCAGTTTCTAAACGTTACAGCATGTGCGGCGCGCGCATTGGATGTTTGGTGACCAAAAACAAAAAAGTCTATGAAACAGCATTAAAATTTGCCCAAGCACGCCTATCCCCGCCTACCTATGCACAAATTGCCAGCGAAGCAGCACTTGACACCCCCGATTCCTATTTTGATGAAGTCATTGAAGAATATGTGGAGCGTCGAAATATTTTAATTCAAGAACTCCAAAAAATTCCAGGCGTAAAAGTAGCAAAACCGAAAGGCGCATTTTACTGCATTGTCGAACTGCCCATTTCCAATGCTGATGCCTTTGCACAATGGCTTTTAGAAGCATTTAGAGTTGAAAATGAAACCATCATGATGGCGCCCGCTGCAGGTTTTTATGCCACCCCAGGCCTTGGTAAGAATCAGCTGAGAATTGCGTACGTACTAAAAAAAGAGGATTTAATTAAATCTGTTAATATTTTGAAGCAAGGGTTGAAAGTTTACAAAAATTTGGAATGATTAAAAAGCATGTTTCTTTAAAGCCCTATAATACCTTCGGCGTAGATGTCAGTGCCAAAGCATTTGCTTCAATTGAGTCACTTGAGGATTTAAAAAGTATTCTCAAGGCAAACCCATCAAAATTATTGGTTTTGGGTGGGGGCAGCAACATTCTACTGACAAAAAATGTGGAAGAATTGGTATTACACATCAACTTAAAAGGCATTAAAATTTGCAAAGAGAACGACTCAACAACTCAAATTAAGGTAGCTGCAGGAGAAAACTGGCACGACTTTGTGATGTGGACCTTAGAGCGCAATTTGGGAGGATTAGAAAATTTATCACTAATTCCGGGAAATATTGGTACAGCACCCATCCAAAACATTGGGGCTTATGGTGTGGAATTAAAAGACAGTTTTGTCAGTTGTGAAGCAGTCAATTTAAAAACGTTTGAAGTCGAAATATTTTCAAAGGAAGATTGTAAATTTGGATATAGAAATTCTGTGTTTAAATCGGAATTTAAAGAACAGTATATTATTACTACGGTGACTTTTGAGCTGACCAACGTTGATCACAAACTGAAAACCGCTTACGGCGC
>CAJWNW010000079.1 GCA_913044085.1 uncultured Flavobacteriaceae bacterium | reverse complement strand
CGTTGGGATTCATTAAAAAAATTATTAACGGATAAATAACTGAAAAATGGCACATCCAAAGAGAAAAATCTCAAAAACAAGAAGAGATAAAAGGCGAACACATTACAAGGCGACCACACCACAGATTGCTACATGTCCTACAACTGGAGAGCCACACCTCTATCACAGAGCCCATTGGTATGAAGGAAAGTTGTATTACAGAGGTCAAGTTCTTATTGACAGCACCTCTACTGAAGAGAATGTAGCTTAAAATTTACATTTTATAATCCATTATTAAAACACTCTCTGAGTGTTTTTTTTATTTTAAAAAAATCCATTTTTTGACTCTTTTTGACTAAAAATCAGTATTTTTGATGTGATTTTTGATGATTTTCAACCAAATTTAGTGAAAAACATCATTTTTTAAAAAAAGCATATGAGTAATATCTCAGCAGCTATAACCGCTGTAGGCGCATACGTTCCCGAATTTGTACTTACCAATCCTATGTTAGAGACCATGGTCGATACCAATGATGATTGGATTACCACTAGAACAGGGATAAAAGAACGAAGAATTCTCAAAAGAGACGCCAAAGGCACCTCTTTTTTAGCGATACGAGCCGCCAAGGACCTTTTGTTAAAATCAGGTATTGATCCATTAACCATTGACCTTGTGGTTGTAGCAACTGCAACTCCAGACATGAAAGCGGCTTCCACAGCTTCTTATACTGCTACACAAATTGGCGCCATCAATGCCTTTTCTTTTGATATGGACTCTGCTTGCTCTGGTTTTCTTTTTGGGATGTCCACTGCTGCGCGATATATAGAATCTGGCCGTTATAAAAAAGTACTACTCATTGGTGCTGATAAAATGTCATCCATTGTAAATTATAAAGACCGAGCAACTTGTATCATTTTTGGCGATGGCGCAGGTGCGGTACTTTTCGAGCCAAATGATGAAGGCCTTGGAGTACAAGACGAATATTTACGAACTGATGGTTCCGGTCGAGAATTTTTACAAGCCACAAATGGCGGTTCTTTAAACGCCATTACACACGAGGTTTTGGACCGCGGGGGTCATTATTTGTATCAAGAAGGAAAAACGGTTTTTAAAAATGCTGTTTTTAACATGTCAGACGCCACCACAAAAATCATGGAACGCAATCAATTAAACAAAACAGATGTCCAATGGTTGGCGGCACATCAAGCCAATAAAAGAATTATCAATGCTACGGCGGAACGCATGGAACTCAACCCAGAAAAAGTGATGATGAACATAGAGAAATATGGCAATACAACGTCTGCAACTTTACCGATGTTGTTAAACGATTATGAGACCCAACTCAAAAAAGGGGATACAGTCATTTTTGCTGCCTTTGGTGGTGGATTTAGCTGGGGGTCTATTTATTTAAAATGGGCCTATACAAAAACTAATAACTAACATAAATTAAATCCATATTATGAATTTAAAAGAAATTCAGAACCTTATCAAATTTGTAGCTAAGTCTGGCGCTAGTGAAGTGAAATTAGAAATAGAAGATGTTAAAATCACAATCCGAACAGGAGGCAGTAATAAAACCCAATTTCAGCAAATGACGCTTCCTGTATCAGTACCACAAGCGCCAATTCCACAAGCTGCAATGGGAGCGGAGACAATTGTAGACGCGGAACGAGTAGTTGAAGTTCCAACCTCGGATGATTCAAAATACATTACTATAAAGTCTCCAATCATTGGCACTTTTTATAGAAGACCTTCTCCCGACAAACCAATTTTTGCTGAAGTTGGGCAAACAATTACTGAAGGCGATGTGCTTTGTATTATTGAAGCCATGAAGCTTTTCAATGAAATTGAATCTGAAGTGTCAGGAAAAATTATAAAGATTCTCGTTGACGATTCTTCACCAGTAGAGTTTGATCAGCCACTTTTCTTAGTGGATCCATCATAATTTTAAATTTTAATTTTAGAATTACAGTTTAACATAAAATAACAATAAGTTATGTTCAAAAAAATATTAGTTGCAAACCGCGGTGAGATTGCGCTGAGAGTCATAAGAACGTGTAAAGAGATGGGCATTCAGACTGTAGCGGTTTATTCTACCGCCGATGCAGAAAGCTTACATGTTAAATTTGCTGATGAAGCAGTCTGTATTGGCCCACCATTGAGTACGGAATCCTATCTAAATGTGGCCAATATTATTTCTGCTGCAGAAATTACAAATGCTGATGCGATACATCCTGGTTATGGGTTTTTATCTGAAAATGCTCGATTTTCAAAAATATGTGAAGAGCATGGCATTAAGTTCATTGGAGCTTCTGCCGAAATGATTGACCGCATGGGTGACAAAGCTAATGCAAAAGCAACCATGAAAGCTGCAGGAGTGCCATGTATTCCGGGGAGTGATGGGGTGATTGAGACTTTTACTGATTGTAAAAAAGTTGCCAAAAAAACCGGTTATCCAGTGATGTTGAAGGCTTCTGCTGGCGGCGGAGGAAAGGGGATGCGTGCTGTTTGGAAGGAACAAGACCTAAAGGATGCGTGGGATTCAGCACGTCAAGAATCCAAGGCAGCTTTTGGCAATAACGATATGTATATGGAAAAGCTCATTGAAGAGCCCCGGCATATTGAAATTCAAATTATAGGGGATTCTAAAGGAAAAGCTTGTCACCTTTCTGAGCGGGATTGTTCCATTCAAAGGCGCCATCAAAAACTAACGGAAGAAGTACCTTCCCCTTTTATGACGGATGCACTAAGGAAAAAAATGGGTACTGCCGCTGTAAAAGCTGCCGAATTCATAAAATATGAAGGCGCTGGAACGGTAGAATTTTTAGTGGATAAACACCGCAACTTCTATTTCATGGAAATGAATACCAGAATTCAGGTGGAACACCCGATCACTGAGCAGGTTATCGATTTTGACCTCATCAGAGAGCAAATTATGGTGGCAGCAGGTGTACCAATTTCAGGAAAAAACTATACTCCAAACTTGCATTCTATTGAATGTAGAATCAATGCGGAAGACCCTTTTAATGACTTCAGGCCTTCACCTGGAGAAATCACTACCCTGCATTCGCCTGGAGGACATGGGGTAAGATTAGATACGCATGTTTATGCAGGGTACACTATTCCACCGAATTATGATTCAATGATTGCCAAGTTGATTACCACGGCGCAATCTAGGGAAGAGGCCGTTCATAAAATGAAAAGAGCTTTAGACGAGTTTGTCATTGAGGGTATAAAAACTACCATCCCATTCCACAGACAACTGATGGATCACCCCGTTTATATTTCAGGAGATTATACCACAAAGTTTATGGAAGATTTTATTATGGAATCGGAAGATTAAAACTTAAAAACCTCGAATTATTTCCGGAGTTTTTTTTTAATTCTTTTAAATTTAGGGCATGAATTTATCCTATTGGGAACAAAAAGAATGGCTAGAAAATATTGATTTTGCTATCGTAGGAAGCGGTATTGTAGGATTGAGTACCGCGTTATTTTTGAAACAACGTTTCCCAAAGTCAAATATTATAATACTTGAAAAGGGGATCTTACCACAAGGAGCCAGTACTAAGAATGCAGGATTTGCTTGTTTTGGAAGTTTAAGTGAAATTCTGGAAGATTTAAAAACACATTCAGAAAACGAAATTTTGGAATTGGTACAAAGTAGGGTACAAGGCCTACAGTTGTTACGAGAATCTATAGGGGATGACAATCTTGATTTCAGAGCCTACGGTGGGTATGAACTTTTTTTGGAAAAGGAGAGTGCTGTTTATGAAAACTGTTTAGAAAAAATGAGCGAAATAAACGCTTTGCTTTTTTCTGTTTTCAAAGCAGATATTTACCATTTAGTTCCCGATAGATTTCAATTTTCAAAGGTTAAAAAAAAATACATTTACAATAAATTTGAAGGCCAATTAGATACGGGAAAAATGATGCACGCTTTACTCAAAAAGGTACAGAATTTAGGGATAAAAATACTAAACAATGTAACGGTTGAGTTCTATAAAGACACGAATCATTTGGTTCAAATTAAGACTGATGCTTTTGAATTTAATGCTAAAAAATTGATTTTAACAACCAATGGTTTTACCAACGCACTTTTACCAATTGACCTTTCGCCTGCTCGCGCACAAGTGCTTATCACAAAACCCATTCAAAACTTGGAAATAAAAGGCACCTTTCATATGGACTGTGGCTATTATTATTTTAGAAATATAGACCAGAGGATTTTATTGGGTGGTGGACGAAATTTAGATATTGAAGGGGAAACCACAGCCTATTTCGCAACCACTAAAAAGATTCAAACTAAACTCGAAAGGCTGCTCAAAGAACTTATTTTACCAAACAAAGATTTTGAAATTGACCAGTGTTGGTCTGGTATTATGGGAGTCGGTTCTCAAAAAAAGCCTCTTGTTTTTCAGGCCTCAGAAAGAGTTTTTGTAGGAGCTAGGATGGGGGGCATGGGTATTGCGATTGGTTGTGGTATAGGTAAAAGATTATCAGAAATTTTAGATAATTAACTTTAAAACATATACAAACACTTAAAATTTAAAAATGAAACAAATTCATATAAGGTAGTGAAAAAATAGCTTTATTTTCAAGCATTTATAGCCTCGACGGCTTGTATTTTGGAGCCCATCATTTGTTTTAGCATATTTTCAATCCCATTTTTTAGCGTAAGGGTAGAAGAAGGGCAACCGCTACACGCTCCTTGTAAGATTACTTTGACGATTTTAGTCTCAGGGTTGTATGATTTAAAGGCAATATTGCCACCATCGCTGGCCACAGCCGGGCGAATATATTCCTCTAAGATGTTAATAATTTCTTTGGAAGTATCGTCTAAGCCTTCGTAAAATCTATCTAATTGTTCTGATGTTTTATCGAGTGATTCGTCTGAATTTCTACTAATTATATCCTTTTTTTGTTCAATATAATTTTTGATATAGGTGCGAAGTTCGAGGGTTATTTCCTCCCACTGAATGACTTCAAATTTTGTAATAGACACATAGTTCTTGTCAATAAAAACAGATTTTACAAAAGGAAATTGAAATAAGGCAGTTGCAAAAGGTGATAGTTTGGCCTCTTCTATAGAATTAAATTCAAAGCTTGTTGGTACTAAATTTTTATTGGCGACAAATTTTAGAACACTGGGATTTGGGGTGCTTTCGGCATAAATTGTAACCGCTTCTTTTACTTTCCTTTTAACACTTACAATTGGCCCCCCTTTGTTGAGATAGGCCTCAATTTGAGATGCGACCTCTGATTCAACTGCCTCCCATTCTACGATGTCATAACGCTCAATGGCTACAAAATTTCCAGAAATATATACCTTTTTGACAAAGGGTAAGTAAAAAAGCTGCTGTGCTAGCGGGGAATCTTTGGCCTCATCAATATTAGAATACTCAAAGCTGTCGTATTGTAGTATAAATTGATTCGCTTCAAATTTTAGAATTTTGGGGTTACTCGTTTTTTGAGGAGAAATTTTATAAGAAGACATATTTTTTTTTCAAAGATAATAAACGATTCAAAAAATTCAATTTATTGATACATTTTAATTGATTGCTTTATGGTTCTATTTATTCAAAAACATTTCAATATATTTGGATATAAACCATTTTAATTTGAAAAGATTAGCCACCTTTTTTTATGTTTTTATGTTGAGCTTTAATTTTATTTTTGCTCAAGATGCATCTAATTATTTAACAGTTGACCAATCAACCTACAATATTAATCAATTGGTTGAAAACATTCTAATTAATAGTTCTTGCGCTGAAATATCAAACATTATTTCATCAACCGGATTAGATTTTGGTTCTGTTAATGGGATTGGATATTTTTCGGCTAATGATTCTAATTTTCCTTTTTCAGAAGGATTGATACTATCTACAGGAGATGCAGAACTTGCTGATGGGCCAGAGGCATTTGTTCAAGGTTATTATGACACAGTTGGATGGGATGGTGACACAGATCTTACAAATGAAATTCCTGATCACGATGACTCTAATGATGCAACATTCATCCAGTTTGATTTTATACCACAGGCAAGTGAAATAAGCTTTAATTTCATTTTCGCATCTGAGGAATATGGGACATTTCAATGTGGTTACACTGATGCTTTTGCGTTTTTATTAACTAATAATCAAACAGGACAAACCACCAACTTGGCTTTGGTCCCGGGTACTGCTGATCCGATTTCAGTCACAACCGTTAGAGATGGTCAATATAATTCTAGTTGTGGCTCTGTAAATGACGGATATTTCGCATCTTATTATGGGTGGGGAGGTGATAATCCACAAGATAGCCCAACTAATTTTATAGGCCATACCGTTAGTATGCAAGCTCAATCAGATGTTGTTCCAAATTCATCCTACACTATTAAGCTTGTAATTGCAGATTATATTGATAACAATTATGATTCTGCTGTTTTTTTAGAAGCTGGGAGTTTTGATTTGGGCGGTAATTTAGGTGAAGATATTACAATTCAATCTGGTAATGCACTTTGTGATGGAGGGGAATTAACTTTAGACTCTCAATTGCCTGAAGCTACTCATATTTGGTATTTTAATGGCGTTGAAATCACAGGTGAGTCAAGTTCTACCATAGATATTATTCAAGAAGGAACTTACTCGGTTGATATAATTTATGGCGTAGATTGCTCTGCTTCAGATTCAATTATAATTGAATATAAACCTGCTCCACAAATTTACAACAGTATAGACTTATTTAATTGTGAATCAGCTTCAACTAATTTTAATTTGTCTGAGAACGACCCATTTATTTTAGGCCCCCAAAACCCAAACGAGTTTAATATTTCATATCACTTGTCCATTCAAGACGCAGAGAACGATTTAAGTCCTATAATTACTAATCTTACAAATTTTCCTACAAGCGTCACCTACACTACCATTTATATAAGAATTGAAGATGCAATTACTGAATCCTGTTTTGTTATAGAATCATTTAATTTAATATCAAGTGGTCCTGCTGCTCCAATAGGAGATACAGAACAATTTTTTTGCTATACAGCAAACGTAGCTAATTTAACAGCCAGCGGTGACAATATTCAGTGGTATGATTCTGCATCTGCTGTTAATCCATTAGATATAACTACAGAACTTACTAACGGACAAGTGGTTTATGGCTCTCAAACGGTTGAGGGATGTGAAAGTACAGAAAGATTGGCAGTTACAGTCTTTTTTCAAGATTCAGAAGTTCCGTTAGCAAATTTAGCTTCACTACCAACACTAACAGCACAGTGTGAATTAACAGCACTCACTCCACCAACAGCGACGGACAGTTGTGATGGAACAATCACAGGTATAACTACGACA
>CAJWNW010000078.1 GCA_913044085.1 uncultured Flavobacteriaceae bacterium | reverse complement strand
CAAAAAATGTAACGATGAATGAATCTTTTTTTCAAGGTCACTTTCCTGGTGTTCCAGTCATGCCAGGTGTGCTAATTGTTGAAGCGATGGCACAAACAGGTGGTATTCTTGTTTTGAATACGGTCCCTGATCCTGAAAACTATTTAACCTTTTTTATGAAAATTGACAAAGTTAAATTTAAACAAAAAGTTGTTCCTGGTGATACACTTATCTTTAGTTGTTCATTGATTACTCCAATCAGAAGGGGTATATGTCACATGCAAGGATACACCTATGCCAATGGAAAATTATGTGCCGAAGCTGAATTGATGGCTCAAATTTCAAAAATCAAATAAAATATTTAAAAGATGAATCAACCGCTTGCTTATGTACATCCCGGTGCTAAGATTGCCAAAAATGTTGTAATCGAACCTTTTACAACCATTAATAACAATGTCATTATAGGTGAGGGGACATGGATTGGTTCCAACGTAACCATCATGGAAGGTGCACGAATTGGTAAAAACTGCAGTATTTTTCCTGGTTCTGTTATATCAGCAAACCCACAAGACTTAAAATATGATAACGAGGATACTGTTGTGCAAATAGGTAATAATGTTACCATTCGAGAATGTGTTACCATTAATAGAGGAACGACAGACAGAATGAAAACAGTTATTGGAGACAATTGCCTCATTATGGCCTATTGCCATATAGCGCATGATTGTATTGTTGGCAAAAATTGTATTTTTTCAAATAACAGCACGCTTGCAGGACATATTACAGTAGGAGATTATGTTGTTTTAGCCGGCATGACAGCAGTGCATCAGTTCTGTGCCATTGGCAATCACGCATTTGTAACGGGGGGGTCCTTAGTTCGTAAAGACGTACCTCCTTATGTAAAGGCTGCACGCGAGCCACTTTCTTATGTCGGGATTAATTCTGTAGGCCTCCGAAGAAGAGGGTTTACTACAGAAAAAATTAGAGAAATACAAGGTATTTACAGATTATTGTATCAAAAAAATTACAACAATTCACAAGCTTCAGCAATTATTGAGGCCGAAATGGAAGCAACTTCTGAACGCGACGAAATATTACAATTTATCAAAAACTCTCATCGCGGAATCATGAAAGGGTACTTTAAATCCAATTAAAATTATGGCAAATACATCTGACATTCGAAATGGTTTATGCATCCGCTATAACCATGATATATTTAAAGTTATAGAATTTTTACACGTAAAACCTGGAAAAGGTCCAGCTTTTGTTCGTACTAAGTTAAAAAGTGTTACTACAGGGAAAGTTATTGACAACACCTTTTCTGCAGGACATAAAATTGACGATGTTCGCGTAGAGACCCATAAATTCCAATATCTCTATCCTGAAGGTGATCAATTCCATTTTATGAATGTTGAAGATTATAACCAAATTACAATTAGCAAAGCGGCAATTGACAGTCCTGGTTTACTAAAAGAAGGTGAGCTTGTAACTGTTATCATTAACTCTGAAGACGATATGCCACTTTCTGTAGACATGCCAGTCAGTGTTATTTTGGAAGTTACATCAACTGAACCAGGTGTCAAAGGCAATACTGCAACCAATGCCACAAAGCCTGCGACTGTTGAAACAGGCGCCTCTATCATGGTGCCATTGTTTATCAACGAAGGCGATAAAATAAAGATAGATACAGCCAAAGGAACCTACAAAGAAAGAGTCAAAGACTAAATGCCATGAAATTTCAAATTCCTCAGACTCTTGAAAAAATTGCAGCAATTCTAAATTGTGGTTTTGTTGGAAACGCGGATTTTCCTGTATTGGGAATGAATGAGATTCATGTGGTTACAGTTGGTGATATTGTTTTTGTGGACAATACTAAATATTACGAAAAAGCGCTAAACTCGGCTGCAACGGTTATTATAATAAATAAAAAAGTTGACTGCCCACATGGAAAATCACTTCTCATTTCGGATGACCCATTTCGTGATTTCAATAAGTTAACTAAACATTTTAAACCTTTCATTGGCGCATCTCTAAATATTGATCCGAAAGCTAAAATAGGCGAGGGGACGCAATTACAGCCAGGTATTTTTATTGGTCCAAATGTTCAAATTGGAAGCAATTGTCTCATACACGCCAATGTGACTATTGTATCAGACACCTATATTGGCGATAATGTTGTGATAGGTTCAGGAACTGTAATTGGTGGAGATGCATTTTACTACAAAAAACGACCTGAGGGATATGATTCCTTAATTTCTTGTGGTCGAGTATGCATTGAAAATGATGTTCATATTGGTACTGGATGTACTATTGATAGAGGGGTTTCAGGTGACACCACCATTGGTGCTGGCTCCAAGTTAGACAATCAAATTCAAGTTGGTCATGATACATTAATTGGTAAAAAGTGCTTAATTGCATCTCAGACTGGGATTGCTGGTTGTTGCGTTATTGAAGATGAAGTGACGCTTTGGGGTCAAGTTGGAACCAACAGTGGTATTACCATAGGACGTAAAGCAGTTATTTTAGGGCAAACTGGGGTGACAAAGTCGGTAGCTGGTGGTAAAACTTACTTTGGAACTCCCATACAGGAATCGCGCACAAAGCTAAGAGAATTGGCCAACCTAAGACAATTAGAAGACTTAATACAAAAAATAAAAGAAAAATAACATTTACTTTTAAAAATCAACTTCAAAAAATTACATTTGCATCAATCAAAAAATAGACTTTAATGAGTGTATTAGTAAACAAAGATTCCAAAATAATTGTTCAAGGATTTACAGGAAGTGAGGGAACGTTTCACGCTGAACAAATGATTGCTTATGGAACTAATGTCGTTGGGGGTGTTACTCCTGGTAAAGGTGGACAAACTCATTTGGGAAAGCCTGTTTTTAATACCGTTAAAGACGCTGTTGAAGTTGTTGGGGCCAATACAACGATTATTTTTGTTCCACCAGCGTTTGCAGCCGACGCAATCATGGAAGCATCCGATGCAGCGATTGATGTTATTATTACAATTACAGAGGGTATTCCTGTCGCCGATATGATTAAGGCTAAAAATTACATTAAAGATAAAAACTGTCGCTTAGTTGGCCCAAATTGTCCTGGCGTGATTACTCCTGATGAGGCTAAAGTAGGTATTATGCCTGGTTTTGTTTTTAAAAAGGGTTGTGTAGGTGTGGTTTCTAAATCTGGAACCTTAACTTATGAAGCCGCAGATCAGGTTGTAAAGCAAGGTTTAGGTGTTTCTACAGCCATTGGTATTGGAGGTGACCCCATTATTGGCACCACGACAAAGGAGGCCTTGGAACTGCTTATCAACGATCCTGAAACCGACTGTGTGGTTGTGATTGGTGAAATCGGAGGTCAGCTTGAGGGTGATGCAGCCCAGTGGTATAAAGAAAGTGGCAGCAGTAAACCTGTGGTTGGCTTTATTGCTGGAGAAACTGCACCTGCTGGACGTACCATGGGCCATGCTGGAGCCATTGTTGGTGGCAGCGACGATACCGCCCAAGCCAAAAAACGTATCATGCGCGCTTGTGGTATACATGTGGTAGATTCCCCTGCAGAAATTGGAAAAAAAGTTGCTGAAGTTTTAGGATAAACTTTTAATTCATTAGACCAATTGTAACATTCACATAACCGATTGCATATAACTTGGGATTTCATATATTTGAAATTATTATAAATCAACACACGTCAAATGGATTTACTTAAAGGAAAAACCGCTATTATTACAGGTGCTAGCAGAGGCATAGGCAGTGGTATCGCCACCGTTTTTGCGCAACAAGGTGCCGACGTTGCATTTACCTATAGCTCGTCCTCAGAAGCTGCTGAAACCCTTCAAAAATCGCTTCATGCTTACGGAACAAAAGTAAAGGCTTACCAAAGCAATGCTGCAAACTTTGTCGCTGCACAAAAACTAGCCGCCAAGGTCCTTGAAGACTTTGGTCAAATCGATATTTTAGTAAATAATGCGGGGATTACCAAAGACAATTTATTGATGCGCATGGGTGAGGAAGATTTTGACAAAGTTATTGAAGTTAACCTAAAGTCTGTATTTAATATGACCAAAGCGGTCCAAAAAACCATGCTAAAGCAACGCAAAGGTTCTATTATTAACATGAGTTCAGTAGTCGGAGTAAAAGGCAATGCAGGACAAACCAATTATGCCGCATCTAAGGCAGGAATTATTGGGTTTTCCAAGTCTGTCGCTTTAGAACTGGGATCACGTAACATTCGCAGCAATGTCATTGCACCAGGTTTTATTGAAACTGAAATGACTGCCAAACTAGATCCTGAAGTAGTTAATCAATGGCGTGCTGGAATTCCATTAAGACGTGGTGGGAAAGCTGAAGATATAGCAAATGCCTGTGTCTTTTTAGCCAGTGATCTTTCAGCTTACGTTACTGGACAAACCCTGAATGTAGATGGGGGTATGCTTACTTAATTTTTTTTTGATGATTTATTATGATAAAGTCTTTGTTGTTTTACATCACATTCACTGCAATTATAGCGCTACTTGTAGCGCTTTTTCAATATAAACCCTGGCGTAAATCTGCAGTTCATTTATGGGTACTCACCATATTTCGAACTCTATCAATAGGAACTTTATTATTGTTAATTTTCAATCCCAAAATAGACCTCAACACCTCCCAAATTATCAAGCCCAAATTATCTATTTTAGTAGACAACACCCAGTCGATTAAATTTCTTAATAGAACTGAGATGTTAGATTCAATTTTGAAAAAAATATTAGAAAACGAGCATTTAAATAAAAAATTTGAAATTCAAGCTTATACATTTGATAAAGATTTGTCCTTGTTGGATTCTCTCAACTATAATGGTATGCAAACTAATATTGGTAAAAGTTTAGAAACCATCAATGCTATTGACAAAGACGATCAAGCGACTGTGGTTTTGCTTTCTGATGGTAATCAAACCATTGGTAATTCTTATTTATACCAATCAGAACCTACTTTAAAAGCTGTATTTCCAGTTGTGGTGGGAGACACCATACCTTACACCGATTTGAAAATTCAGCAATTAAATGTCAACAAGCACACTTTTTTAGGAAATACGTTCCCAGTTGAAATTTTTGTAAATTACAATGGCAACCGAAGCATTCAATCCGATTTAAAAATTTATTCGGGTACTACATTGTTGTTTAATGAACTCCTACAATTATCGTCGGACTCCAATTCGATGTCTACAATCGCATATCTAAAAGCCAAAAGAATTGGTTTACAGCGCTTCCGTGCTGTATTGTCAGCAGTAAAAGGTGAAAAATTAACTACCAATAATAGTGTAGAATTTGGTATAGAAGTGATTGATCAACAAATTAAAATTGCTTTAATTTCGGATAGTTCACATCCCGATTTAGGCGCCTTTAAAGCAATGCTTAAAACCCAAAAAAACTATGAAATTGAACAACTCAGTCCTAAAGAATTTTTAAAAAATGCAAGTGCTTACAGTGTTGCGGTTTTATACCAACCCAGCAACCGTTTTAAATTTGTATACAAAGCCATTGAAAAGTACAATATGAACACTTTTACTGTCGGGGGTACTTTTACAGATTGGAACTTTTTAAATGATGTCCAGAGCAACTTTAATCAGGAAGCTACGATGGAAAATGAAGTTTACCGTGGGACTTCAAATCCTAGTTTTGATGACTTTATATTGGAGCCTTTTAATTTTGAAAATTACCCTCCTCTGGCTTCAGTTTTTGGTAATACTACCTTAATAGGACAACACGATGTTTTGATTTATAAGAAGGTTAATGATATAAGCACCCAACAACCTATGTTATTTTCTTATTCTGTCTCGGGCAGTCGTCATGTTGTTTTATTGGCTGAAGACATATGGAAATGGCGTATGTATTGTTACCGACAGCACCAAAGTTTTAAAAAAGTTGATAACTATTTTAAATCTATTTTTCAATATTTAAGTACTCAAAAATCAACAAATCGTTTAAAAGTATTCCATACATCAATTTTTGACGGAACAGAACGCATTGCTATATACGCCCAGTTTTTTGGTGAAAATTTTGAATTTAATTCTAATGTTGATATTGAGATTGAAATTAAATCCAAAACTTTAAAGACACCTCTTATATTTCCTATGTTACTTGAAAACAGGTCATATGTTACAAATTTAGAGAGTCTTCAACCAGGATCTTACTCCTATAAAGTACGTTTAAAGAATAAGCAGTTCTCTAAAGCTGGGCGCTTTGAAATATTACCTTTTAACATTGAAGCACAGTTTTTAAATCCTAACCTAACGCAACTTCAACAATTAGCACTTCAAACAAAAGGACAGCTTTTTTATGAAGATAATGTCGATAATTTAATTTCTGAGCTATTGCGTGATGAACAGTTTAAAAGTATTCAAAAAGTAGAGAAAAAATCTGTACCTTTGATTCAACTTAAATTGCTCTTATTGGTGTTACTCTTAAGTTTAGCCTCTGAGTGGTTCATTAGAAAATATTTCGGATTAATTTAATAACTAAATCTATTTAAAATGCAAAATTTTCCTAAAATCGGTCTTCCTATTATATTTGCCATTAGCTTGGCCATAATAATTATTTCAAAGGCAGCTGTTACCATTGGTCCAGGTGAAGGCGGTGTATTGTTCGAGCGTTTTGGAGATGGTATCAATACTGAGAAAACTTATGGTGAAGGCTTTCATATTGTGGCACCTTGGAACTCTATGTTAATTTTTAAAGTACGCCAACAATCCATATCAGATGAAATGAATGTACTATCTGTAAATGGGCTTGAAGTACGTGTCAATGGTACCATTTGGTACGAACCAGAATATGAAAATCTTGGTAAACTTATTAAAACTAAAGGACAAGATTACGTGTTAGAACTCTTAAACCCTGCGGTGAACGCTGCAGCGCGAAGTGTGGTTGGACGTTACACGCCTGAGCAGTTGTATTCTAGTAAGCGGGATGTGATTGAACAAGAAATATTGGATGAAGTGGTGAACCTTATGAAAGGTCAGTATTTAAATGTCAAACGCGTGCTAGTTGAAGATGTTAAACTTCCAGAAACCATTAAAAATGCAATTGAAGGAAAGTTAAAGCAAGAGCAACAATCTTTAGAATACGAATTTAGATTGGTCACTGCCGATAAAGAAGCTCAAAAGCAACGTATTGAAGCCCAAGGAAAGGCAGATGCAAACCGCATTTTAAGTGCCTCCTTAAATGAAAAAATTCTTCAAGACAAGGGGATTGAAGCTACTGTTAAACTGGCCGAATCGCCCAACAGCAAGGTGATTGTAATTGGTTCTGGTGATTCAGGTATGCCCATCATCTTAGGCAATCAATAATCATGGTATCCTTGGTGTTTTAAACCATGTTTCAAAAGCGTTATTATTATCTTATTAAATTTCAATTTTTAGGATACCGCTTTCATGGTTGGCAAAAGCAACCAAATACCAAGACCTTACACTTAATGATTGATCGTACTTTGAAATATGTG
>CAJWNW010000077.1 GCA_913044085.1 uncultured Flavobacteriaceae bacterium | reverse complement strand
TGGAGCCTTCCTTTCAACGCTAAAAATGCCCGCCAAGCAATCTACGCTTTCAGTGGCGATGTGTACCGTGGTTTGGATGCCTTTAGCATTTCAGAAGATAAATTAGAGGAATTGCAAAACACAGTTCGTATCATTTCGGGGCTGTATGGTTTGTTAAAACCGATGGATTTAATCCAAGCCTATCGTCTGGAAATGGGGACTAAGTTAACTGTAGGCAAACACAAGAATCTCTACGAATTCTGGCGTCAAAAAGTAACAACTTCCCTAAACGACGAAATGACACAAAATGAATTGTTAGTCAATCTTGCAAGTCAAGAATATTTTAAAGCCATTGACACCAAAGTTCTTAAAGCGCCTTTAGTTCACATTGACTTTAAACAATTTAAAAACGGTCAATACAAAACCATTGCCATTTTTTCTAAATTGGCTCGTGGCCTAATGACGCGCCATATTGTGGAAACCAAGGCTGAAACAATTGAAGCACTAAAAAGTTTTAATGCAGAGCGCTATGCTTTTGATGCCAATCTTTCTTCTGAAAATAAATTGGTTTTTGCCCGCTAGGGTTTAAAACGCCCTGGGACTTCTAAAGTTACTATCTTGTGTTCCTCAATAAAATCTCCTTCCCACTGATGCTGAATGACAAGCAGTCCTTCTCAACTGTCTTCTGCATCAAGTTTCAAGGTATTTGCAAACACCAAGGGACCTGATTCGATTAAAGCGCCTGTGGCTAATCTCTTCCAATTTGCATTAAAAAGTTGTGCGTACCCTATCTCCCCATCAAAGTCACCCCACACCAACATAGGATTGACAACATTTTCAACAGGCGACTTGATGATATCATGTGGCTCTGATAAAAAAATCTAGACTCAAGCTTTAATTTTAACAATAAAATTAGGAATTTTAGACACGCCTTTGTTAGCTAAAAATTTGATAAAGGCACTGCCAATAATGGCCCCTTTTGCATGGGAGGTAGCCTCTCTAAAAGTTTCATTATTTGAAATTCCAAACCCAACGATTTGAGGGCTCTTTAAGTTTAAATCGGCAACCCGCTTAAAGTAGTCTTGTTGTTTTTTACCAAATTCGCTTTGCGCGCCCGTCGTACTGGTACTGCTGACCATATAAATAAAACCGTTTGAAATGGAATCCATATAACGAATTCTAGCATCCGAGGTCTGAGGCGTGATTAAAAAAATATTGATCAAGCCATAACGCTCAAAAATGGTTTTGTAGGCTTCGTCA
Organism: uncultured Flavobacteriaceae bacterium; assembly: GCA_913044085.1. GTDB lineage: Bacteria > Bacteroidota > Bacteroidia > Flavobacteriales > Flavobacteriaceae > UBA3537. The sequence continues at coordinate 6,290 of CAJWNW010000077.1, read as the reverse complement.
TAGACCTCAGCGGGCAAGTCAGGAATGATAAATCCATCGATGCCTACAGCTTGACATTTTTCACAAAATGCTTCTACGCCATATTGTAGCATTGGGTTGAAATACCCCATTAAAATAAGAGGAATTGAAACCTCTTTTCGAATGTCTCTCAGCTGTTCGAAAAGCAACTCTGTATGCATGCCGTTTTTAAGTGCCTTCGTAGAACTCTGTTGGATGGTAGGGCCATCGGCCAAGGGATCGCTAAAAGGAAGCCCAATTTCAATCATATCAACGCCACTTTTTTCGAGATTCTTAATGATTTCTACGGTGTCGTTTAGCGCTGGAAATCCCGCCGAAAAATAGATGGAGATTAGCTTTTTATCTTCTTTTAGTTTTGCTTGAATTCGGTTCATCAATATTATAATTTGAAATAATCGATATAGGTATTTAAGTCTTTGTCGCCGCGCCCAGACAAGCAAACAACGACCACATCATCAGGTTTAAAAACTTTTGTTTCAAAAATTGCAAAGGCATGGGCAGTTTCAATGGCGGGAATAATGCCTTCCAATTGCGACAATTCCAGTCCTGCAGTCATGGCCTCATCATCCGTAACTGGAATAAATTCTGCGCGCTTGCTGGTGTACAGATGCGCATGCATGGGACCTACTCCAGGATAATCTAAACCGGCGGAAATTGAGTAAGGTTCTGTAATTTGTCCATCAGTGGTTTGCATTAAAAGGGTTTTACTGCCGTGAATGATACCTTCTTTTCCCAGAACGGAAGTGGCTGCACTTTCCCCAGAATCCACGCCTTTTCCTGCTGCTTCGACCGCAATGAGGCCTACACCTGTATTGTCTAAAAAATGATAATAGGCACCCGCGGCATTGCTACCACCGCCCACACAGGCCACCACATAATTGGGGTTTTCTTTGCTTTCCATCGCTTTGAGCTGCCATTTTATTTCTTCTGAGACTACCGATTGAAAGCGGGAGACCATGTCTGGATAGGGGTGTGGGCCGACAGCACTTCCGATTATATAGTGGGTATCCTCGGGGTGATTGATCCAATCACGGATGGCTTCATTGGTTGCATCCTTAAGCGTTTTACTACCTGATTTTGCTGCCCTTACTTCGGCTCCAAGCATCTTCATTCGGGCAACATTGGGCGCTTGACGTGCAATGTCCACTTCGCCCATGTATACAATGCATTTAAGTCCAGCCAAGGCACAAACAGTGGCCGTTGCCACCCCATGTTGTCCTGCGCCTGTTTCTGCAATGATACGTGATTTTCCCAAGTGTTTAGCGACCAATATCTGACCAATGGTGTTGTTTACTTTATGCGCTCCAGTATGGCATAAATCTTCGCGTTTGAAGTATATTTTAGTGTTGTATTTTTCTGAAAAACGTTTTGCGAAGTAAAGTGGGGTTGGACGCCCCACATAGTCCTTGAGTAATTGTTTAAATTCTAATTTGAAGTCAGGCGCTGCCATGATACTCAAATATTTTTGGCGTAACTCTTCTACATTCGGATAGAGCATTTCGGGTATGAATGCGCCACCAAATTGGCCATAATATCCTTTTTTATCAACGTGATAACTCATAATTTTTGAATAAATGATTTAAGTTTTATAGGGTCTTTATATGCCGGCTGAAGCTCAAATTTACTATTGACATCAACTGCATGACATTTTTCGGCTATTTTACTTTCTTTAAAGGTTTTGAGTTTTTCAATATCCTTAATCCCAATACCTCCGCTTAGAAAATAGGGTGTTTCAGAATTGTAATTTTTTAGAACGTCCCAATCGAAACAAAACCCATTACCACCAGGGTTCGGGCCTTTGGTGTCAAAGAGAAAATAATCTGTATGGGGTTCATAAGGAGTTAGTTTATTGAAATCAAATTGATTTTTAATAGAAAAAACTTTGATAATTTTAATGGCATCATTTTTGACCGCTTGGCAATATTCTGGAGATTCCGTTCCATGCAATTGCACCACTTCAAGGTCATATTCAAGAATTGCTTTTTGCACAGCCTCAAGGCGGGCATTGACAAAAACTCCAACCTTTGTTATGCCTTCTGGAATTTGCGGAATTTTTTCTGTTACATAGCGTGTGCTATTCTCATAGAAAACAAAGCCCATATAATCTGGTTTAAGCGCAGCAATTGCATTGATATTGGCCTTGTATTTCATCCCACAGACTTTTAGTTTCATGCGCTCAGTTTTTTTATAAATTCTTTGGCACTCTCTCCAGGGTTATCTGTTTTCATAAAATTCTCACCAATCAAAAATCCTTGAAAGCCGTGGGTTTTCAGTCCTTTAATCGCCGCCACGTTGCTAATCCCACTTTCCGAAACTTTTACAAAGTCTTTTGGAATGTAACTGCTTAATTCGCGACTGTTTCTCTGGTCAACTTCAAAAGTTTTTAAATTTCGATTATTTATGCCAATCATATCTAAGCAAGGCATGAGGGCTTTTTCTAATTCCTCTTGATTGTGTACTTCCAAGAGCACCTCTAGTTTAAGTTGTTGTGCACAAAGAGAAAGGCTTTTTATGGCCGCTCTACTCAATGCAGATGCAATGAGCAAAATAACGTCTGCACCATAAGCTTTTGCCTCAACGATTTGATAGGAGTCTATGATGAAATCTTTTCTTAAAAGCGGGAGACTGCAACTGGCACGTGCTGCAAGTAAATCTTCAATAGAGCCCCCAAAATATTTTTGATCGGTCAGTACAGACATGCCACAAACCCCCGCGTTTTCATAGCCTTTCGCTACATCTTGTACATTTAAACTTTGATTGATGACTGCTTTGGAAGGAGAGCGGCGTTTGTGTTCTGCAATGATTCCGGAGGGGCTGTTTATGAGTCGATTTTTTAAAGAATTTTTAGCCCTATCAAACAATACGGATTGTTGTAATTGAGTAGTGGGGATAAGATGCTTTCGGAGCTCTACCTCTTTGCGTTTGTCTGATATTATTTTTTCAAGAATGGTCATCTTACAAGGCAATTAATTTGGTCAGACATAGCTTGGCTTTACCACTTTCTAAACTTTCTTTAGCTTGCTCAAAACCCTCTTCGTGAGAAATTTTTTTGGCCGTAGCAATGGCCAGTCCTGCATTGGCACAGACCACATTTTTTTGCGCTACGCTGCCATTTCCAGAAATAATAGATTCAAAAATTTGAGTGGCCTCTTTAATTGTATTTCCGCCAAATATAGCAGCTTCTTCAACAGGTTCTAATGCTAAATCATCAGGTGAAAATAAACACTCGGAGTGGTTAGAAGCTATTTTTGCGCTTTGGGTCAGAGACAGTTCGTCATACCCCCCTAAATCATGTACGATGCTGTAGTTTTTATCTGTTTTTTGATAGAGGTAATTATATAGACGCAACAATTCAAGATTAAAGACCCCAACCATTTGATGTTTTGGAAATGATGGATTGACCATGGGACCAAGCATATTAAAAAAGGTTTTAATGCCCAATGCCTTTCGAATTGGAGCTACATTTTTCATGGCAGGATGAAACAAAGGTGCATGTAATACACAGATATTGGCGGTTTCAATGGCGCGCTTTAAGTGGTCTTTGTCATTTGAAAAAGTGACGCCCAAGGCTTCTAAAACATTAGACGACCCACAGGCCGATGAGACCCCATAGTTACCGTGTTTGGCCACTGGAACTCCAGCTCCTGCTGTTACGAATGAAGATAGCGTAGAGATGTTAAAAGTGTCTTTTCCATCACCGCCTGTTCCACACAAATCAATTGGATTATAGGCTTCTAAGTCTACAGCAATACACAATTCAAGCAAGGCATCTCGGAATCCTTGTAATTCTTCAACTGTGATACTCCGCATCATATATACAGTTAAAAAGGATGCAATTTGAGATGCATTGTAATCTCCTTTTGAGATGCTGATTAAAATTTTTTTGGCCTCCTTTGCGCTAATGCTTTCGTGATTGATAAGCCGATTTAATAGTACTTTCATTTTATGAATTGATCCAGTTTTTTAGTATTGTTTTTCCATCTGGGGTAAGTACAGACTCGGGATGAAATTGTACTCCTTTGATATCTAATTCCTTATGTCGAATTGCCATAATTTGACCATTTTCATCTACCGAAGTAATGTCGAAGCAATTCGGAAGATCATCTTCAACAACCCAAGAATGGTAGCGTCCCACTTTAATCTCGGGGCCTAAGTTTTTAAACAATAATTCCTTTTTTGAATTTACTTTGACCGTCGTCTGAATCCCATGGTAAACAGTGCTTAAATTTTTAAGTTTGGCGCCAAAGACCTCTCCAATGGCTTGCATGCCCAAACAAACACCTAAAATACTTTTTGTTTTGGCATACGTTTTAATAATAGATTTAAGTAAACCGGCTTCGTCTGGAATTCCAGGGCCTGGTGACAATACAATCTTATCAAAGGCTGCCACGGCCTCTAATTTAATTTGATCATTTCTTGCAACCGTCACCTTGCAATCTAAATCTTCCAAATAATGTACTAGATTGTAAGTAAAGCTGTCGTAATTATCTATAACTAAAATGTGTTTCATTTTAAATTGTTTCTGCACGTTTGATGGCTTTTGTAAGCGCTCCTAATTTATTGTACACTTCTTGTAATTCATTTTCAGGTTTTGATTTTGAGACAATACCTGCGCCGGCCTGCCAGTGCAATTGCTGGTTTTTACTCAAGAACGTTCGGATCATAATTGCATGGTTGTAATTGCCTTTAAAATCCATAAACCCTATGGCACCTCCATAAAAACCTCTACTTGTTTTTTCATAAGCCTCAATGAGTTCCATCGCTTTATATTTGGGGGCCCCTGAAAGCGTTCCTGCGGGGAAAGTGTCAGCGACAATTTGCATGGTGTTTATTTTTTTTCGAACATTTCCAATCACTTTACTAACCAGATGAATGACGTGTGAAAAAAACTGTATCTCTTTATAATTATCAACACTGACGTTTGAGCAATGACGGCTGAGATCGTTTCGTGCCAAATCTACCAACATCACATGTTCACTGTTTTCTTTTTCATCGGCCACTAAGGCCTTGGCTATTGCGGTATCTTTCGTGTCGTCTCCAGAGCGTGCAAAAGTTCCAGCAATTGGATGAATTTCAGCAATTTTGTTTTTTACAACAAGCTGAGCTTCAGGTGAACTCCCGAAAATTTTAAACGTACCATAATCAAAGTAGAAGAGATAAGGAGAGGGGTTAATACTCCTAAGCGCACGGTAGACATTAAAATCATCGCCTTTAAAACCCTGTTGAAATTTTCTAGACAAAACAAGTTGAAACACATCGCCTCTTTGGCAGTGTTTTTTTACAATTTCAATATTTGATTTGAATTCTTCATCTGTTAGATTGGAGCTAATTTTTCCTGTGGTTTCGAAATCGTACATCGCAAATCGATCCATTGTAATAATATGGTGAAGCGCTTCAATATTACTTTCATTTTTATAACAATGGGCAAATATGTAGGCCTCATTTTTGAAATGATTGATGGCAATGATGTTTTGGTACACTGCGTATTGAATTTCAGGAATTTTTACAGGATTTTCCTTCTCTGAAATTTCAATGGTTTCAAAATACTTTACTGCGTCATAGGAAGTATATCCGAAAAGTCCATTGTTGATAAATTTAAAAGTTTCCGCTTCACTTGTTTCAAATTGTTTGGTGAATTGGTCAATTTCTTGTGTTACTTTTTCAGGGTTAATCTCGTAATTCTGTTTTGTTTGATCTGGGAACGTTTTTGTAAGCAGATTGCCTTCAATTTTTAAGCTGGCAATGGGGTTGCAACAGATATAAGAGAAACTGTTGTCATTGCCGTGGTAATCACTGCTTTCTAGCAACATACTGTTGGGGAACTTATCTCTAATTTTTAGATAAATGCTCACTGGTGACAAGGTGTCTGCCAATATTTTCTTGTAATGTGTTTTTAATTTATAAGTTTTCATCATAAAAAAAAGGCTTGTCGTGATGACAAGCCTTGATAAATTTTTATACTAGGAGTGTTCACGATAATTAAAATCGAGTTGTCCACCACCATGTATTTTGTTTGTTAATTTTCACAATATTCCAAATATATAAACCTTTTTTTATTCTGCCAATTTTTTTCTTTTTTAAAATACCAGTTTGACACTCAAATCAAATTCGTCGTAAATGGCTTTGTCCTTGAGAACATTGCTCAAACTGGCAGATTTATAAGTAATATTGAATTGAGTGCGGTCAATTTTTAAATTAGCTGTGGCCGAATTTTTAGTAACCGCCATTTCAAATGAAATTTCTTTTGTGATTTCTTTGATTGTTAGATCTGC
>CAJWNW010000076.1 GCA_913044085.1 uncultured Flavobacteriaceae bacterium | reverse complement strand
AATCAATAAACCATGTCGTCTAATTCCATAAAATTTCATTATGTGGGTGAACGAGAACCCCCATGTACATTTAGACAATAACAATGGAACTGATTACAATAAAGAACAGATTCCCCTAGGGATTTGTTCCCTAATTCAAAGGTTATTATTCCAACTCATAAGATGTTGAATCAATCAAAATTCTCTTTCTGAGGGTAGGAGAATTATTTAGAAAATTTTTACAATGATCATTTTTATAATATAAAAATGTTAATAATTTTGACTTTCCTGATTTAATTTTACATGTTATTTTGAATTATGTTAAAGATAAAAATATTTTTATTGTTATTTTTCTGCACAAAGGCTTTTGCGGAGAGTGGCGCAGGTATTGAGGGTGGTTTGGCTTACGGTGATATTGGTGCCGAAGATAAAGCTCAGCAAATTGCAAATCTTTCTGGCTCAACCGTTCTTGCTGAGTGGGAACGAGCTACATGGTATGGACGATTCTTTTATGAACAAGAGTTGACTAGTGAGTCATTTTTAGATGTCGGATATTTTATGTCGGGTTCTTTAGATGCCAAATACACTTTGTCAGGTGTAAGTGCCACAGAGGGTTACACAGCTTCTGGGTTTGAAGCATCCTATGGCATCAAAAACGATGGTTTATTTTTCAAAGGCGGCGTTCACCAAAGTAAGATTGATGGCGTTGCAAACATCACTATTGGTGGAACCACTTATAATTTAGCAAGTGCTTCAGAATCGGGTATGAATTTCCTTTTTGGAGGTGGTGTTGAAGATGATAAAGTTAGATATGGAGTAACATATTATAACTCTGTAGGAGGAGTTAGTGATGCTAATTTTTGGATATTATATTACGGCATTAAATTCTAGATCTTTTTTTATATATAATTCTGTAAACCTATTATTACTTAGACTTCTACATCTACCATATAGATATATTATTTATTTTATAAAATTCCTTGTGTTGTTTGTTAGGTCCGTGGTACGAAAGCTACTTCATTTTGTCGGATATCATTCACAACACGATCACGAATAAATTTTGAAATAGTAGTTGAGTTAATATCAAAAGAGCCACAACCACGCAATGCCATACGAGTGTTAATGTTTGTGCCCAAAAATTCATAAACAACACGATAGCAAGCAATATCACCGATAGCTTGGCTAGCAATACCCATAGATAGACCCGATAGATAAGTTGAATATTTAAAATTACTCGTATAGACAACAGTCTGCCAAATTCGGCTTCCCGGTACTTTTTCTCTCTCGTATATAAATAATCGTTCAGCGTTTAAAAGGGCAACACCTTCAAATTTGTTAATTGGGGCAGCGCCATCACCCTGAAATGGATAGCGTTCAATATTCTTTGTTAGAATATTTCCACCAAATTCATAAATACATAATAATGATCTTGTAATTTTGTCTGGTGTATCTGCCATAATGAAATGTGAATAATAAAATCCTAGATATTTTTTTATTTCATTTTGATTGTTCAAGTTTCTATGTCCGTCAGAAGTAAAAAATGATTTAACTGGGTCAGTTTGAACTGAACGTGGCGGATTAAGAGAAATTATTTTATGAAAATCTTCTACAGGCATTAAAATTTCTGTTTCATCAACACCAAAGTAATCTGAAATCTTTCGCATATTTCTTACTGATGGTAGATTTTTTCCTGCAAGATATCTGGTGAATTGTTGACGAGATATTTCTAAATCGCTACTGATAGAACTTATTGATTTACTATAACTAATAAGTAGACGAAGATTTTTTGCAAAAACATCTTTATCTTTCAAAATACTATCTCCATATTATAAAATTATCTACTTTGACACAAAATGACACAAGTTTATTACTATATTAGTCTCTAATTGTTACTTATAACATTGATTAGATATATTCCGACAATTATATTTTTAAACGTTGCCTTTTATTGAGTATTACTTGGCAATTTGTCATTTTTATATAAGGAGGAAACATGACGAAAATAAATAGATTATTAATTAAATTTTGCCAAGTGGTTGCAGTGTTTATTGCATTTTTTGGTACTTTTGCTGTACATGCAGATGAACTTAGGATGCAAACACCAGCTGATTTTGGACAGCTTGATCCAGCTTTTTGGCAAAGTAAATCAGATCAGACCGTTATCGACGCAATATTTCCAAAGTTAATTGAATTTAAGTCAGGAACTAATTGGGAGTATGAATTGTCAGCTGCAGAGTCAATTGAGCAAGTAGACCCACTAACGATAAAGTTTACGCTAAAAAAAGGATTAATGTGGACTGGTGGTTATGGAGAGGTAACAGCCGAAGATGTCGAATATTCATTTGAGCGTTATATTGATGAAGATCTAGCTGCTCCTAATAGTGGTGACTGGGCGGCATTAAAAGATGTTGAAGTTGTTGATAAATACAGCGGCATCATCCATTTTAATGAACCTTTTGCACCTGTTTGGTGGAGTACGTTGCCTTACACAGGTGGTGCAATCGTTAATAAAGCTTCTACAGAAGCTGCTGGAGGAAAATTCACTACTGAACCCGGTGCGACTGCTGGACCATATAAAATCGAAAAATGGGAACAAGGTAAACAAACCGTACTAGTCGCACATGATGGCTGGAATGTTGGTAAAAAACCTGCATATGATCGAGTAATTTTAATACCAATCAGTGACGCAAAATCTGCTGAAGTTGCATTTGAAGCTGGGCAAATTGATGTTTCTAAAATCGCAATTAGCTCGGTACAAGAATTGCAAGCGAATATGCCTGCTGACTCTGTTTTAGAAGTTCGTCCAACAGCCAGATATACATGGGTAGGCTTGAATGCAGAAAATCCAGCGTTACAAGATGTACGTGTTCGTCAAGCTATCACAAAAGCAATCGACGTTGATGCAATTATTGAAGGTGCATATTTTGGAATTCCTGATCGCTCGACTGGATTGATAGCTCCTGGTTTAATCGGTTTCAGTAAAGAAGCACAACCTGCTCGTGATGTTGATGGAGCAAAGGCATTGTTAGCAGATGCGGGTATAGACTCTTTAAACGTGGAATTAGAATTGCAAAATTCTAAGGATGAACAAACTGCAGGTTTAATTATTCAAGCTAACCTTGCTGAAATAGGTATTAATGTTCAATTGAACACACACGATGGTGGAACATTCTGGAGCTTGGGCGATGAAAAAGGCACCAACCTTCAAATGACACTTAAAGAATATGCAAGCCCTCCTGATCCTGCATGGTCCACACAATGGTTCCTTCCTGGTCAAGCTGGGATTTGGAACTGGGAATGGTTTAACAGCGAGGAGTATGAAAAATTACACTATGCTGCTATTTCTGAAACAGATTTTGATAAACGAGCAAAAATTTATCACGAAATGCAGGATATTATGGATGCATCCCACTCTTTTGTTTGGCTTATTCATCCACCAAAAAGTGTGATTTATAAAAACTCAATCAATCCTGGTCTATTGCCAAATGGTGATTATAACTTGAAAGCTTTCTCACCGGCTAAATAGATAGACAAGTAATTAATTTACAAAAATTCTATTGGCGGTTATCCTATGCCGCCAATAGACAAATATATCTTAATATCTACTTAGTGTTTTTATAAAATGGATTTGAATTCATCTTCTATTTCTGAACCAACTCTTGAAATTGATACCCAAGATTTACCTTTTCGTGTAATCGAGGAAGAAATTTTTATTCCACTTAAAGATGGCACAAAATTAGCCGCACGCCTGTGGAGACCTGAGACATCTGGAAAATATCCTGCAATCTTAGAATATATTCCATATCGCAAACGTGACGGCACACGATTACGAGACGAAGAACAGCATGGATACTTAGCGGGACATGGCTATGTCTGTGCGCGTGTAGATATGCGTGGTTCAGGTGACTCAGAAGGCATACAACTTGACGAATATTTACCCATCGAACAACAAGATGGTTTGGAGGTAATTGATTGGTTGGCTTCCCAACCTTGGTCTACAGGATCAGTGGGAATGTTTGGACTGTCATGGGGAGGAATTACAACTCTACAACTCGCCTCACACCAACCCTCGGCACTAAAGACTATTATTCCAGTTGGTGCTTCAGTTGATCGTTACTATGATGATGCAGGTTATTTTGTCGGTGGCTTCGCTGGCGAGACTCTTGGCTGGGGTGGCACAATGTTTGCTTTCAATGGTCGACCACCAGATCCTGAAATTTATGGAGAGAATTGGCGTGATGCATGGATGCGCCGTTTAAAGGAACCAGACTTATTTATGAAAATTTGGCTAGAGCATCAGCAACGTGACGATTACTGGTTACAAGGAACAATTTGTAAAAATTATGATCTCATCAAAATACCAGTTTATGCAATAAGCGGTTGGACAGATTGCTGGCCTAATACAGTGATGAGATTGATGAAAAATCTTAAGGTTTCACGAAAGGGTCTTATCGGGCCTTGGGGTCATCTTTTTCCTGATAGGGCTTTACCCGGACCTGGTGTTAACTTTCTTGATGAAATGTTACGGTGGTTTGATCGTTGGCTAAAGGAAGATAAAAACGGAATTGAAGATGAGCCGATGTTAACTGTTTTTCGTCAGCAAGAAATATCACCCGATCCTTGTCACGCAATTAGACCAGGTGTTTGGTTGGATGCAGATAAATGGCCAGATGAGTCATTAAATTTTAAAACTTATTGGCTTGGTTACGATGGATTAGTAGACAAACCTATTGACGGTTCTAAGTCTATAAGTTCACCACAATCATTAGGTATGCTTATTGGTGATTATATGCCTCTTTATTCCGATCCATCCTTAGCACAAATGCCGGGGGATCAACGCAGTGAGGATGCAGGATCATTATGCTTTGATACTGCGCCACTAGAAGAGCCAATCGATATTATTGGAACAAGCGCTATTGATTTTGAGGTCAGCAGTAATGCTAAAAGCGGTCTTTTAGCGGTAAGATTATGTGATGTTGATGAAAATGGCTCATCAACGCTTATCACTTACGGAGTCGTAAATTTATCACAACGAGATGGCCGAGAAGTTTGCGCCAAGGTAGAAGCCGGTACTGCCTATCGTATCCAATATAATTTGAATGATATTGCACATCGAATTGTTAAAGGCCACAAACTTCGAGTTTCTGTTTCAAACGCAATGTGGCCAATGGCTTGGCCAGTTGCTGATAATCATGAACTGACTTTAAACTTAAAAAATTGTTCTTTAAATCTACCAAATCATAATCTAGCCCCAAGCGATTTATCACGTGTATTATTTTCTCAACCAAGGGTTGCAAAACACGGTGGATTTGTTCAGGAAAAAGAAGGGTCTCATAGCCGATACATTACCCATGATTTATCTAAAGGTAAAAAATCTCTAGTTTTAAAATATGATCATGGTGATCAATTTATTAAGTCAGCAAATCTAACAGCTACTTGTCATTCTCAAGATAGTTTTGAAATTGCAGATAATGATGTTTTAATGGCAAAAGCTGAGTATCAGTTCAGTATGGGTTATAAACGAAAGGGTTGGAATGTTGCTACACAAGGTCAAATGACGGTTACTTGCGATAAAGAAAACTTTTTTTTAAATGGAGAGTTAAAAGCTTTCGAAGATGACAAGGAAATTTTTTGTCGAATATGGAATGAAAAAATCCCCCGAAAAGGATTTTAGTTAAAATGATCAATATAACTGGTTTATATGATTAGTTATACAATTCAGAGAATTTTTGTCGCGATACTTATTATTCTACTCGCAACAACATTATTGTTTATTATGATCCAATTTGTCCCGGGTGATCCTGTTAATGTGATGCTTGGACCACGTGCTACACCAGAACTGAAAGAGGCACTACGTGAAAGATTACATTTAAATGACCCAGTCTTTGTTCAAATTTACTATTTTTTTCTAGGACTCATTCAGGGTGATTTGGGAGTTGACCTAACATCAAATCGACCTGTTACTTCGTTAATATTAGAGCAAGCGCCATACACTTTAACGCTTGTCATTTCAGTTGTATTGGTAGCTTTGATGGGTATTCCTATTGGAACTTATGCTGCTGTTCATCGAGGTGGATTATTTGATCAAATTAGTGGTGTAATTTCAGTTTCTATAATTGCAGTACCGCCAATCGTAATAGGTCTTTATTTGATATTACTTTTTGCAATACAATTAAAATTATTACCTGCGATTGGTGTGGGTGAGGGCTTTTGGGAAATTTTAAAACACTTGGTACTACCAACACTAGCTATAGGTTTGACTTGGATTGGATATGTGTCACGTTTAGTAAGAGCTTCTGTGTTAGAAGTGCTTATGTTAAATCATGTTAAAACAGCTCGTGCATTTGGAATTCCTGAAAACAAAGTTCTAAGAGATTATGTATTACGAGTAGCACTTCCAGTTACATTTACCGTTTTGGGAGTTAGTATTGGTTTCATACTTTCAACGGCTGTTATTGTAGAAATTTTATTTTCTCGACCAGGTATTGGTAAGTTAATTTATGAGGCTGTTATCAGCAGAAATTATCCAGTTGTTATGGGAACTGTTTTAGCTGGCACTATATTCATAGTAGTGGCAACTACTTTATCAGATTTATTGAATGTTATGCTTGATCCGAAATCTCGAAAATTCAAATCATGAACAAAATTGACTTCAAAAACTCAACTAAACTTAATGGCATTTCACAAATTATTAGTAAACTTTTTTCTACTCCATTAGCAGCTTCAAGTTTAGTAATTGTATTATTATTTTTCTTAGTTGGAATTACGGCAGATTATATTTCACCTTATGATCCTATTAAAATTGACATTCCAAACAAATTATCTGACCCTAGTTGGGATCATTGGTTAGGAACAGATCAACTTGGACGTGATGTACTTTCACGATTAATTGTTGGAACAAAAATTGCTTTATATTTGGCAATTACTTCCGTATCAATTGCGCTGATAATTGGAATAATTCTCGGTATGATAGCGGCATTTACCAACCGTTGGATTGACTCAGCTCTACTATTATTATTTGACACTGTAAGATCATTCCCAGGTATAATGTTTGCTTTAACAATTGTAGCGTTATTTGGTCCAAGTTTGAATTCGATAACGATAGTAATTGTTTTTTCTATATTTCCTTCTTACGCCAGATTAGTTCGCACTCAGGTTATGTCCCTCCGCAATTCTGAATTTATAGAGGCACAACGAGCAATGGGATCAAGTCTGCAACGCATTTTACGTTTACATATTCTTCCAAATGTAATCGGCCCTGTTGTGATTGTTGCAAGCATGGACATCCCCCTAGTTATCGGAGTTGAGGCAGGGCTTAGTTTTCTTGGCCTCGGCGTACGACCACCTGCACCTAGTTGGGGTTCAATATTAAATGATGGTTTTCAATTTATTAGAAATACGCCTTGGATAGTATTCTCAGCTGGATTACCACTTATTCTTACAACGATAGCGTTTACATCGTTAGGGGAAAGTCTTCGTGATATTCTTGATCCTAAACTTCGAAAATAGTATTGACTGATGCAAAATAAAAATAACCTGATCAAAATTAAAGATCTAAGTATTAACTTTGGTAATACAAGTGCAGTTAAACAAGCCGATATAATAATAAAACAAAGTGATATCATGGGCTTAGTTGGTGAAAGTGGAAGTGGT
>CAJWNW010000075.1 GCA_913044085.1 uncultured Flavobacteriaceae bacterium | reverse complement strand
GTTTTCAAATCCCATAACTACATTTCTAAAATTTGAATATACAATTGGAATTTGCTCAATCTTTGGCTTGTTACTTATGACGCCTGGTGACATCATTAAAATATTATTTCCGTTAAAGCACCATTTCATATCTTGAGTTGAGTTGATATCGAAAAGCGTTGTAGTAGCACTAAAATCATTTAATATTTCGGGTGTTAAATCGGTTGATTTTTGGAATGTGTTGGTACTTTTTTCTAGGACATAAACCCCACTGGATGAGGTGTAGTAATAATCATCTAAAAAGTTTATAAAATTAGAACCACTGCCCTTATCAATATCTTCAACTAATATGTGGTTTTTAAGACGGCCAAAATCGTGGGTCATTTCAAGCTTAAACAATCCCCTAATTTCATGATTGACGTATATTGTTGTGTTGATAATTTGAAAAAAACGGCTGGAAATATCAAATCCCCTGATTTTATGACTGTAACGCCATTCTCCGGATAATTTTTTAAGTATATGAAGGCCTTTATAATTTCCTTGTAAAATCAAGTTTGAATTATTTATTTTTTTGAACTCCCAACTACCACCGGCATCCAATAGTTCAGATTTTATCCTTTTATTTTCAATAATAAATGTGCCTTTGTTATGCCCACAAAAAAGCACCTCATCAATGACTTTTAGAGTCCAAACTTGACCACTAGTACCCTCCACGAAATCAAAAGGACCATCAAAGCCTCTTGGCTTTACAAATAGTCCTTGGTTGGTTCCTAGGTATAAATTATTCTTGTGAACGATGGATGCATAAACGGTGCCTATTTGACCAGTGGCATCTTCATACACCCTAAATTTTGAGGATAAGTTCACATGACTTATTCCGATATCTAACCCAAGCCATAAGTTGTTTTTTTTGTCTTGGAAAATAGATAAAATGGTATTGTTTGTTAAACCTTTTTGGAAATCAATTTTATATTTCAAACTTCCGTCTGGATTTAGATGAATGATCCCGTTTGAAATGGTGCCTAAAACGAGGCTGGAATCATTTAATTGTAAACTGCTGTAAATCGCCAATTTGGACACATCAATATCTGGGCTTAATTGCAATTGTTTTAAGACATTGTTTTCAAAATATAAAATACCATTGTTTCGAGTAATAAACATATGCTTATTATCAAGTTTAGAAATACCGACAAGCTTAGAAGACAAAAGTTTAGGATGTGTACTAAACAAAACTACTTCACCATTTACAATTTTGTAAACTCCTTTGTTTTTCTTTGCAAAGTAAACAGTGTCTTCAATATAAAATGTATTCCAAATTTCCTCCTCTGACTCAATTATTGTCACATTGTTATTCAATAGATTGATTAAATAAATTCTTGAAAGTGATTGAAAAAGAATCGAGCTATCGATAACTTCAATATTCCAAAACTGTTCTTCTTGTTGTACGTCGATTCTTAGTTTATCAGGGATAGATTCGTACTCTAGTGTACCAAACTTATTTTTTTTCCAAACACCAAAATCCATGTAGCTTCCAGTGTAAACCATATTGCCAACGGCTTTAACCGAGCGAACAATAGAATTATTGATTTGATTATAGGGAATAGGATAGAGTTCCCACTTAGAGCCATTGAACTCTAAGAGTCCAGAGTTATTTGCAAAATACATGAACTGATTATCTGTTTGCGCAATGTCCCAGTTTTGGTTTTCAGCAGCATAATTGTCTGGTGCAAAGGACATCACCAACGGATGTTCTTGTGCGAAAACCCAGGCACTAAAAAAAAAGACAAATATATATTGAAAAGGTCTCATTTTTAACTAGTTTTAATTACTTAAGCCGGCAATTTATCAAATAAGTCTTGGAAAATTTAAGCGCATCGCAAAATACAACTTTTTAATTAAACACTACATATAAAAAAAAGACCCATACAATACTGGATTGTGAAGTGTACAAAACTGTATGGCCAAAGTTTATTAATTTCTTAGGACGTTTAATATGAATTTAATTAAGTTAGAGGGCAAAATTATAGAACACAAAACCTCGACATTATAATTACATATCATAAATTTCATGAAGTCCAAGAAAAATCAAAGGACTAAAATAAAAGATTCTTTACCAATTAAACTTGCAACAAGATATTAAATTACAATGTAAAGACAAACAGAAACTAAAGGGGAAAAAAGCTTTATAATACAACTCCAAAGGGCACATGAAGGCCTTTTTTTTAGAAATCTTTACATTAAATTAATAGTAATACTATTATATTTGCGTAGTATACTATGAAAAGTTTAAATGTCCGAATACATATCAACCCTACTTTATACTCCAAAGATCCTGAGTCTTCGGAGCTTGGAAGACACATTATATGCAAAAGCATTGAAATGATTAACTCCATGGGCTTTGAAGCTTTTACATTTAAAAAATTAGGATTAGCCATTGGATCTAATGAAAGTTCGGTATATCGTTATTTCGCCAATAAACACACTTTACTAATTTATCTGGTCAATTGGTATTGGAGTTGGATGGATTATAAGATAGTTCTACAAACTGCCAATATAAATGACGCAAAAGAGAAAATTAAGCTTTCTATTGAAATGCTTGCTGCCGACATCAAACAAGACAGCGATTTCTCTTTTATCAATGAAATTTTATTGAATAAAATCATCATCATGGAATCCTCCAAAGCGTATCACAACAAAGACATTGACAGTGAAAACGAAAAGGGGTTTTTTAAAACATACAAACATGTGGTGCAACGCGTAAGTGATTTTGTCTTGGAATACAATCCCGAATTTGAATTTCCTCACATGCTAATTTCAACTGTAATTGAAGGGGCACACAACCAGCGTTTTTTTGCTGCGCACCTCCCTTCATTGACAGATTTTAAAGAAGGAAAGAATAATATCACACGCTTTTATATAAACCTTGTATTAAACGCTATAAAGTTAAGTAATAATCCTCATTCATTTAAAAATTCATGAATCAGAAAATAAAAAACTGTATTACAATCTTCATTTTAGGACCATTGATAGGATTTTCACAGCAAGATACTGGTAATTGGTTGATGTATTTTGGCTCCAATAAAATAAGTGAAAAACTCAGTATTCATTCTGAAGCGCAGTACAGAAACCACACAATTAGCCCGACGAATATCGAACAACTATTGCTCAGAACAGGGCTCAATTACCACATTAAACCCAATGCTTCTGTAACTTTTGGATATGCACACATTGGTAACCATGTTTATAAGTCTGAAAGGAAAAGCCCTGAAATTGAAGAGCATAGGATTTGGCAGCAATTATTAACAACAAACAATATTGGCCGTGTAAAATTTGAGCACCGCTACAGATTAGAGGAACGCTTTGTAGAAACAGATTTTAAAATGCGGTTTCGCTACAGGTTGATGCTTTTTGTACCCCTTAATCGGCCAAAAATAGAAACAGGCACAATGTACTTGGGTGTTTACGATGAAATTTTCATCAATGAAAAAGCTACCTTTTTTGACCGAAACAGATTATATGGAGGCATAGGGTACCAATATGCCGACAACATTCATTTTCAAGTTGGGGTGTTGAGGCAAGAGGTGCAAACAGCATCCAAAACCTTTTTACAATTTGGATTGATTTTCAACACGGATTTAACAAACAAAATAAACAAAGACTTGTAAAACAAAAAACTGAATTTACACACAACAAAAATAAATACATAACCCTTAAAATAAACTCAAAATGATTACAAAAGAACAAGTATTAGAAGCCCAGGAAAAATGGGGAAGCGGCGTCGTTAGCATAGGTGCATTAAAAGAAAAAAGAGCAGAATGCGAAGCTTTTGCTAGTGCATTTCTTGACGCGCGCTATGCATTTAACAATGCCACTGTTTTATTTAAGCCCACCAAGTGTGAGATAGAACAATTTAGACCTTCAAAGGGGGAAGCATTATCCTATTTCATTGCAGGTGATGACAGAAATTGTAAAGAAGATAAGGGGTTTGCAATTCAGCCTTGGACAAAAGTGCGCTTTGAAAATACAGGGATCATACTTGAAGAAAAAAGAGCAATTGCTATGGGAAATTATTTTTTCACCGATTTAAACGGAGATGAGGCCAAGGTTGAATACACCTTCGGCTACCAATTACAAGGCGATGTGTTAAAAATTGACTTACACCACTCATCATTTCCTTATAGTCATTAAATAATTTAGGGGATTTAAATCAAAGACCGTCCTGCAACTAAAGTATTTCAAGTTGCTGTTGTGCTACAATGAATTTAAGTGCTAAATCCCCTAAACTATTTCCATTTTTACTATAATTCCATGGTCCATGTCCTTTTCCTTCAAGTGGGTAAAGAATATAATCCGCCCCTGTGGCTTCATAGATAGTCTTCAAGTCTTCCGCTTTTTCATAATTAACAATCTGGTCATTAGTGCCGTGCGCTGTAAATAATGATGGGTTACTTTTGCTGTAAAATTGTTTGTTTTTAAAAATAGAAATGGCGTCGACACAGTCTTTGCCTCCCCAAAAGTTAAGAATTGTTTTCACTTCAAACAACTCACTTAGATTTGTAGATAATAGCGTCGGGTCCTGTTCAACTGATAATTCGTCTCTGTAATCTTCATTTTCAGTAATTCCAATTCCAACGGCTGAAAAAGCTCCCGCAGAGCCCCCGCCAACTGTAATATAATCCGTATTGATACCGTATTCTGTTCTGTTCGCTATAACCCAACGAAGGGCTGCCTTGGCATCTCTTAATGCAGGATACACTGCTTTGTTTTGCATTCTTTTTGAAGGAATGGTTTGTTTGTCAACATAAGCCTCCCATACTTTAGGAACGCTTCCAAAGTCTTTCAAAAGTCGGTAATTAATGTTGAAAACAACCCAACCTCTGGAAGCAAAAAAATTTGACATTGCAATAAATGGTGGCTTTTCTTTGCTACCACCTCTAAACCCTCCACCATGAATTAAGACTACAATGGGACGATTTGAAGATTTATTTTGGGGTGTATATACATCTAATTTTAAAGGAATTTGCTTGGGGTTTTCTAGGTTAAAGGAATCGTGGCTTAGTCCATAACCATAAATAACATCGCGTTGCACATTAACTTCATAGGTTGGCTCATAAAAAACTCTAGAAACCTTTTCATTTGAGCTCAAAAAAAGCCCCTCAAATGATGGGAAGAACAAAGTTGGTAAAAGAAATAATATAATTTGAAAGATTCTTTCTATAGCCATGATTAATTCGGTTTTAATACTTAAAAAATAATTAAAAAACGTAGTCTTCTTTGGGTTTCTCAAAACAAAATTAATAAAAATATCAATGTAATTATTTATATCATTAATCGATTTATTAGCACCACATAGCTCTGATAGAATTTTAAATTAATTACATTTATGATGTAAATAAATTTATTATGGAAAAACTGTGCTTTATTTTCATTTTGATATTTTCAAACTGCAAGGGAATCATGTTCGAAAAGCCCTACCTAAAGCCAAATATTCTCTTGTTGTACGTAGATGATTTACGACCTGAACTAGCTAGTTATGGCGCAAAGCACATTCAATCTCCTAATATTGATGCGCTGGCAGAAAAGGGGGTCAAATTTACCAATGCCTACTGCAATGTACCTGTATGTGGCGCCTCTCGCGCCAGC
The DNA here is from genome assembly GCA_913044085.1 of uncultured Flavobacteriaceae bacterium. Taxonomy (GTDB): domain Bacteria; phylum Bacteroidota; class Bacteroidia; order Flavobacteriales; family Flavobacteriaceae; genus UBA3537. The sequence continues at coordinate 2,032 of CAJWNW010000075.1, read as the reverse complement.
ATGTTGACTGGGATGTTACCCACAAAAAATCGGTTTTTAGATTATAAAACCTTTGTTGAAAGGGAAACACCGGAGGTTATCACCCTGCCGCAATTATTTAAAAACAATGGCTACACAACCATTTCCAATGGAAAAATTTACCACCATTTAGACGACAGAGAAAGCGACTGGGAAGAGGTTTGGCGGCCATATGCTTTTGATAAAAATAACAAAGGGATGACCCCAACTAATTATTGGCAATCATTGTGGAAAGATTATCAGAATCCTGACAATCGCGCGCAATACGAAGCAACCGACATGGGCCCTGCTTATGAAAGTGCAGCTGTTTCTGACAGTACTTACATTGACGGATTGCTGACTCAAAAAGTGATTCAAGACCTAAAACAATTAAAAAAGAGTCAAAAACCATTTTTTCTAACTGCAGGTTTTATCAATCCACACCTACCTTTTAATGCCCCTAAAAAGTATTGGGATTTATATGACAGAAAAACCATCAAACAACCGGAAAATTATAATTACACCCCGAAAGATGCTCCAGAAATAAGCATTAGTAACTGGGCTGAGATGCGCAGCTATTCTAACATCCCAAAAAAAGGACAGGTCTCAGACAGTTTGGCCATTGATTTAATACACGGGTATTATGCTACAGTGTCTTACACTGACGCCTTGATTGGAAAAATTTTAAAGGAATTAGATGCTCAAAAGCTATCCAAAAACACCCTTGTAATATTGGTTTCGGATCATGGATACAATCTGCAAGAACACACACAATGGACAAAGTTTACAAATTACAACACCGCTACTCAGGTACCACTAATTATTTACAATCCGTTTTCAAAAACCAGTGGAACAACAAATGCATTAACATCCTTAATAGATATTTATCCAACATTAGTTGAGTTATGCAGGTTAAAAGCACCTGAGGAACAACTGGATGGCACTAGCCTAGTACCTATTTTGAAAAATCCAGAACTGGAAGGCAGGAAGCACATATTAATTAAAAGAACAAACGGTTTTACACTGAAAACAAAGGCATTTAGTTATACAGAATTTATAAACTTGAAGGACAGCTCCATTCAGGATAAAATGCTTTACGACCACAGGGAAAACAAAGTTGAAAATACAAATGTTGTCTACAAAAAAGAGTTTCAAAGTATTGCTGCTGAAATGAGCCAAACACTGCATTCGGTCTATCAAAAAAATATTAAGTGAGGATGATTAAAAACCAACCTTTACAAGGTGGTCTTGTTTTCTCTTTTAGATAAAAGAATGATTGTCAAACCACAGATTAGCATCAATCCAGCTGGAAAAAACTTATGGGCCTCATCTGAAACCTTAAAGTGCATGGCCACCGCACCTATCATAATCAGCGTAATAATGGATGCACAAGGGATGACAAACTTTTTGTAAAACAAACCCAATAACAAACCTAAAGCTGCCGCTATTTTTAGGCCTCCTATGAAATACAAAAAAGTCTTATCAAAACCATATACCATAAACTCCTCAAGCATATTAGTAGCGTTACCGCCACGATAGGTAGTTGCTTTATTAAACCTAAATAACCACACATTGAGTACAACGAAAGAGACGAATAGCATTAAAATATGTTTTAAATATCTCATTTTTTATTTTTTAAAATGTCACTGAAAATATATAAATTAAGAACCAAATAAACAAATGCGGGAGCAGAAGCTAAAAAGCTGTCCCCAATATACATTCGGGTAGCTAAGGCACCCGCCATAAGTAAAGCCAACCCAAGTGATGAAAAAAACCTTAAGTTGTTGGATTTCAAACCAATTAAAAGACTGACACCTAACACTATTTGGGCGCCTCCAATAAGCCATCGGTAGTCTTCAAACCCGTATCGAATGAATTCAGTTTTATAAAACGGAAGCGTGAAAGAAAAAAAACCGTATAATAAATGAGATACAGCGGAAAATAAAATAATTGATTTTTTGATTGGCTTAAAAAGTTACATGATTTGATTATTTGCATAATATAATCAATTCTACAAATATTTTTTGTTTTTGTA
>CAJWNW010000074.1 GCA_913044085.1 uncultured Flavobacteriaceae bacterium | reverse complement strand
CTAAAATTGTTTCATAAGTAATGTTGCCGTCATAGGCTTCAATGATGTTTTTAACTATGGGTAAACCAAGCCCCATCCCACTTGTTTTAGTTGTGAATTTAGGCTCAAATATTTTCTCTGCAATCGCATCTTCTATGCCACTACCGTTATCTTTAACTTTGATGTGAATTCGGCTATTTTCTTCATATAAGTTGACTTCAATTTTAGGCATTTTATTATCTGGAATAGATTGAATGGCATTTTTAACAAGATTGGTTACGATGCGATTCAACTGATCTCTGTCAAAGTCCGCTTCTAGGGCTCCTTTAGCGCTAGAAAATGAAATAATAGCATCCGGGAAAATATCCAAGGCGTGCTCCACTACTTTAACTAAATCCAAAGGTTCTAATTTTTGAGTGGGCATTTTTGCAAAACTAGAAAAGGCTTCTGCAATTTTACTCATGGTGTCAATTTGCTGAATCAATGTGTTGCTATATTCCTCGACTTTTTTATGAATTTCTTTGTCTTCAGGGTCAAATTTTCGCAGAAAACTCTGTACGCTTAAGCGCATCGGTGTAAGGGGGTTTTTAATCTCATGTGCCACTTGTTTTGCCATTTCACGCCAAGCCTCTTCCCTTTCCGTGGAAGCCAGTTTAAGCGCGCTTTCTTCTAAGGCATCAATCATGTTATTATAGGATTCGACCAAAGACTTAATTTCCGAAGAGGCACCTTCTAAAGCAATTTTCTTGTTGCGTTTTTCAAAACGGGTTTGATACATTTTATCGCTAATTGACTTCAGAGATTTCGTAATAAATTTAGACATGGCATACGCAAATACAATGGCAATTAGAACCATTAATACATAGGCAAATCCAATGCGGACCAAAAATTCTTTTAATTCTCTTGAATTTAAAGAGTCATCATCAAAATAAGGGACATTCAAAATCCCTAAAGGTTTTGAAGAAGGGTCTGTCAAAACCAAATAGGAAGACCTGTAATTGCCATCTAACAGCTTGTTTTTTTCAACAAAGCGTTTGGAAGAAATTTGATTGAGGGTGTCTATTATCATCTTAGGCAATTGTTGTGGAACAGGATTATTATCAAGCCAAGGGCGAGAGGACTTAATCAACTCCCCCTTTAAGTCATAAAGATTAAAGGCTACATTATGAATGTTGGCAATCTCATAAATCTTTTGCTTAAAAATAACGCCTAAGTTCTCTGTTTTAATTTCCCAGCTCGATGCTTTTAAAACATAATTAATACTGGAAATTAGCTGTGCTTCTTTTCGTTCCAAACGCATGCGGTGGTAGTCTTGAGACTGTTCTTTATACTGGTAGACTGTGACGGCAGCAATTAAAATGGACGCCAACACGACCAAAAGAATCATATAGAAAAAGATTCGAGAACTTAATGACAAGCTTCGCTTGGCCATAATGGATTAGTTTTCTATAAATATAGGAAAAATGAAAGATACTCCAGGCTAGTCCTTTCGCGTCTTTTTGTACAATCGGATGCCCAATATTAAAATTCCTGCGAGGCCTAAAAGTGACAAAAGGCCGTAAAACATATTGAGGGTGCTTTTGAGGATTACTAGAAATACAATTGCAAATAAAAGAAGTGTGGCCCCTTCGTTCCAAAGGCGCATAAAATTTGAAGTGTAATGAGTTTCGCCGCGCTGAAGCGACTTAAACATCAAATGAGTTTTGATGTGATAAGCAATAAGCAAAACCACAAAAACCAATTTGACTTGCATCCATGGCTGTTGCAACCAATAAGGTGCTAAATGGAGCAGCCAAAGCGCAAAGATAGTAGCTAAAATAGCCGATGGCCAGGAAATGATGTACCACAATCTGCGAGCCATTAATTTTAACTGTTCAGATAGAATTGTGCTTTTTGGGGCGGGTTGTTGTTGGGCTTCAATATGGTAAATAAATAAGCGCGGTATGTAAAACAGGCCCGCAAACCAAGTAATAACAAAAATCAAATGAAGGGATTTTATATAATTGTAATACTCCATTAAAGTACTTTTAAATTTTGTTTCATTGCTCTGTAAAAAAAGGCCGTCAAAACTGTGTAAAGCAAATCTGACACAGCAAAAGCCATCCAAACACCAATCTCATAGCACCATAAAGGTAAGATAAAAATTAGAGCAATAAAGAAAAATGCTTGGCGTGAAAATGTGAGCAATGAAGCTGGGGTCGTTTTACCAAACGCCTGAAAATAAGCTGCAAATATCATAAGATTTCCTATAGCATCTGTTCCAAAATCCGAAACTTGGGATTGATTCATTTAAGAGTGCGTTAGAGCTTTCTCATTCCATGCTTGTATCCATTTAGCAAGCAATGCTACCCAATTAGGATCGTCATTAAGACAAGGAACTGTCGTAAAATTCTTGCCGCCGGCTTCATGAAAAATTTCTTCTCCTTCCATGGCAATTTCTTCTAGAGTTTCCAAGCAATCACTTACAAATGCAGGGGTTACAATGGCCATGTTCTCAAAGCCTTCCTTGCCTAATCTTTCTATGGTACGGTCCGTGTAGGGTTGCAGCCATGGGTCAAATCCAAGACGGGACTGAAAGGAAGTTGAAAATGTCTCTGACTTCATTTTGAGAGCGGCACCAACCAAACGCGTCACCTCGACACATTGGTGCTTATAACAATAAGCATGCGCTTCAGAAGGCGTGTTACAACAAGATTTATCCATTTTACAATGGGATTTAGTGACGTCACTTTTTCGTATGTGTCGCTCTGGAACACCATGGTAGGAAAACAATAAATGGTCGTACTTTTTACCTTTTAAATGGTCCTTAATCGATGTAGAGAGAACTTTAATATATTCAGGGTTGTTATAAAAAGGGGGGAAACTTTCTAAAGACATTTGCGGGAAAAACTCTTTTTTTAATGTCTCAGCCAAAACCAAAATGGTTTCTGTTGTAGCCATTGCAAATTGGGGGTACAATGGGATAATCAAAACGTCGTTGACACCCTTGCCGGCCAGTTCTTGAAGACCTTTCTTGATGGTCATGCTGCCATAGCGCATGGCCAAAGCCACTGGAATGTCCACTTGTTTTTGCACCTTTTGTTTTAGACGCTCAGATATAACGATTAATGGAGAGCCTTCCTTCCACCATATTTTTTGGTAAGCTTTTGCCGAGGCTTTCGGGCGCGTATTCAAAATAATGCCTTTTACCAACAGAGTACGGGCCCACTTTGGAACATCAATGACCCGTTCGTCCATTAGAAACTCTCCTAAATATTTTTTGACATCTTTGGGATTTGGGCTATCTGGGGAGCCCAAGTTCACTAATAATATACCTTTCATTTTTTTAATTGAGTTAATTTGAGGATTGAATGTATTTTTTTGGGGTGGTTCCATATTGTTTTTTGAAGGCCGCTATGAAATGGCTGGCCGTACTATAGCCAACTTTGAGTCCAACCTCGTTTACATTATGCCCGCCTGATTCTAATAATTTTCTGGCCAACTCCATTTTATAATCAAAGAGAAACCCGTAAACCGTTGTCCCGTAAATTTGCTTGAAACCTTCTTTGAGTTTCTTTAAACTTAAATCTATTTCCGAAGACAATTCCGCAAGAGTGGGTGGCTCAGATATGCGTTGAATTATGATGTCTTTTGCGGCCTTAATTTTTATGACATTAGACTCATCTGCCAAGAAGGGACATTGCTCTGCATTGACATCTTCGCCTCGATTGAAATACAAGCTTAAAAGTTCGTAAACCTTGGCCTTGTAATACAGTTCACGGAGGTTTGAGTTAAGATTGTAATTAATAATTTGATTGAGAACAATAGCCATGGATGGCGATATGTAGCCATCCTTATAATATTTTTTTTGTTTGTTGTCATCCTTTAGAAAGGAAATGTAATTAGCTTCATGAGAAAATAAACCATGGAATTTTTTAATTGAAATCAAAACAGACACCACCCAGGTCTTGGGACTAGCAATCATATGAATGGGTAAATCGCGTTGAGGGTTGTACAACAATAGGGTATTTTCTTCGGGAATATCAAGGGTGTAAGCGTTGTTATTGAAAGAAAATTGGGTACTACCCTTTATACAGAAATGAAGCTGGATAAAAGAATTATCAATGGCCTTTTCTAGGAGCTTAGGGGAATCCGAATCATTTTGAAAGGTAAGCACCAAAAAACCAGACTCAATGACAGTTTCTAAAAAAGCACCTATAGCGATACTTTTTAATGTATTTTTGTCCGAAATAGAATTTTCTTTATTTAGATTCATTATAAATAAAAAATATTGGTTTTTACAAATTTAACCTGATATTTTAAATTAATTTACAAAAATAAGAAAAAAAAATTGATGAACCTCCAAACGACAAATAAAGTTCTTCTATCGTTACTTTTTAGTTTGAATAGGTTTTATTTTTGTCGTCATAAGCCACTGAGCCCAAATACATGAAGCTAAAAAATAACGAGACAGATTCTTCTTTTTATGTCATAGGAATAAGCTATAAAAAAGCAGACGCAAAACTGCGAGGCAATTTTAGCTTGAGCCCCACCAAAAAAGCCAATCTACTTAAACAAGCGAAGACTTCTGGAATTCAAGGCATACTTGCGACCTCAACCTGTAACCGAACTGAAATTTATGGTCTGGTTCAGCATTCATCCGAACTCATTCAGCTGTTGTGCCAAAATACCATAGGAAGCGCAGAGACTTTTGAACAAGTGGGATATATCTTAAAAGACAGCCAAGCCATTGAGCATATGTTTAGAGTGGGGGCAGGCTTGGACAGTCAGATTCTGGGAGATTTTGAGATTATCAGCCAACTAAAGGTCAGTGCTAAAATTTCCAAAAAGTACAACTTAATGGATAATTATTTAGAACGGCTTGTAAACTATGTGCTCCAAGCGAGCAAGCGGATTAAAAACGAGACCGAACTCTCCTCTGGAGCCACCTCTGTTTCCTTTGCTTCCGTCCAGTATATTTTAAATAGTGTCAAAGATATTAAGCCAAAAAACATTTTATTATTTGGGACTGGCAAAATTGGAAGGAATACCTGTAAAAATCTCATCAAGCATACTAAAAATGAGCACATCACTCTAATTAACAGAACGCGAGAAAGTGCAGAAAAATTAGCGGGTAAATTCAAAGTACATGTAAAAAATTACAGCCAACTCCAAGAAGAAATTGCAAAAGCTGATATTTTAATTGTTGCCACAGGAGCGCAAAATCCAACTATTGATAAACAGCTCATAGTACAAAAAAAAGAGCTATTGATTTTGGACTTATCTATTCCTAAAAATGTTGACGAAAATGTCAAAACCCTGCCCAATGTGACACTCACACATCTTGATGAACTATCTGGTATTACAGACAAAACGCTACAAAAAAGAAAGATGCACGTCCCTGTGGCAGAGGCCATTATCAAGGACATAAAAGAAGACTTTGAGGTTTGGGTTGAATACCGAAAATTTGCACCGACCATTAAAGCACTAAAAGAAAAGTTAACGTTGTTTGCTGATGTTGAAATTAAAAATCAACGTAAAAAAAATGCAGGATTTAATTATGATCAGGCAGATTTAATCAGTTCTAATATTGTGCAAAAAATCACCAATCATTTTGCCCATCACCTAAAAGAAGAGGCCGTTTCACCTAAAGAAAGTCTGGCGCTTATCCACAAAATATTTCAACTCGAAGCCTGATCATGCCAAAGCTTATTCGGATAGGAACTCGTGACAGCGAACTGGCGCTTTGGCAGGCAAAAAGTGTCGAAACTCAACTAAAAAGCTTAGGACATGAAACAAAATTAATCCCTGTAAAATCTACTGGGGATTTAGCCTTGAATCAACCCATTTACGAACTTGGAATAACAGGAGTGTTTACGCGGACACTTGACATCGCCCTGCTCAATGAAGAAATAGACATTGCAGTGCACTCACTTAAAGACGTTCCTACACGACTGCCCAAAGGAATTGTCCAGGCGGCCGTTCTAAAACGTGGCAACGTTAGAGACACTTTAGTTTTTAAAAAAAATGAAGAATTTTTAGCACAAAGAGAGGCCGTTGTTGCCACGGGAAGCTTAAGGCGGAAAGCCCAATGGCTCAACCGCTACCCTACACATACAATTGAAGGATTGAGAGGCAATGTCAATACAAGACTGCAAAAGTTGGAAACTTCAAAAAACTGGAACGGTGCTGTTTTTGCAGCAGCAGGGCTTGGTCGAATTGGGCTAACCCCTGAAAATGCCGTCAATTTAGAATGGATGGTGCCGGCTCCGGCACAAGGCGCTATCATGATTGCATGTGTGGAGTCCGACAGTGAAATCGTAGAAGCTTGTAGCGCGCTCAACCATGAAGAAACTGAGATTTGCACAAACATGGAGCGCACATTTCTAAACAAATTAGATGGCGGTTGCAGCGCCCCTATCGGAGCTTTGGCATTTATAAAAAATGAAGAAGTCCATTTCCACGGCATCGTATTAAGCGAAGATGGCACAAAAAAAGTAGAAGCTAAAAGAAGTGCACCATTGGGCAAGCACACAAAACTTGTAGAAGAATGCTTGGAATTTATCGTAGCGCGGGGTGGAAAAAGTTTAATCAGTAAAACTGCTCTTAAACAAAATGAGATAAATGTTTTTTCTTCCAAAACATTAAGCCCAGGACAATTGGATCTCTTCCCAAAATCAATTAAAGTTGAAAGTGTCGATTTTATAAAAACGACTCCCAACAGAATTAAAGCTTCACTTATAAAAGCGTCGCATGAAAATGTGATTATAACTAGTAAAAATGGCGTTGAGGCTATTTTAAATAATTGTGCTTCTGAGGACTTAAAATTCAAGACAATATATTGTGTAGGCCGCCGTACAAAAAAACAAATTGAGCAGAAAATTGGACCCGTTAAGCACAGCGCTAAAAATGCCAAGGCACTAGCGGAACATCTCGTTGATTTCATTGAAGGCACGACGGTTAGTTATTTCTGTAGTGATACCCGGATGGATGATTTGCCATCAATTTTAGAAAAAAATAATATAACCGTTCAAGAAATCGCCGCTTACAGCACAAAACTTGAAGCACCAAAACTACCAGAATCTGTTGAAGGGGTTCTTTTTTTCAGCCCATCGACCGTCCAAAGTTTCCTCAAAAACAATCGCCCAAATTGTACCGCTTATTGCATTGGAGAAACCACTGCAAAAGAGGCAAAAAAATATTTTAAAGCCGTTCATACGGCAAAAATTCCAACCATTGAAAGTGTCATCGAATTGGTGAGTGATCAACTTGTTTTAAAGCCAAAAAAATGATTAAGAACGATTTATTTTTACGTGCCTTGAAGGGCGAAACTGTCGAACGTCCCCCGGTATGGATGATGCGACAAGCTGGGCGTTATTTGCCAGAGTTTATGGCAATCAAAGAAAAGTACGACTTTTTTACGCGTTGCCGAACACCAGAATTAGCCAGTGAAATTACAGTACAACCCATTCGTCGCTTTGGAATGGATGCCGCCATTTTGTTTTGTGATATTTTGGTCATCCCACAAGCCATGAATATTGAGGTCGAAATGAAGCCTAATTTTGGGCCTTTCTTGCCCAATCCCATCCGAACACAAAAAGATTTAGACCGTGTCGTTGTGCCAGATGTTACAACAGAATTAGATTATGTATACAAAGCCATTACCGCTACAAAAGCGTTGCTAAATAATGAAATCCCATTGATCGGTTTTGCAGGATCTCCATGGACGATTTTATGTTATTGTGTACAAG
>CAJWNW010000073.1 GCA_913044085.1 uncultured Flavobacteriaceae bacterium | reverse complement strand
GAGATCCCGCATTCTAAACCACCGTGCTTCGAGTAAGTCGGTTGGTACGCTTAAAACGTTCCTGATGCATATCAAATATAATTATTTTTTATCTGCCTTATTAAAAGATTATAAATTATTTCTACTTGATCCTCTAGGCATCAACATGAACAAAATAATTTAATGGAATTGTATCCCCTTTTTGTGTCGGTTTATGTCGGCCTATGTCGATTTGGTGTCGATTATTTTTCTTGTAACTAATTGAATTCTAGCTATTAACTATCTTTTATGTCGATTATGTCGGTTTTTTGTTTAATTATACAGGGAAATAAAAAAAGAATAGTACTATAATAGTATATATATATAGAAAAATAAAATCGACATGCGACATGTCCTGAATATGTGCAAAAAAAAGCCACATTTTAAATCCCAATTTCATAATCTTAATATGTATGGAATAATTAGTTATTAAGTTTATACCAGCAATTAAAGGATAGCCACTAGACGAAGTTTATATAATCCCTAACAGAAATACTATTTAAGATTACATAACCTCCCTATTTACATGTAGTTAACGCCTTTATTGTAGGGATAATGGCAGCTAATAAGTTTTTAGCCACTTTGGTTTTAGGTAATACCCTGTTCTGTGATGATAACCCTTACATGGAAAGTAATGTTGCTAAGACATGGGGGTGAGCTGTTAGTATGGATTAGCAGGTCTGATTTTTTTGGCTTTTAACTGTCGCATGACTGCCAAAAAGAGGCTATTTAAGCCCTTTTTTAGTATATTTGAGTGAGTAACTTATTGGCATAAAAAAAAGCCCTACATCTCTGTAAAGCTTTTGCTCCTCCTCTTGGGCTCGAACCAAGGACCCTCTGATTAACAGTCAGATGCTCTAACCAACTGAGCTAAGGAGGAATATTTTTCACTTGCGCGAGCGCAAATATATATCATTTTTTAGTTTACACAAATAGAAAGCCTAAAATAATTAGCTAAAAATAGCCTTGTAAATGTCATTGCCATTGGCAAATAAAACCAAGGCAATTAAGATGAGGAATCCTACTGTTTGGGCATATTCCATGAACTTATCCCCAGGCTTGCGGCCAGTCACCATTTCATACAATAAAAAAACCACATGCCCCCCATCCAGTGCCGGAATGGGCAGTAAATTCAAAACCCCGAGCATTATGGATAAAAAGGCTGTAATGTTCCAAAAAGCATACCAGCTCCATGTATCTGGGAAAATGTCCATAATTGCTTTAAAGCCACCGACACCTTTATAAGCACCAGTACTAGGCGAAAAAATCAACTTGAGTTGGGCCCAATAACCGACAACAGTTTCATTAAATTTATGCAATCCAATTCCGATACTTTGGCCGAAGCTATACTCTCTTCTGAGAATTTTTCGAAAGCCCGCAGCTTCAAAATCTTTTGAAGCGTTTTTGCGAATGAACTCTATCATACCAGCCGCATTGACTTGAACTTTGCGCTCCAATAAAGTACCATTGCGCAATACGCTTAAAACTGCTGTTTGTCCATTTCTAGCCAACAGCAAAGGCGTTGACTGGTCAGAAAACTGTGCGGGTTCCCCATCAATGGCTATAAGTAAGTCGCCGGGCTGTAAGTCGACATCAGAATTGACAGAACCTTCCACGGCAACATCAAAAATAAAAGGTGTTCTAAGATCTATAAAGTCTCTAGATTTTGAGGTACTCAATTGCCCAAGAAAATCCACTGGGAATTCCAGTGTTTGCACATCGCCGTTACGTGAAATGGTCATCGTTTTTGCAGTGATAATTTTCTTTCTTATTTCAGTGTAGTAGGCAATCTCGGAGCCATCAATGGCTAAAATATTATCCCCAGTGTTAAGGCCGAGGTTTTTAAGTACGGGGTTGGAAATCAAATAACCGCCGCGTATCGTTTTGGCGTCTACATCGGCATCACCATAAACAAACGCTATAAAAATATAAACCAAAGCCGCCAAGACAAAGTTGACAGTTACCCCCCCCAACATGATGATGAGCCGTTGCCATGAGGGCTTGGATCTAAACTCCCAAGGCTGGGGTTCTTGCTCCATCTGCGCTGTATCCATACTTTCATCAATCATGCCTGCAATCTTGACATAACCGCCCAAAGGCAACCAACCAATACCGTAGACAGTCTCTCCTATTTTTTTCTTGAACAGCGAATACTTGACATCAAAAAAGAGATAAAATTTTTCAACCCGTGTCTTGAACAGCTTGGCAGGAATAAAATGGCCGAGCTCATGCAAAACAATAAGCAGTGAAAGACTTAATAGAAGCTGAGATATTTTAATTAACAATTCCATAAAGGGTGTTGATTTTGGATGACAAATGTAGCAGTTTTCAACATAGGAACAAAACCAATTAAAAACAGATTTGAGTTCAATTTTAATTCACTTTTTAAGCTTTGTATTGTACCTTTGTCTTTGGATTTAAAAAGCATGCTGAAGACACTCAAAAAATACTGGATATTTATAGCGACCATGGGAGGGCTTTCCGTACTTATTCTGACGGCTTTTTACAACATATTAAAGACCGAAAGGGTGCTGCCCATTTACCAGCCGGCTCAAGTGAATCCGGAATTGGTCGATAGCAGCATTCAGTACCAAAAAAAATACCATAAGATTGCCGACTTTGCACTTGTGAATCAAAACGGAGCGCGCATTACACAGGCGGATTATGATGGTAAAATCTATGTCGCCGATTTCTTTTTTACCACATGCCAAACCATTTGTCCCATCATGACCGAACACATGTATGAAATTCAGCAAGAAACGCTTTCAGATTCAGATATTCTTTTATTATCCCATTCTGTTACACCTGAAATTGACAGCGTTGCACAATTGCAGCGTTATGCCAAAAGAAAAGGGGTTATCGACTCCAAATGGAACTTGGTTACTGGCGATAAAAAGCAAATTTACGACCTGGCTAGAACATCGTATTTGGCCGTAAAAACAGATGGAGATGGGGGGGCTTACGACATGATTCATACCGAAAATTTTATGCTCATAGACACCAACAAACAAATTCGTGGATTTTACGACGGCACAGATTCGGAGGCGATAAAAACACTTCTAGAAGATATAAAACTGTTAAAAGCCAGTATGTATAAGTGATCTTTTGTTACTTTTGTTTGATTTAAAATGAATCTAAATAAGAATGGGGCTTACAATAGCAGATTTAAAGAAAGGAGAACGCGGAGTCATAACAGACAGTTCTTCAAAAGATATTCCGCTCAAACTATTGGAGATGGGTTGCCTGCCTGGCAACGAAGTCAAGCTTTTACAATTAGCCCCTTTTTATGATCCCCTCTACTTAAACGTAAACGGCAGCTTTTTAGCCATTCGAAAGGACACCGCTGCCCTTATTTTAATAGAAAGAATTGATGGGTAAACAAATCAAAGTTGCGCTCATTGGGAATCCAAACACCGGCAAAACTTCTGTGTTCAATGCACTAACGGGTTTAAATCAAAAAGTAGGGAACTACCCAGGCATCACTGTAGATAAAAAGGAAGGTATTTGTAAATTATCGCGGGGGGTAAAAGCACACATCTTGGATTTGCCCGGGACTTACAGCCTCAACGCATCGTCTATTGATGAAAATGTAGTCATCGAATTGTTGCTAAACCAAAAAGACAAAGATTTCCCTGATGTGGCTGTTGTGGTTGCTGATGTCGAGAATCTAAAGCGAAATCTGCTTCTATTTACCCAAATTAAAGACTTAAAAATTCCAACCATATTGGCAGTCAATATGAGCGATGTCATGGTGCGCAAAGGCATTGCATTAGACATTGCTGAACTTGAAACTCAATTAAACACCAAAATAGCTTTGGTCAGCACAAGAAAGGGCACAGGGCTCCGGGAGTTGAAAAACTTAATTGAAGGTTATAAAACTCTACCAAAAAAACAGTGCATTGATGCCAGAAGTATAGATGTTGATTATTTTGAACGCCTAGAAAAAGCATTTCCAAATCAAGAGGTATACAAACTGTGGTTGGTCGTTACTCAAGATGTAAATTTTGGTAAACTAGCACGCAAAGAACTAGACGTTTCAAAGTTCCAAACCAAATCTATCTCAGAACTCAAGCGCTTGCAGCAAAAAGAGGCCATAAAACGATATCAATTTATCAATGGGGTGCTTAAAAAAAGCCAGGTCATAGACCGATCAAAAGCCAAAGATCTCAGAATCAAGCTAGACCGAATTCTAACACATAAAGTGTGGGGTTACGTTATCTTCTTAGCCATTTTAATGACCATCTTTCAAGCCATTTATGACTGGGCAAGCTTTCCAATGGATTTGATAGACACCTCCTTTGCCAGCTTGGCAGAATGGGTTAAAAATAGTTTCCCAAATGGTGGCATGCTGACTGAGCTACTTGCCGAAGGGGTGGTGTCGGGAATTGGAGGGGTGGTTATATTCATTCCTCAAATTGCCTTTTTGTTTATGTTTATTTCCATTCTTGAAGAAAGCGGCTATATGAGTCGAGTTGTGTTTTTAATGGACCGCATCATGCGGGGCTTTGGCATCAGCGGAAAGAGTGTAGTCCCATTAATTTCTGGGACTGCCTGCGCCATTCCTGCCGTTATGGCCACCCGAAACATCGAAAATTGGAAAGAGCGATTAATCACCATTTTGGTCGTGCCTTTTACAACCTGTGCCGCGCGACTTCCAGTCTACCTCATTATAATTGCCTTAATCATCCCAGAAGGCACGTTTTTGGGATTCAGCTACCAAGCATTAACCTTAATGTCACTCTATCTTATTGGCTTTGGAATGGCCATCTTTTCAGCCTATATATTAGACCGCGTTTTGAAAAAAGAGCGCAAGTCCTTTTTTGTTGTGGAAATGCCAAATTACAAACTGCCTTTACTTAAAAATGTGCTCATTACTGTAATTGAAAAAACCAAAACCTTTGTTTTGGAAGCGGGGAAAATTATCTTGGCCATTTCTATTATACTATGGGTCATGGCGTCCTTTGGGCCGGGAGAAAAATTTAATAATGCTGAAAGTATTATTACCCAAAATAACATTGATATCCCAAAGGGTGAGCTTGACGATAAAATCGCTGCTTACCGTTTAGAACACTCCTATATAGGGATTGTTGGTAAAACGATAGAACCCGTTATTAGGCCCTTGGGCTATGATTGGAAAATAGGGATTGGATTGGTCGCTTCTTTTGCCGCAAGAGAGGTCTTTGTTGGAACTCTAGCCACGATTTATAGCGTGGGAAGTGCTTCAGAAGGTGAAAATATTGACACCATCAAATCAAAAATGGCTAATGAGCGCTACAGTGATGGAAGGAAAGTCTTTACGCTAGCCTCGGGAATTTCACTGTTGCTTTTTTATGCCTTTGCCATGCAGTGCATGAGCACCCTTGCCATAGTAAAAAGGGAAACTAAAAGTTGGAAGTGGCCAATGGTACAGCTTGTGGGCATGAGTATAATTGCGTATATTTTTGCTTTGATTGCGTTTCAAATTCTAAACTAATCCTATGAACCCAACATTAGAAGCCATTGTCCTTTTCGCAACCTTTATAACTGCTGTTTTATTTCTTCTTAGGAAAAGAATCTGGAAAAGGACTAGTGCTAAAAATTGTGGGGATGGTGATTGTAATTGCTAACCCAAAGCCACATCTAAGGTCATCATGACAATAAACCCACCTATAAACCCCAGCGTTGCTATGTCCGTATATTTATCACGCTGTGTTTCTGGAATAACCTCCTCCACGACCACAAAAATCATTGCACCTGCTGCAAAAGCCAGTGCATAGGGTAAAATGGGGGTAAAAAAGCTCACCGCCAGAGCACCAACAACGGCTGCTACTGGCTCAACAATAGCTGATAATTGGCCATACCAAAAACTCTTAAAACGGCTAACGCCTTGGCGTCTTAGTGGCATGGAAACTGCAACCCCTTCAGGAAAGTTCTGAATGCCAATACCTAGAGCCAAAGCCACTGCACCTCCAATGGTTGCTTCTGGAATTCCAGCCGCTACACCTCCAAACAACACGCCTACCGCAAGGCCTTCTGGGATGTTATGCATGGTAATGGCCGATACTAGTAAAGTTGTCCTGTGCCAGGGAGACTTAATACCTTCTTTTTCACTTTCTTTAAAATTGATGTGTAAATGCGGGAGTATTTTATCCAAACCGTATAAAAACAATGCACCCAATCCAAATCCAATTGCAGAAGGCAGGACCTTGACAAAACCTTCGCCGGGACTCATTGCTATACCTGGAGCTAATAAACTCCAAAAGCTGGCGGCCAACATTACGCCTCCCGTAAAGCCAAGCATGCCATCAAGCAAGCCCCGATTCATGCCTTTAAAAAAAAAGACAAGCGAAGCCCCAAGGGCGGTCAAAATCCAAGTAAAAAGCGAGGCGTAAAAAGCTGCTAAAACGGGGTTGATAGATTTAAAATATTGAATGACAATTTCGAGCATGTTTAGGATATTTTTACAAATAAATTATGGGCAACTTCTTTGGAAATTGTCCGTTGAATGTTGTTAATTTTTAACGCCATGGATTCATCATAAGATTCTCTAGAAAGCACTGTTATTTCAGTCCCCAAAGCAATTTTATGCTTGTCTAAATACTGTAAAAATTTTGGCGTTGAGTCCTTGACACCAACGCAAATACAGCGTTGTAACTGCTTGACTTTGGCCAGCAAGAGTTTTTGAGAAGAAGGCATGTTTCCGTTGGCATCTGGAATGGGGTCACCATGCGGATCTTCAGTGGGGAACTCTAAAAAGGCATCTAATTCACGGGTTAATTTTTTAGACTTTATGTGTTCTAATTGTTCGGCGACCTCATGTACCTCGTCCCAAGAGAAGCGAAGTTTATCTACCAAAAACAATTCCCATAAGCGGTGCTTTCTAATCACAGATACAGCAGCCAATCTGCCATTTTCGGTAAGCTTTACACCCTTATACTTCTCATAATCAATCAACCCTTTTTCGAACAGTTTTTTAATCATATCAGTCGCAGAAGAAGCCTTTGTCTCCATTTTTTGGGCAATGGCATTCGTGCTGACCACGGTTTTGTCGTGCCTGGATAAATGAAAAATTGCTTTTAAATAATTTTCTTCTGAAAGTGTGGCCATTTTACTATTTTATACAAATGTAAATAAATTTTTAGTCTTATCTAAATATTAAAGTATCTTTGCACCAGTGAGACCCATCAACTGCATCTTATTATTATGCCTGCTAAATGCTCCCTTTGTGTACGGGCAGTTGTATAGCATTGAAGGAAAAATTCAATCTATAGACAACCCTTTGGCTTTTGCCAACGTTTTTATTAAAAGTCTTGAAAAAGGAACAGTTGCCGATGAAAAAGGCGCTTATAAACTAGAGGGGTTAGGGGCTGGGGTCTATATCCTAGAAGTCTCTCTTACAGGCTATATAAGCGTGCAAAAAGAAATTCGAATCACGAATCAAAACAGAAATATCGATTTTCAATTGAAGGCAGATTCGTTTTTAGAAGAAGTGGTAATCACAGGAACCCGCACCTTTAAACGTAAAACCAACAACTCTGTTATTGTCAATATTTTAAGCAGTACTGCTTTAGACAATGTACAAGCTTGTAATTTATCAGAAGGGTTAAAATTTCAACCCGGTTTGCGTGTGGAAACAAACTGTCAAACTTGCAACTACACCCAACTTCGTATGAACGGCTTGGCCGGCGGCTATTCTCAAATTCTTATCAATGGAAGGC
>CAJWNW010000072.1 GCA_913044085.1 uncultured Flavobacteriaceae bacterium | reverse complement strand
TCATAGCGTTTTTTCTTCCAACCCGATATTACATCATATTCATTGTTTTTAATCATATTATAGAGGGCAGGAATTTCATCAGGACTGTCTTGTAAATCTGCATCCATAGTAATGACGACATCGCCAACAGCCCTTTCAAACCCGGCGTGAAGTGCTTGTGATTTCCCAAAGTTCTTTGAAAAACGAATACCAAAAACAGCAGGATTTTTCACACAGAGGGTTTTGATGATTTCCCAAGATTGGTCTCGGCTTCCATCGTCTATGAAAATAAGTTCATAAGAAAATCCATTAGACTGCATTGTTTTTGCAATCCATTCGTGGAGTTCTCCTAAAGAATCTTGCTCGTCTAAGAGGGGTATAACAACTGAAATATCCATTGGAATTGGCATAAGACCCTCAAAAATAACGAAATTATGCTTTGTTTGTGTCCGATTTCTTTATTATTGCTGCTACAATGAGCCCTAACAATGAAATAAATGCAAGAAAGAAAACATAATTTTGTAGTTGAGTTGCAATTGAAAAATTATCTTTTTTACTGGCTTCCAATAATGTTTGTGCCACCAATTCTTCTGGTGCATTAAAGCGCTCCATAGATTCTTTTGTCACAATCAAAATTTGCTCGTTTAAATACGCAGCAGCATCCGTGTCGATGAAAGAAAAAATAGTAATGCTCACAAATGTGCTAATTCCAATTCCTATTGCTACAGTTATAAAATAGTTAGAAAAAGCCCCCTTAAAGTCAATAAATCCACCGAGTGTACTTTTCGCCTTCTTGGCCGCCAATACACCAAATACGATCACTGTTGTCAAACTCAAAAGGCTTACCCACCATTTGATTATCAAATCTAAATTCACTGCATAAAATAATACGGTTATAAAAGATAATGTGGCACCTAAATAGAGGCCTAAATTAACGGAGTTTTGCTTTGTGGTTGGTTTCATATTTAAAAAATTTATAGTTTTTTTGTTTATTAGATGCAATTTGCTAAAAAATGTTACAACAAAGTCGTAGAAATAAAATTAATAATCTGTTGTGATATTGTAAAAAATAATTAAATTTGCAATTCGAAAAATCGAAATAAAGCATACGATGAAAAAAGGAGTCCACCCAGAAAATTACAGACTTGTAGCGTTTAAAGACATGTCTAATGACGATGTTTTTTTAACAAAATCAACCGCAGACACCAATGAAACACTCGAAGTTGAAGGCGTTGAATACCCACTTATTAAGTTAGAAATTTCTAGAACTTCACACCCTTATTACACTGGTAAGTCTAAATTGGTAGACACTGCAGGCCGTATTGATAAGTTCAAAACAAAATACTCTAAGTTTAAAAAATAATTTAGCAATCTATACAATATCAAAAGCCTTTCATCGTCATGAAAGGCTTTTTTGTTATTTTTACAAAAAATAATTTAGATGAATTATATTCTCTTTGATGGTCCTTTCCGCAACGCCTTGTTGCCTTTTACTTACACAAGGCCGGTTGCAGACATTCGCATTGGGATTTTAACCATCCGTGAGAAATGGGAAACCTTTCTTGGTTTGACAACAACAACTGTCACAGAAGACTATTTGTCTAATAAATTCCCAATGGTTGAGTTTTCAGATAACACAATGATTAACGGATCTTACCTACCTACGCAAGAGCTTGCTGATATGCTTCAGAACTTAAATGAAAATGAAGCTGTTTTTGACGGAGAGGTTGTTGTTGCTTTTAGGGTTTCAGACACTCAAGAAAGTGTTGATTTTACACAGTTTAAAATACACAGCTGCCCAGAGTCCGTGCTTTCCATTAAAAACACTTGGGATATATTTCAACTCAATGGGGTTGCTATTGAGGCAGATTTTAATTTGATAACAAAAGACAAGACTTCACAACCTATCCCAAAAACAGTAAAAACGCTGAACGAAGCCCATGTTTTTATTGAAGAAGGCGTTAACTTAAATCACTGTGTTTTAAACGCAACTGATGGCCCCATATACATCGGTAAAAATGCCGAAATTATGGAAGGTAGTTTGGTGCGTGGCCCTTTTGCGTTATGTGAAAATTCTACTTTAAAAATGGGAGCTAAGATTTATGGCCCTACAACTGTTGGGCCGCACTCTAAAGTTGGTGGTGAGGTCAATAATTCGGTCATTTTTGGTTATTCTAATAAAGCCCATGATGGATTTTTAGGTAATTCTGTGATAGGTGAGTGGTGTAATTTGGGTGCAGACACGAATACTTCAAATTTAAAAAACAACTATTCGGAGGTGCGTCTTTGGAACTATGAATCTGAAAATTTTGCGAGAACCGGCCTCCAGTTTTGTGGACTGATGATGGGAGATCACAGTAAATGTTCCATCAATACCATGTTTAATACAGGAACTGTAGTAGGGGTAAGTGCCAATATTTTTGGCAGTGGCTTCCCTAGAAATTTTGTACCCAGTTTTAGTTGGGGCGGCAGTCAGGGAATGAGCACCTATTTGACTAAAAAAGCGTTTGAAGTGGCTTCTGCTGTCTTTCAACGTCGAGGCTTAGAATTTACCCTGCAGGAAGCTGAAATTCTAGAGCAGGTTTTTAAAATGAGCAATAAACACAGGCCAGCTTAATTCTTTCTTACTTTTTTAAGTTCTAATAGATTGGTAGGATTGATCCCCAATCCATCTATATTCTTTTGTGTAAATCGAACGACTTCATCATAAAATAAAACAGTGATAGGCGCCTCTTTCATTACGATTGCATCCATTTTTTTATAGAGTTCAATGCGTAGAGAATCATTGGTTTCAATCATAGCACCCTCATATATTCGATCAAATTCCTCATTTTTAAAATGGGTGTAATTGGGTCCATTGGGTGCAAAATTTTTACTGTAAAAAAGGGATAAATAGTTTTGTGCATCCGGGTAGTCCGCTACCCAGCTTGCTCTAAAAACAGCTGTTTTTCCATTGGCTTTTGCCGATTTTAAAGCCGATGCTGGCATGACATCAATACTTATGTTTAAACCAATATCCAGTAAGGCTCTTTGAATAAATTCACAAAAACTCAAATAATTCTCTGTTGTTGATAGCTTTAAAGTTGGGTTGGGGTTATTAGTTAGTCTTTTGTACTCAGTGACCAGTGATTTAGCTTTATCTAGGTTAAAATCAAAACCAATCGTTGGCTCAAACCCTGGCAACCCTCTTGGAATAAATCCGCCATTTGCAGGGCTTCCAATGTTATTTCTGAGATAGGTTATCATTTTATTGCGGTCAAAGCCATAATTAAAGGCTTGTCTTAAAAGTCTACTTTGGACTTCGGGAATATCTGAATCCATATAAAAGCCTAAATATTCTGTGTTTAAATAAGGGCTTTTAAGCATATTTATACGTGGCTTATATTTTGCTTGTAGCTTCCCTTTCGATGTTAGAATATCATCTTTATAAGCAGCATCTAAACCTGATATAAAATCAAGATTGCCTTGTATGAATTGTGAATATTCAGATTGTTTGTCTGCTAAAAATGTGATGGCAATGGCTTCTAAATAAGGGAGTTTATTTCCCGCACTGTCAATTTCAAAATAGCGCTGGTTATTTCGAAAAACTAATTTGTTATTTTCAGACCATCGTTTTAAAAAAAATGGGCCCGTACCTATGGGGTGACTTCTAAAATCTGTTCCATAATATTCAATGATTTCTTTGGGTACAACGCTGCAATATTTCATGCTTAACAATCCAAGAAAAGCTGGAAAAGGATGTTTCAATTTAATTTGAAAGGTATGGTTGTCTTTGGCAAAAAAATCATCAACCGCTGACAAAACCCAACCCCCAGGAGACGCAAGTTTTGGGTCTAGCAATCTTTTAAAACTGAATTCAAAATCAGCTGCTGTAACCAAACGTGTTTTTGTTGGACCAAATTTTTCATGGGCATGAAAATAAATATCTGGCCTTAAATAAAAAGTGTAAAGTGTTCCATTCTCTGAAATTTCCCATTGACTGGCTATACAGGGCTTAATTTTCATGTTTTCATCCAATTGAACGAGCCCGTTAAACAATTGGTGAACAGCCCAAATATTGGCATTGTCTTTAGCAAATGCCGGATCCAGACTACTGATATTTTTGTGTTCATTGTAGCGAAATACTTGTCTATCTAAAGCCTTTTCATACGAATGACTACAGCCCAATAAAAGAAACGCAGTTAAAACAGTAGCAGTGCTGAAATTTAATAAATTAAAGGGTTGTTTTGCCATTAGCTTAGTTCGTCGTAACTTTGTTTTTCTTTGTAAATGTACAAGAATGATTGCAACAAAAAAAGTAGCTTTTTACACTTTGGGCTGCAAATTAAATTTTTCAGAAACTTCCACCATCGCAAGAGATTTTCAAAATGAAGGCTTTGAGCGTGTTGATTTTTCTGATGTTGCAGACATTTATGTAATCAATACGTGTTCGGTGACTGAAAACGCTGACAAACGCTTTAAAACAATTGTTAAACAAGCGCTTCAGGTTAATGCAGATGCTTTTATCATCGCCATTGGATGTTATGCCCAACTTCAACCTCAAGAATTGGCAGATGTATATGGCGTTGATTTGGTGTTAGGGGCTACCGAAAAGTTTAAAATTACAGATTACCTAAATGATCTTTCCAAACAATCAGTTGGGTCTGTACATGCCTGTGAAATCGAAGCTGCTGATTTTTATGTTGGCAGTTACTCAATAGGGGACCGCACCCGAGCCTTTCTCAAAGTTCAAGATGGTTGTGATTACAAATGCACCTATTGTACCATTCCGCTTGCGCGTGGAATTTCTAGAAGTGATTCTTTACAAAATGTTTTAAAGAATGCCTATGAGATTTCAAAAAAAGGGATTCAAGAAATTGTGCTCACTGGTGTGAACATTGGGGACTATGGCAAAGGAGAATTCGGTAATAAAAAGCACCAACATACATTTTTAGAATTGATCCAAGCTTTAGACACGGTTGAGGGCATCAAGCGCCTTCGAATTTCATCTATTGAACCCAACTTATTAAAAAATGAAACGATTGATTTTGTGTCAAAAAGTAATTGTTTTGTGCCGCATTTTCACATTCCACTTCAAAGTGGAAGCAACCTAGTCTTAAAGAATATGCGAAGACGTTATATGCGAGAATTATATGAAGAACGCGTCGCCGTGATAAAACAACAAATGCCAGATGCTTGCATTGGTGTGGATGTTATTGTTGGTTTCCCTGGAGAAACGGAAGCCCTTTTTCTTGAAACATTTAATTTTTTAAACACATTAGAAATTTCTTATTTGCACGTTTTCACATATTCCGAACGCCCCAATACATTGGCTGCATCCATGCAAAATGCAGTGCCCAAGACTATAAGAACAAAGCGCAGTAAATTATTGCGTGGTCTTTCCGTAAAAAAAAGAAGGGCGTTTTATGAAAGTCAATTAGGGTCAATTCGTACCGTTCTATTTGAAGGTGAAAATAAATCAGGATACATACATGGATTTACAGAAAACTATGTCAAAGTAAAAACGCCATGGAATCCCACACTCGTAAATACGTTGCATGAAATTGAACTTACTAAAATTGATGGCGATGGACTGGTTCGATTTGAATTTGTTCAAACGCTAGTGTCCTGTTAAATCCGAATGCCTACTGGTAACATTTTTTTATAGCGTCGATTTCTTTTGATAAACTTTGCAATTGGAGGGCTTGTTGGTACAACGCTGATGTTTTTTTCGCTAATATTTTCTAAAACAACTTTTATAAAATCTTCAGAAAATTCCTGAGAAGCCAAATGCTCTGGAATGTTGAGTTTTGTAAGAAAAATTTTTCGTTCTTGTTGTGAGTATTCAATGGTAGCCATATTGGTACCAATTTTTACTTCATACTGACGCAAAAAGGTATTGTCCACAAGATTTGAAGCTGTTAGCATAACAATAAGTTTGTATTTGTTGGAAAAATTCTATGCAAATTTACAAAAAAAACTACTGATTTTCTGAACTTTAACAGTTTTTCAATTCAAGACAGCAGTATTAGTCTAATACTCAGCTCCTCGGTTGTTGATTTTTTTTTAAATTGTGGCTTACAAAATTATCACAAAATGTATCGTATAAAATTCACCCATTTTTTCCTATTTGCACTTTTTTTACTGATTCTTTCATCTTCGTCTTTTAAAAGTCAGTCAAACAAAGAAAATTTTCAAAAATATCCATTGTCTGATTACAATGTATATGCAGTTCCTTTGCCAAAAAAACTTGATTTTTCGGGTGAGTTAATGCCATTAAGTTTTCCAGATGTAAAGGAGCGAATGGACAGAGAACTTTTGGTAAACACTTATTGGCAGTCTAATGGCTTTCTATTGCTTAAACGTGCTCACAAGTACTTCCCAATTATAGAACCTATTTTAAAATCGTACGGAGTTCCAGACGATTTTAAATATTTAGCATTAATTGAAAGTGGTCTACAAAATGTTACTTCTCCTGCTGGTGCGAAAGGATTTTGGCAAATAATGAAATCTACTGCTAAAGAATATGGTTTAGAAGTTAACGCAAATGTTGACGAGCGTAACAACCTCATATTATCAACCACATTGGCATGTAAATACTTATTAAAAGCCAAAGAAAGATTTGGTTCTTGGACACTGGCTGCAGCTTCTTACAACGCCGGAATGAATGGAATTGCCTCGGAGTTAGAGCGTCAATCGGTCGATAATTACTACGATATGTTGTTGGGACAAGAAACAGGTCGTTATGTGTTTAGAATTGTAGCACTCAAGGAAATTACAAGCAATGCCAAGAAATATGGCTTTAATTACACGGATGCAGACTTGTACAATTACCCCCCTACATTTTCAGTGGAGATTGATACAGCCGTTAGTGATTTTGTACAATTTGCTAAAGGGTTTGGTATTAATTACAAGCAATTAAAAATTCACAATCCCTGGTTGAGGGAGACATTTTTAAACAATAAATCAAGAAAAAAATATACCATTGAAATACCAGAAAGGAATGGTATTGACTCAAACAATTAACGTCTTCGACCTGCGTTTCCTTGTCCAAAATGCTGGTTGGGAATGGAGGCCTTTTTCATTTGTTGTTTCATCATTTTAATTTGCTCGCTGAGCATGTTCCTTTTATCGAGCTTTTGTGCTTCGGAAAGCAATCGTTGTGCTTCCAGTTTTCGTCGTTTTGTAAATGCAATCCCCGCCAAGTTAAGTTTGGCCATCGCAAGGTCGTGGTCCATCGAGAGTCCTAGATTCACAGCATTTTTAAAAAACTTTTCGGCGGCATTCATATTGGTTTGAGACACCATGATTCCTTTTAAAAAATTGTAATAGCCTTGTTGCTTTTTAGTCAGAGCAGATTGGGGATTTTTAATCTTACTTAGCCAAGCTTCAGTTCCAGCAAAATCTTGCTTTCTAAGTTTTAAAAACGCCAATAAAATGAATTCGTTTTTATAATACAAAAACAAAAAAGTAAGTCCAATTAAAACAAACATAATGCCGTTACCTATGTAAGACTCTATAAATTGATAGATTGCATACGCAATGCATGCAATGAACAAGACGAGTTTGATATTTTTATTGAACATATTTTCAGTTTAAAATGGAATACAAATGTAATGAAAACAAAACAAAATAATTTTAAAATAAGATTTGTTGAACTAAAAACTCTTTGTATATTTGCCCGACTCTAATTTTAAGATTTTATAAACTTAGAATTTATAGATTCCCATTTCGGATTTAAAGATAAAATAAAATGAAAAGAACATTTCAACCTTCCAAAAGAAAACGTAAAAACAAGCACGGTTTTAGAGAAAGAATGGCCTCTGCTAACGGCAGAAAGGTTTTAGCCAGAAGACGCGCAAAAGGACGTAAAAAGTTGAGTGTTTCATCTGAAATTCGTCATAAAAAATAATGATTAACAATTGTTA
>CAJWNW010000071.1 GCA_913044085.1 uncultured Flavobacteriaceae bacterium | reverse complement strand
GTGCTTTGTAATCTTTTTCAGAAGCACCCATTTCAAACACACCTCCAGGGATCCAAACCATACCTTCAATGGCTGGTTTTACGTTTCTGCTTTTATTTTCATCTATGCAGCTGCAAAAGAGGAAGCACAAAGCAAAAGCTAATTTTAAACAAAATGGCTTAAACATTTATATAATTAAAAATTATTTTGGAAATACAATATTAGCTTTTATCTTTCGCATTATCACTAAACATCCTCATTAATAATATGCTTTGCACCAAATTTAATAGACCATAGGTTCTAAAAATATTATTTTTGGCTTTTAACTAATTTCTTATACTATCAATTACAATAAATTATTTTTCGCCATTGTAGGCTTTTCTTTCTTTGTCGAAGCTCAAGAAATAAGTGCTCCGCCAAACATACTGTTTATAGCAGTTGATGATTTAAAACCCACCATTGGAGCCTATGGAGATACCATAGCTGAAACGCCCTACTTGGATGCACTTTCAAGTCGCTCCACACTTTTTTTAAACAACCACACTCAACAAGCTATTTGTGGTCCTTCAAGAGCCAGTATTATGACAGGCAAGCGCCCAGATTATACCAAAGTTCGAGATTTAAAAACCAAGATGCGCGACATGGTTCCGGACATTGTCACCATCCCACAATATTTAAAAGACCAGGGCTATTACACCGTTGGATTGGGTAAGATTTTTGATCCCAGATGTGTTGATGAATTCAGAGACAAACCCTCTTGGTCAGTTCCATTTCTTCCTGCGCATAAATTAGATTATCCAGATGCTTATGGACCACCAGCAATCGGATTTTATCAAAATCCTGAAATAAAAGAAAAGATCAGAATTCTAAGAAATGAAGGAAAATCAAAAGGCGAAAAAAACCTTGGGAAGTATGTAAGAGACCGCTACAAACCTCCATTTGAAATGAGCACTGCTCCAGACGCAGCCTACGTAGATGGCGCTTTGGCTATTGAAGCAAATAAATTATTAGATGAATTTCAAACTAAAGCTTCAAAGCCCTTTTTTCTTGCCGTTGGTTTCAAGCGTCCGCACTTGCCATTTACAGCGCCTAAAAAATATTGGGATCTTTATGATGCTTCAAAAATTGAAATTTCAAAGTATCAGCAAGACTCAGAAAACGGCCCCAGCATTGCTTACCATAGTTCTGGAGAGCTCCGTTCATATATTACGCCCGAAATTACTTATGAAATTTCTAAAAATAACCGGGTTATTCTGTCTGAGGATTTACAAAAAAATCTCATACACGGCTATTATGCAAGCACGAGTTTTATCGATGCTCAAATAGGTAAAATTATGGCAAAATTAAAAGCCACTGGTCTGGATAAAAATACCATCATTGTGGTTTGGGGAGACCATGGTTGGCACCTAGGAGACCACGGACTTTGGAATAAGCATTCTAATTTCGAACAGGCCACACGTTCGCCATTAATTATATACGATCCCAGAGTAGAAAAACCAATAAAAATTGCATCTCCTACAGAATTTGTAGACCTCTTCCCAACACTATGTGATGCTTTAGGCTTGGAAATTCCAAGTAATTTAGATGGGGTGAGCTTACTTCCACTTGTCAAAGGGAAACAGTTATCCGTTAAACCTTTTGCTGTCAGTCAGTATAAAAACTCTAATAAAACCGGCTATAGCTTTCGAACGGATCGCTATCGTTACACTGTCTGGATAGCAGATAAAAAGAGCACAGATCCTATTTTTCAAAGTGATATTTTTGCTGAAGAGCTTTACGATTATAAAACAGACCCGAACGAAACTAAAAATCTTTCTGGTGATGCCGAAAAAGCCAATTTAATGCTAAGGTTTCAAAAATTAGCCGCCAATTTCTTTAACAAACAAAGTGAAATACCATTCAAGAATATCATTGAGAAACCCCAAAATAAGCTTAAGATTGGTGCAACACTAAACCACTACGGGTTGAAATCAAAAAAAGAAGAACTTTTTCTCAAAGATTTTAAATTTTTGACTCCTGCCAACGCTGCCAAGCAATCACGTTTACATCCTAACCCAGACGTTTGGCAGTGGGACCGAACCGAAGATTTTTTAGAATTCTCCAAAGACAATCAGTTGACAGTTCGAATCCATGGGCCAATCAGTCCACAAGCTTCAAGATGGGCCAAAGAAGACCACAGAACAGCCAAAGAATTAGAAGGTGTAATGGTAGATTTCATGACTGCTTCTGCTAAACGCTACAACCAAGAGCCGAATGTAAAGTATATGGATGTTGTTAATGAAACTGTTTTGCCTAACGGTGATTGGTTTGGTCCTAAGAAGGGAACAAATTTATGGGAGAATCCGTGGCTAAAAATGGGATTAGATAAAAATGGTTTTCCAAATTATATTGTCAAAGCATTTGAAATCGCGACAGAACATGCTCCAAACGTAAAGTTGGTTTACAATCAAAATGCGGGCATGCAAGAGCCTATGTGGGACAAAGTGAAGGAAACAATTCTTTACTTGCGTTCAAAAGGGTTGCGCGTGGATGGAATCGGATGGCAAGGTCACCTAAAACTTAGTAGGACAACAGGCCAATTTATTGACAATACAGACCAAGCCATGTTAGATTTATCAAAGCTTATTGACTGGGCCCACGATAATAATTTAGATTTTCACATTACCGAATTAGACTACAAAGTATCAGATTTGTCAAATCTTTCGAATGAACTTCAACTTCAAGCCGAACTTTATCAAAAAATTATAAATGTTTTACAATCCAAAGTTGATTCTGGAGTGGTAACTTTGAATCTTTGGGACTTGGGACAACGTCTCAAAAAACCAAGCACTTATTTCCAGTCGATTTACGATGCAAATTTTAATCCCACCCCGGCCTATACAGTCATTAAAAATGCCATTATTAACAATCAATAATATCATGCGTACAATAAAAATACACTTCAGTCTCATTTTAATCAGTAGTTTGTTTTTTGGGAACTCACAAAATCAAACTCTAAAATATTTAGATCCCAATCTTTCAGTAGATAATCGTGTCAAAGACTTGATGGATAGAATGACTCTCGAAGAAAAGGTTTACCAAATGAACCAATTTGTAGGTCTGGATCATATGCGGAAAGCGGAGGAAGATTTAAAAGAAGAAGAATTAGATTCTAACGATGCTCAAGGGTTTTACAAGGGGTTGTTTAGCGATGATGTTGAAGAAATGACACGCCGTGGGGAAATCGGCTCATTTTTACATGTTTTGACGGCTGAAGAATCCAATTTACTTCAAGAGCTTGCAGCAGAGTCAAGGTTAAAAATTCCACTGCTCATTGGAATTGATGCCATTCACGGCAATGCTTTGGTTTCAGGAACTACTGTTTATCCTTCTCCAATCACGCTGGCTTGTACTTGGGAGGATTCCTATCTTGAAACCATTGGTATACAAACTGCAAAAGAAATGCGCGCCACTGGCTCCCAATGGACTTTTACACCTAATATCGATGTTCTTAGAGATCCGCGTTGGGGTCGTGTGGGTGAAACTTTTGGTGAGGATCATTATTTGGTTGGTAACTTAGGTGCGGCCATGATTCGAGGATTTCAACAAAACGATTTTACAGGTACCGAAAAAGTGATTGCATGTGCCAAACATATGATTGCTGGGGGAGAGCCTGTCAATGGCTTAAATGCAGCGCCTATGGATGTGTCAATGCGGACCTTGAGAGAAGTACATTTAAAGCCTTACAAAAAAGCCATTGATGCAGGTGTTTATTCCATTATGGCGGCGCACAATGAGCTTAATGGTATCCCCTGTCACATGAGTTCTTGGCTCATGACAGACCTCTTTCGAAATCAATGGGGCTTCAAAGGGTTTTATGTGAGCGACTGGATGGATATTGAACGCATTGAAACCCTACATCAAGTGGCTGGAAGCCTCAAAGAGGCATCTTATTTGTCTGTGAATGCAGGAATGGATATGCATATGCATGGTGTAAAGTTTCCTGAAGCCGTTGTCGCTTTGGTAGAGGAGGGGACCTTGCCTTTGAGCCGCGTAAACGAGGCTTGTAAAAAAATATTAACTGCTAAGTTTAAACTTGGATTGTTTGAAAACAGAATTGTTGATTTGAATGCTATTAAAGACAAAATTTTTACTGCTGAGCACCAACAAGTTGCCCTTGAAACGGCCCAAAAAGGAATTGTTTTATTAAAAAATAAAGAGGTTCTACCACTTGAAAAAACAACGTCTAAAAAACGTATTTTGGTCACTGGTCCCAATGCAAATAATCAAACCATATTGGGAGACTGGCATTCAGTACAGCCGGAAGAAAACGTGATTACAATTTTTGAGGGTGTTAAACAAGTTGGTAATCAAAATGGTTATGAAGTCGAATTTTTTGATTCAGGAGAAAACATTCGAAAAATAAAGGACAAGGCCATTGCAACGGCTGCTCAAATGGCCAAGGATTTTGATTATACCATTGTAGTTGTTGGAGATAATTCTATGCGTTACCGCTGGAAAGACAAAACCGCAGGGGAAAACATGGGGCGTGCAGACTTGGATTTACCTGGAAAACAATTGGCCTTAGTAAAAGCCATAAAAGCAACTGGAACTACAGTTGTAATTGTGTTAGTTAACGGACGTCCAATTTCTGAACCTTGGTTACAAAATCAAATCCCAGCTATTATAGAAGCTTGGGAACCTGGTTCTCTTGGGGGACAAGCGGTCGCAGAAATTATTTTTGGAGATGTCAACCCAAGTGGTAAGTTACCCCTTACTGTGGCACGTGACGTTGGCCAATTGCGAATGATTTACAACCATAAACCCTCGGCCTATTTTCACAAATATGCGCTAACAAAAGTAACGCCACTTTATCCTTTTGGATACGGATTGAGCTATACCGATTTTGAGTATTCAAAACCAACATTATCGACACCGATTTTAGATTCAAATGAAACAGTATCTGTTTCGGTTTCTGTTACAAATACAGGCAGTTATGATGGAGATGAGGTGGTACAAATGTATATAAGAGACCAAATCAGCAGCGCGACACGCCCTGTTAAAGAGTTGAAAGGTTACCAGCGCATATTTTTGAAGAAAGGGGAAACAAAACAAGTCTCCTTTGATATTGATAAATCCACTTTAGCATTTTATGATATTGACATGAATTATTGTGTCGAGCCTGGAGATTTTTCAATCATGGTTGGCAGTTCTTCGGATAAAAAAGATCTCAAAACAACGATTTTAACAGTCAATAAACGCATGGATGTTAATGAATAATTTCTTAAAATATACATTTATTTTGTCCGTTGTTTTTCAAGCGGCTGCCCAAGATGTCAAGCCAGCTAAAAATGTGCTTTTTATCATGGTGGACGATTTACGTCCTGAATTGAATGTTTATGGCCAAGATTTGATTAAGAGCCCCAACATTGATGCTTTGGCTGCTGCGGGTACCACTTTTAAACGTGCCTATTGCAACGTACCTGTTTGCGGTGCTTCAAGAGCGAGTTTACTGTCTGGAGTTAGGCCTACAGCAAAGCGCTTTTTAAAGTATTATTCCAGCATTAATGAGGCAGGATTCAACACCCAACATATGGTAGACTATTTCAATGACAGAGGCTACACTACAATAAGTAACAATAAAATCACCCATTTAAAAAATGACATTAAAACATGGGATGAAGAATGGCACCCTAAAGACATCAGTTGGCGGAATTATCAAGATCCAAAAAACAGGGACCTTGATGCCAATAAAAAACCAGGGCCAGCCTATGAGAGATTGGCGGTTGAAGATTCGGTTTATTTTGATGCCCAAACTGCCTATAAGTCCATTGAAGACTTAAAAAAATTGAAAGCAAATGGTCAGCCTTTTTTCTTAGCAGTTGGTTTTGTAAAACCGCACTTGCCTTTTACTGCTCCAAAAAAATATTGGGATCTTTATGATGAAAGTAAAATAAGATTACCAAAGCAGTCAACTTTTCCTGAAACAGCGCCAAAAATAGCCAACCATAAATGGGGGGAACTGCGGGCTTACAAAGACATTCCAAAAGAGGGACCCATTCCAGAAGATTTAGCGAAAACGCTTATCCATGCTTACTATGCCAGCGTCAGTTTTGTTGATGCACAAATTGGCGAATTAATCAATGCTTTAGATGCATTAGAGCTTCGTGAAACTACGGTTGTTGTATTGGTAGGAGATCATGGATGGAGCTTGTCAGATCACGGGCTTTGGGCAAAACACAGTAATTTTGAAGTGGCCCTTCAAGTGCCAATGATCATCAGTGCTCCTGGACTTTCAGAAAATAAAATATCAAACTCCGTTGCCGAGTTGGTAGATTTATACCCCACACTTTGCGATTTAACTTCTGGTAAAAAACCCCCGCATTTACAGGGGAATTCACTTATTTCAAGCCTGCAGAATCCAGATAAAATATACAAGACTACGGCGCTTGCCCGTTGGCAAAAAGGGGAGACCCTTATTGAAAATAACTATTTTTACACTGAATGGACTTTAAAGTCAAATCGCATTCAGCGCATGCTATACGATCATTCTATTGACCCAGATGAAACGGTCAATTTAGCAACGCTTAGGCGCTATGATAAAACTGTTAAGAACCTGAGTCAAAAATTAAAATTATTTAAAAAATCCTTTAACTAAAGCATTATGAAAAACATAATTTTTTCTGTAATTAGCTTCTTTTTAGCTCTGCAATTGGTGGCGCAGTCCGAAACAAATGTAAATACTACAGATCGTCCGAACATTGTGTTTATCATGTCAGACGACCATGCTGTCAGTGCCGTGAGTGCTTATAACGATTGGTTGGCAGAGATTGCACCTACGCCCAACATTGACCGCATTGCGGACAATGGGATGCTAATGACAAGGACATTTAATACCAATTCAATTTGTGGGCCAAGCCGTGCGTCCATTTTAACAGGGAAGTATAGCCACATCAATGGGTTCTTTAAAAATGAAAAAGGCGGAGATTTTGATGGGTCACAAGTAACCTTTCCCAAACTTCTACAAGTTGCTGGTTACGAGACAGCTGTTATTGGTAAGTGGCATTTAGGTACAGCTCCTACCGGATTTGATTATTCTAAGGTGATGATCAATTGGGGGGGGCAAGGAACTTATTTCAACCCTGTGTTTTTAGAGAATGGCAAGGATACCATTGTGGAACGTAAACGACATTCTTCTGCCCAAGTGGCGCACGACGCATTAAAATGGCTTGATAAGGGACGAGATAAAGAGAAACCCTTTATGTTGATGTACCAATTTAAAGCCCCTCACCGGCCTTGGGAACCTGCTGAGGAGTTTCAGTCATTGTTTACCGATGGCGATTTACCACAGCCTGCTAATTTTAATGACAATTATAGCGGGCGAGAAGCCGCTAAGGAACAGTGGATGGAAATTGAGAATCACATGAACAGAAGGGATTTAAAAATTCCACCACCTGAAGGTTTATCAAGACGCGAGGCAAATAATTATTATGCCTATGGTAATAAAGGCGAGTTTTGGACTCCAAATGATACACTTCAGGGTGCTGCGCTTAAAAATTGGAAATACCAAACTTATATCAAAGACTATTTGCGTTGCGTCGCTGGTGTCGACAAGGCAGTGGGGCAGATGTTAGACTATTTAGAAGCCAATGGTTTATCAGAGAATACGGTTGTTATTTATACTTCAGATCAAGGGTTTTATTTGGGAGAACACGGCTGGTTTGATAAACGTTGGATGTATGAGGAGTCCTTTAGAATGCCGTTTATGATCAGTTATCCGAAAATGATAAAACCAAAATCTAAAAATGCTAATTTAATTTTAAATGTTGATTTTGCACCAACATTTTTAGAGCTTGCGGGCGTCGAAACTCCTGAGGCTATGCAAGGTACAAGTTTTGTACCGCAGTTAGCATCAAAATTTGATGAGGTTAGAGAGGCGGTTTACTACCATTATTATGAATATCCAAAGTG
>CAJWNW010000070.1 GCA_913044085.1 uncultured Flavobacteriaceae bacterium | reverse complement strand
GCAACAGCTATACTTGGCTCAAATAATCCATTTTTTTACAGAAATAAAATGGAGTTTTCTTTTAGCAATTCCCGTTGGCTTTCGCAAGACGAAATTAATTCCGACCAGCTTATCGCAAATAGAAATGCCTTAGGTTTTCACATTCCTGGAATGTGGGATAAAATCTTAGACATTAATAAATGTTGGCTTCAAGCCGACCCCTCAAACAGCATTAGAAATGACCTTAAAACCTTTGCTACTTCCAATGATATTCCGTTTTTTGACCCTCGAAATCAGTCAGGTGTACTCCGTACACTCATGATTCGAACAAGCAGTATTGGAGAAATCATGGTACTTGTACAATTCTATACGGCCACACAAAAACAAATTGAAACAGTTCTTGATTTCCTCAAGACTTCGCATCCTGAAATAACCGCCTTACTTTATGTGGTTAACCCCAAACGAAATGACACCATTTACGATCAAAAGGTTATTTGTTACCACGGTCGAGATTATATTGTTGAATCAATGGAGGGTTTACATTTTAAAATAAATGCCAAGTCCTTTTATCAAACAAACTCTGAACAAGCCTATAACTTGTATAAAATTACAAGAGATTTTGCAGGGCTCACTGGAAATGAAATTGTTTATGACTTGTATACGGGCACGGGGACAATTGCACAGTTTGTAGCCAAAAATGCACGGAAAGTTATTGGAATAGAGGCCGTTCCCGATGCTATAAAAGCAGCCAAAGAAAACGCCCTACATAATAAGATTCAAAACGTTGATTTTTTTGTGGGTGATATGAAGCGAATTTTTAACGATGCGTTTATTGAAACCCACGGCCACCCGGATGTTGTTATAACAGACCCACCAAGAGATGGAATGCACAAAGAGGTTGTTCAACAAATTCTGAAAATTCAGCCTTCTAAAATAGTATATGTAAGTTGCAACAGCGCTACCCAAGCAAGGGACCTTGCACTTATGGATGCAGCTTATAAAGTGGCCAGAACACAAGCAGTGGACATGTTTCCCCAAACATATCATGTAGAAAATGTTGTACTTTTGGAAAAAAGAATTTAAATCTTTTATGAAACGTATTTTATTTTTAGGATTGATTTTATTTTTACCAGCTTGTGAGCCTGATGACATTTGCAGTGATAGTACGCAAACAACTTCACCCTTGGTTATAGAGTTTTTTAACATCGAAAATATCAGCGATACCAAGACCGTCCCAGGTTTGTTCGCGATTGGAGTGGATGCAGAAGGCAATGAAGTTGTAGTGGACGGTGAAGTTGTTAGTTCAAGAAACAAAATCGCATTACCATTGGATGTGAGTCAGAATCAAACCCAATTTAAACTTTATCAGAATTACAGTGTTATTGATGGTGTTGTACAGGGAAATCCGGACACCATTACAATTACATACACCTCAGAATCTGTATATGTTTCAAAAGCCTGTGGTTATAAAAATGTATTCACAATTCAAAGCTTTGAAATACAATCGGATCTGGATTTATGGATGATTGTGTCTTCTGTTGCAATAAATGAAGTCGCTAATGAAAATGAAACACATGTCGAGATACTACATTAGACTTCTGTTAATTCTTTTAATTTCAGGGCCTCTGTTTGCGCAAGACAATGAAAATGAACTCCCTGAAGACAGTACCGCTTTTAAAGAAAAGTACGGGCTGCGCTTTGGAATAGATTTAAGTAGGTTGGGACGCACTGCTTTCGATCCAGACTATTCGGGTTTTGAAATTAATGCGGATTATCGCCTTACAAAACGCCTTTATGTGGCTGGTGAATTAGGTTTTGAAGACAAAGCCACAGATACTTATTTTTTAGATTCTAATGCAAAAGGGAGCTATTTTAAAGCGGGTATTGA
Organism: uncultured Flavobacteriaceae bacterium; assembly: GCA_913044085.1. Classification (GTDB taxonomy): domain Bacteria; phylum Bacteroidota; class Bacteroidia; order Flavobacteriales; family Flavobacteriaceae; genus UBA3537. Next base: position 6,119 of record CAJWNW010000070.1, on the reverse strand, counting down.
CTTTAATCTATACCGCAACTGGCTAGGAATGGAAAATATGATTTTTAGTGGCTTACGTGCTGGAATTGGAAGTTTTAGCCAAACTCGAGAACGTTATACAATTTACGATGCAAACAATCAAACTTGGGGTGAAGTTTCAAATGATGAAAGGATTGAATTTTCTGGACTGACCGCCGCTTGGGTTGAGTTGCTATTTGGTGTCAAAACCGAACTTTTTAACAATTTTTTCTTAGGGTTGAATGTTCAACTCAAAGTGCGCATTGCTGACACCAAAATAAATAACTTTGAGAACATTTATATCCCAGGGTTTGGACGCACTTACGACAGTACAAAAATTGGAACAGGTTTTAGTTACACCCTTTCCTACCTTTTACCAATCTACAAAAAAGGTCCAAAGAAAAAGAAAAATGTGGATGAAGAGCAATCCACAGATAATTAAGTGTTTTAGCGAATCAACTTCTTGTATTTAATTCGCTTTGGAATCAAGTCACCTCCAAGTCTATTGCGTTTATTAACTTCATATTCACTAAAGCTGCCTTCAAAAAAATAGACTTCAGAGTTGCCCTCAAACGCTAAAATATGGGTACAAATTCGATCTAAAAACCAACGGTCGTGGCTGATAACAACAGCACAGCCCGCGAAATTCTCAAGGCCTTCTTCCAAAGCTCTTAACGTATTGACATCTAAGTCATTAGTTGGCTCATCTAATAGTAAAACGTTGCCTTCTTCTTTTAAGGTCATCGCCAAATGCAAGCGGTTGCGCTCTCCTCCAGATAATAGTTTTACTTTTTTATTTTGCTCACTGCCAGAGAAGTTAAAGCGACTTAGGTAGGCACGAGAATTTACCTGACGACCTCCCATCATAATCAAATCCTGTTCGTCACTAAAATTCTGCCAAATGGTTTTTTCTAAATCAATATTTGAGTGGCTTTGATCAACATAAGCAATTTTTGCAGTTTCACCGACACTGAATGTGCCTTTATCAGCCGTTTCCTCACCTTGGATCATCCTAAAAATTGTCGTTTTACCAGCACCATTAGGTCCAATGACGCCCACAATACCGGCTTGGGGGAGTTTAAAATTTAAATTATCATATAGTAATTTTTCGCCATAGGCCTTGCTAACTCCATTGGATTCAATCACATTGGTGCCCAAGCGTGGGCCATTGGGAATGTAAATTTCAAGCTTTTCATCCAATTGCTTCTGATCCTGATTTAGTAATTTATCGTAATTTTTAAGACGGGCTTTTTGTTTGGTCTGACGGCCTTTCGCCCCTTGGCGGACCCAATCTAATTCCCGTTCCAAGGTTTTTTGACGTTTAGAAGCTGTTTTACTCTCTTGTGCTAAACGCTTGGATTTTTGATCTAACCAAGAAGAATAGTTCCCTTTCCAAGGAATACCTTCGCCTCTATCGAGTTCTAAAATCCAGCCCGCCACGTTGTCTAAGAAATAGCGGTCGTGTGTCACTGCAATTACAGTGCCTTTGTATTGGGCCAAATGTTGTTCCAGCCAATGCACAGACTCAGCGTCAAGATGGTTGGTGGGCTCGTCCAAAAGCAAAACATCTGGCTCTTGTAATAACAAACGGCACAAGGCAACTCTTCGGCGTTCACCTCCAGAGAGTACTCCAATTTTTTTATCACTATCAGGGGTGCGCAAAGCATCCATTGCTATTTCTAATTTGGTGTCTAATTCCCAAGCATTGGAAGCATCTATTTGATCTTGTAATTCTGATTGACGGTTCATGAGTTTTTCCATGCGATCTGCATCCGAATAAACTTCCTCCAAGCCAAACATATCGTTAATTTTATTGTATTCATCCAAGATGGCAACGGTGTCACCCACACCCTCTTTAACAATATCTAAAACTGTTTTGTCAGCATCTAATTCAGGTTCTTGTTCTAAAAAACCAACAGAATAGTCTTGTGAAAAAACCACATCACCTTGGTAATTTTTATCAACCCCTGCTATGATTTTAAGTAAGGTGGATTTCCCAGAGCCATTGAGTCCTAAAATGCCAATTTTAGCACCATAAAAGAAACTGAGATAAATGTTTTTAAGAACCGGGGTATTGGCGCTTTGAAAGGTTTTAGTAACCCCAGTCATAGAAAAAATAATTTTTTTATCGTCACTCATTAAACCCGACCCTTTAAAGCATTAAAAACCCAAGCAATGGCAAAGAAGCCAATACCAACAGCTGCGAAGCCCCAGCCAGCAATTTCTTTATAACGAAAGGCACCAAGAGCGATCAGCCCAACGCCTACAAAAATCATAATATAAGTGGCCCAAGCCAGTACGGTATTTTTATTCATTTTTTTCTTATCAAATTGAAATTCAAATATCGTGAATAAATTAAGTTTTATAAAATTAATTTACAGTAAATAAAATCAGTCTTTTTTATTAAATTTGGAGGAACTGAGAAAACAAGATGATAACCTCTCAATATTTTACTCAATACGAATTATAAAATGATAGAAATACTAATTGCCTTTTTATGTGTTGTGATATTGGGACTGCTTTATTTTTTGTACACTTCAAAGAAAAATACAAATGCATCTTCTACCAACGACTTAATTCAATTTTCTAATGCGCTTAGTACTCAAATACAAGACATACGAAAGGAAATTGATGCCAATTCTAAAGAAAGTAGAACAGAAATTGAATCTAAATTAAAAGACATCAACAAACAAATTAATGATTTTCACAAGACTTCAACTTCTAACATCACGGCGCAGTTTAAGGAATCCAATAAGGTCATCAAGGATGTGACTTCTGAGTTGGAAAAAATTAAAGGTACCAATGAGCAGGTTTTGAGTTTTGCCAACCAAATGAAAACCTTGGAGAAAATTTTAGGTAATCAAAAGCAAAGAGGGATTTTAGGGGAAATTCAACTCGAAAATTTATTGGCCAATGTTTTACCACCTGAACTTTTTCAAATCCAATATTCATTTCAAAACAATGAGGCTGTAGATGCCATAGTTAGAGTGGGGCAATATATCATTCCAATCGACGCAAAATTCTCACTTGACAATTATAACAAGATGATTGAGTGTACGAATAAAGATGAATTGGCGGCTTTGGAAAAGAAATTCAAATCGGATATCAAAGGAAGAATTGATGAAACCGCCAAGTACATCAGACCGAATGAAAACACAACTGACTACGCTTATATGTTCATTCCTGCAGATGGTTTGTATCAAGATTTATTAAACAGTAGAGTTGGAACTTTAAAAATCAATCAACGCGATTTGGTGTCTTACGCCTATACAAAAAAAGTTATGATTGTTTCGCCTATGAGCTTATTTCCAATGCTACAAATAACGGTTAAGGCATTACATAATTTGAAAGTTGAAGATTCAATCAATGATATTTTAAAAAATGTTGGTAAACTCTCCAACCATTTAAATGCTTATAAAACCTATCACGACAAATTGGGCAATAGTCTAGGGATTGCGGTGGGTCATTACAACAACAGTACAAATGAATTCAAAAAAATAGACAAGGATGTTATCAAAATTTCATCTGGAAACTCCAATTTAAACATTACTTCAGAAGAAATTGAAAGACCACTTTTAGAGGATTAGTTCTTCCCGGAAACTTATTTCTTTATTTGCGTTAAAAATTAGAATTGTAAATCTTCGTTAAACAAAATCAATGAACTGAAGATATTTGTTACTTTTGCTTCAAAGACAACACTGTATGGACCTAAACTTCAATAAAAACGAAGACCAAAACAAATTACTTTTATCAGACTTGCGTAAGCGCTTTGTAAAAGTGAAACTTGGAGGTGGCACTGCAAAAATTAAAAAACAGCATGCCAAGGGTAAAATGACCGCACGGGAACGTATTGACTATCTTTTAGATTCTAAGTCTAAAGCCTTGGAGATAGGGGCTTTTGCTGGTGACGGTATGTACGACAAACACGGTGGCTGTCCCTCAGCAGGGGTGGTTGTTAAAATAGGTTACGTCTCAAGACGACTATGTGTTATTGTCGCCAATGATGCCACTGTAAAAGCAGGGGCCTGGTTTCCCATTACAGCTAAAAAGAATTTGAGAGCCCAAGAAATTGCCATTGAGAATAAACTTCCCATACTTTACCTAGTGGACTCTGCAGGCGTTTATTTACCTATGCAAGACGAAATATTCCCTGATAAAGAGCATTTTGGACGTATATTTAGAAACAATGCCCAAATGAGTAGTATGGGCATTACACAAATTTCAGCCATTATGGGCAGTTGCGTGGCTGGAGGGGCCTATTTACCTATTATGAGTGATGAGGCTATCATTGTGGATAAAACAGCCAGTATTTTTCTTGCAGGCAGTTATTTGGTCAAGGCAGCCATAGGAGAAAACATTGACAACGAAACCCTTGGAGGTGCCACCACCCATTGTGAAATTAGTGGAGTTACAGATTACAAAGCCAAAAATGATAAAGATGCGCTGGATAAAATAAAAGCCATTATGGCTAAAATTGGAGCGGCTCAAACTGCAGGATTCAATCGTGAAAAGGCGGTTGAACCAAAAGAAAACCCAGACGCTATATTTGGGATTCTTCCCCACTCTAGAGCGGACCAATACGATACCTATGAAATTATCAAACGCTTGGTCGACAAGTCTGAATTTGAAGAATACAAAGCAGGCTATGGTAAAACAATCATTACAGCTTATGCACGCATCGATGGTTGGGCCGTTGGTATTGTTGCAAATCAACGTAAGTTGGTGAAAACTAAAAGTGGTGAAATGCAATTTGGTGGGGTCATTTACAACGACAGTGCTGATAAGGCAACCCGTTTTATAGCGAATTGCAATCAGAAAAAAATTCCACTGGTGTTTTTACAAGACGTAACCGGATTTATGGTGGGCAGTAAAAGTGAACACAGTGGTATCATCAAAGATGGCGCTAAGATGGTCAATGCCGTTAGCAACTCCGTAGTGCCTAAATTTACTGTGATCATTGGAAACAGTTACGGTGCTGGAAATTACGCCATGTGCGGCAAGGCTTATGATCCAAGACTGATTGTCGCATGGCCAAGTGCAGAACTTGCGGTAATGAGTGGCAACAGTGCATCTAAAGTGTTATTACAAATTGAAACTGCGGCCCTTAAAAAACAAGGTCAAAAAATTACAGAACAACAAGAAGCTGAATTGCTTTCCAATATCAAGGAAAAATACAATGCGCAGGTCTCCCCCTTCTATGCAGCCGCCCGACTTTGGACCGATGCAGTAATTGATCCATTAGAAACACGCAACTGGATCAGCATGGGTATTGAGGCAGCCAATCACGCTCCAATTGAAAAAGATTTCAATTTAGGACTGATTCAAGTTTAACAACTCTAAAGTTTTTTGACGTTGTATTTTCCCGGAGCTTGTTTCTGAAAAAACAGGAACGAAATAAATGTTTTTGGGGCGTTTTATGGGATCTATTTGATGCCAATCAAGTTCTAATTTCTTTACTTCCCCTTCAATAATCAATACCACCTTTTGGCCGAGGGTTTCATCTGTTAAAGCGGCAATAAAAAACCGAACTTTAAGTTGTTTTTGAAGTTCTTTCTCAAGCCGTTCTGGATGAATTTTTACCCCGCCCGAATTGATGACATTATCATAGCGACCCAACCATTTAAAAGTAGTGTCCGAAACAATTGAAACCACATCGTTAGTGGTTAATATTTCAGTGCTAAGTTGGGGAGCTGAAACAACAAGACAGTCGCGCTCGTCCTGAGTGACTTCGATTCCTGGTAAGACCTCGAAAAAAGATTTCCCCAACGACAAGTTCTTAACCGCAATATGACTCACAGTTTCGGTCATTCCAAAGGTTTCAAATACAGTTGTGGTGTGCCCCTTTAGTTTTAAAGCCAATGCCTCTGGTACACTGGCACCGCCCACCAAAAGGGTTTTGATTTGATTGATTTTTGAAATTGAATTTTGAAGTTGTAAGGGCACCATGGCTGAAAAATCATAAAACTTTTCAGGCAATCGCACCAAGGGATATGATGAAGGCTCAATAACGTCTAATTTTAAGCCCAAAACCCAAGCGCGAACAAACATCATTTTACCAGCAATAAAAGAAAACGGCAAACAACAAAGCGCTGAATCTCCAGCAACTAAGCCAAAAAAAGTTG
>CAJWNW010000069.1 GCA_913044085.1 uncultured Flavobacteriaceae bacterium | reverse complement strand
TTTCAATTTGAATATAACCCCCAGCTTTATAGCCCATATCTTCTGGAATTTCGACAACAAACTCTTTGATAAAAGAGGCCACATTGTAATTTCTAACGACTGTAGCTTCCCATTTTTTTATACCAAAAACTTCTTCTGGAATGGTGATTTCCATGTCTTGTTTAACCTTGACTTGACATGACAAACGGGCGCCGTGTTTTAATTCTTTTCTTGAAAAATGAGGTGTTTCTGTTGGAAGGGCCTCGCCCCCACCTGACAGTACATGGCATTCACATTGAATGCAAGTACCTCCACCACCACATGCAGAGGGTAAAAATATTTTTTGGTTTCCAAGGGTCGATAACAAAGTACCTCCAGAAGCCACTTCTATTTCTCGTTCACCATTGATCATAATTTTGACAGGGCCTGAAGGTGATAGTTTTTGCTTTACGAAAAGAAGTACACTAATAAGAAGTAAAGAAATCACTAAGAAAGCTACCACAGTAGCAATGACAGTTCCGGTTGTTCCAGCAGCTAAAATAATCATGTTAGTTCTCTGTTTTAGTAATGTTTACAATTTCTTTTTCTTGGTTCAGGGTAGATTCAATTTCTACAGTTTGAACTGTTTGAGTGGGTTCCGCTGGAGCTTCATCACCTCCAGTTAACATCCCTCCAAAACTGAGAAATCCAATACCCATCAAACCCGTTACAATAAATGTAATTCCAAGCCCTCTTAGTGGGCCAGGGATATTGGAATATCTAATTTTTTCACGAATAGAAGCAATAGCTAAAATGGCTAAGAACCAACCTATTCCAGACGAGATACCATAATTCACAGCCAATCCTAAGGTTTCAATCTCACGAGATTGCATAAACAAAGAACCGCCTAATATGGCACAGTTAACGGCAATTAATGGTAGGAATATTCCTAAAGAGTTGTAAAGTGAGGGTGAGAATTTCTCGACAATAATTTCTACCAATTGGACCATGGTGGCAATGGTAGCAATGAACATGATAAAGGACAGAAAGCCTAAATCGTAATCTATAAATTCTTCGCCCAACCAGGACAGCGCTCCAGGCTGCAATAAATATTGATCTAACAACCAATTTAAAGGGACCGTTATGGCAAGTACAAAAATGACTGCCGCACCCAATCCCACAGCTGTTGCAACTTTTTTAGAAACTGCCAAATAAGAGCACATACCTAAGAAAACGGCAAACACCATATTGTCAATAAAGATTGATTTAAAAAATAATTCGATGTGTTCTATCATTGTATTTTAATTTATTTAAAAATTAATCTTCAATTAAAGCTTTGTTTCTACTGCGTTGTACCCATATAATGAGCCCAACAATAATAAGTGCCATTGGTGGCATCAGCATGAATCCATTGTTTTCATATCCAGTGGCGTAAAGTCCCGTTTTTTCTATAGGGTCCCCCAACACAGGAACTCCAAATAAAGTACCAGACCCTAAAAGCTCTCTAAAAAACCCAACAGCCAAGAGAATAACGGCATAACCAAATGCGTTGCCAATGCCATCTAAAAATGCTCTCCACGGCCCGTTACCGAGCGCAAAGGCTTCAAACCGTCCCATAATGATACAGTTTGTAATGATCAGTCCAACAAATACAGACAATGTTTTACTAAGCTCGTAAGCAAAGGCCTTTAAAACTTGGTCTACAATAATCACCAATGAAGCGACCACAATAAGTTGAACAATAATTCTAATTTTGGAGGGAATAATATTTCTAATCAGAGAAATTACTACGTTACCAACTCCCATAACAAACAATACAGCAATCCCCATAACGAGTGAGGCTTTTAATTCTGCAGTAATTGCTAATGCCGAGCAAATCCCCAATACTTGAATGGTGATGGGGTTGTTGTCCGCTAAGGGATCTGTAATTAACTTGACGTCTTTTTTTGAAAGTAATCCCATGTTAGTTCAATTGATTTTTTAAATTTTTAAAGTAGGGTAAATACAACTTAAGATCAGTCTTGATCATTGCAGACACACCATCACCAGTAATGGTAGCGCCGGCAAGAGCATCTACTTCATAATCATCCTTGATAAGGTTCTTGGGGTCATTATTACCCTTAGCTACAGTAATACCTTTGAAGTCGCCTGTAGAAGAAAGTAATTTTTCACCTATAAAATCATCCATAAAATAACGCTGTTTGATATTGGCACCTAAGCCTGGTGTTTCGGCGGCGTGATCAAAAAAGGCCCCTTGAACCACCATGTCTTCATCCAAAGCAACATAGCCCCAAATAGCATCCCATAGCCCTTTGCCACGAATCGGGATAATGTAATAGGATTGGCCTTCTCTTTCTCCGATAAAAAGTGGCAAGGCTCTGGTACCACCATTTTTGGCTTTGGCCTGTTCTTTTTTGACGTTTATTTTGAAAGCTCTTGCACTTTCTTCAGCAGTGCCATCAGGATTAATTATTAATTGTTTTGAAATGTATTTAGAAAATTCTGCGGCAACTTTATCGGTGCCCACAAAAACAATATCGGTCGGACCGTTTTCGTTCACACCCATAGCATACAATATGTTTTGTTGCTTTTCCATGCGCTCATTTTCTGCAATATTAGGTTTCAAGGAAGATGCTGTAAAGGCCAATAAAGACCCAACAATGACGACCATTCCAATAGCAAAAAGTATTGTGTATTGATTACTGTCTGTATTTCTGCTCATAACTATGCTGATTTAACTTTCACGCGTTTCAAACGTTTTTTTACATTCCCTTGAACCACATAGTGGTCAATGGTTGGCGCAAATACATTCATTAGTAAAATGGCTAAAAACACACCTTCTGGGTAGGCGGGATTAAAGACACGAATCATAATGGATATAAAACCAATCAAAAATCCGTAAATCCATTTTCCTTTGTTTGTTTGTGTGGCTGTAACAGGATCCGTAGCCATATAAACAGCTCCAAAAAGTATACTACCAATTATGAGGTGTTGCCAAAATGGAACATCCATTAAACCATAAAATTTACTGGAGGTTGTAATAAGACCCGCATCCACAACACCATTAAAAATAAGTCCCATGGCCAAGGCGCCCAAAACCGTACTTAGAATAATTCTCCAACTTCCTACCTTAGCAAAAATGAGAAACAAGGCGCCAGATATTATTAATAATTTCGAGGTCTCACCAACAGAACCAGGGATCAAACCAAAAAACATATCGGCATAATTGTAAACGACTTCCTGATTTTGAGCGTAACTACCCAAAATGGTTTCACCCGAAATGGCATCTGCGGTTCCAGCACGTTCAACAGCACCATGTACCCATACTTTATCACCACTCATCCAAGTGGGATAGGCAAAAAACAGAAAGGCTCTAATGGTTAATGCTGGGTTTAAAATATTCATCCCCGTACCCCCAAAAACCTCTTTTCCAATAACCACACCAAAGGCAACAGCCACAGCCAACATCCATAGCGGAAGATCAATCGGAACAATTAAAGGGACAAGCATACCCGTAACCAAATAGCCTTCTTCAACTTCATGGCCTTTGATGACTGCAAAAATAAATTCAATCAAAAGGCCCACACCATAAGACACCACCACAAGTGGTAAAACTTTCCAAAGTCCAATTACAAGATTGTCCCAAGTCCAAAATGTCTCACCTAAAAATCCGTGTGAGGCGTCAATCGTTCCCAGTGCCAAGTGGTGCTGATAGCCAGCATTGAACATGCCAAATATTAAACAAGGTACCATGGCCATGATAACTGTATTCATGGTGCGTTTTAAATCATCTGCAGCTTTGATGTGTGTTCCGCCGCTGTGCGTGGTTTCATTTGGCAAGTACAAAAAAGTGTGAATCGCATTGAAAGCAGGTGCCATTTTTGTACCTCTGTACTTCTCTTTAAGCTGATGTAAATTTGATTTTAATCCCATATTTAACCTATTTCTTTAAGCATTAAATCCAATCCTTCTCTAATTATCTTTTGGTGTGGTTGTTTAGAAACGCACACAAACTCTGTAAGTGCAAAATCTTCAGGGGCCACTTCGTACATTCCAAGGGCTTCCATTTCGTCTAAGTCTTTGTACATACATGCCTTGAGAATTTGCATTGGGTAGATGTCTAGAGGAAAAACCTCCTCATAGGACCCGGATAAAACAAACGCCCTGTGTTCTCCATTTGTATTGGTATTGAGGTCGTATTTTTTCTTCGGTGTTAACCACGAGAATGTCAAAGCTCTAGATGTAGAAACTTTGTTAAAAACAGGTTTATTCCAACCAAAAAATTCATAATCGTCACCTTCCGGAATGACCGTAATCACATCACTGTAAAAATCTAAAAAACCATCCGGTTTTACTTCCTTTCCGCAAAGTACATTCCCCGAAATAATTCGAGCATGTGCGTCTTTTTGAATTCCGCGATCATAAATCATGGTAGCAACCTCACTTCCAATGCGGGTCTTCAAATAACGAGGCGCCTCAATTTGAGAGCCTACTAAAGCAATCGTTCGCTCGGCATTGTATTTTCCTGTTAACAATAATTCCCCGATAATGACTAAATCTTGAGGAGCAATCGTCCAAACGGTCTCCCCCTTGTTTATAGGATCTATTTTATTTATGAGAGTGCCAACATTTCCTGAAGGGTGCGGTCCCGACAGTTTGTAAATATTAATGTCTTGTAAATTTTCGAAAGGTGAGTCGGATGCCTTGGAAACACCAACGTGTACAGAACCGCCCGTAAGTTTTGAAAGGGCTGTAACTGCAGCTTGTAGTTCAAATTCTTTTTCTTTAAGTGTGAAATTGTAATCAACCGCAAGCGGGGCCGTAGCATGAGCAGAGATAAAAATGGCTTTGGGCTGAAGCTCTGGTTTCGCGATTACATCATAGGGCCGCTGCTTGATAAATGGCCAACAACCCGAAGCAAGCAGTAATGACTTGATTTCATCTGCTTGGGCTGTTTTTAATTTGGGTAATTCATGCGTTATGAAAGATATTTTTTTATCCGCCTTGATTTTAATCTCAAGAATTCTGCGTTTTTCTCCTCTTGTAATTTCTAAGATTTCACCTGAAACAGGTGTTACAAACTTGATGGCTTCATTGGATTTGTCAAAAAATACACTTTCTCCGGCTTTTAACTTAGCACCTACTTTGACTGCTAATTTTGGGATTACTCCGTGAAAATCATCAGGCCTAAGTGTATAGAAATTACTTTTTATGGCATCTGTTATTGAGTGAGCGGCTTCACCTACAAGTCTGATGTCAAGACCTTTACTAATTCTAATTTCTTTGGACATGAATCTTTGGATGATTGAATTTAAATCTTAAAATCGAGCAAATTTACAAATAAACAATGCATATTTCATAAAATTTAATTGGATTTTTTATGTTAAAATTTAAATTACATAGACGCCATAATTTTTGGTTATATTTACCTTAAATTTTTAAATAAATGCGCAATTTCAAGTTTTTTATTATCACATTGTTAGTGCCTTTGTTTTTGACCGGACAAGTTCAGGAGGTTGATCCGCCAGCTGATGTCAAAACCATATCTCTTGGAGTTGTTGATAATGCCTATGGTTTGGCAATTATTAATCTCAACGATCGCCTGGTGTTAGAATTTGATGTTCTGAACAACTTAGAAGAAGACTTTTACTATGTGATTGAACATTTTGACTCTGATTGGAATCCGTCCCAACTTATGAAAACAGAATATTTAGCAGGAATGGACAACCTTCGTATTGTAGATTATGTAAATTCCTTTAATACCTACCAAATTTATTCCCACTACCGTGTGCAAATTCCAAACCAGCAAACACGTTTAAGAGTTTCGGGTAATTACATTATCAAAATATTCGACGATTACGACGACTTGGTATTCAGTAGAAAATTTATGGTTGTTGAGCCGATGGCAAATGTCGCTGTGCAAATAAGACGCTCAAGAAATGTAGCCATGATTAACGAAACACAATCTGTGGATTTTAATGTGACACCAACCACTTCAAATTTCAATAATCCCTTGGAAACCATCAAAACCACGGTACTTCAAAACAACAATCTTAAAACCGCAATTCATGGTTTAAAGCCACAATACATCATGGGTAATAAATTGGTCTACAGATACACTAATGCTTCTTTATTTTGGGGAGGAAATGAATATTTATTTTTTGAAAACAAGGACACACGCGCCACAAATCTTGGCATACAATACATCGATCTGCAGGACCTTTATCATAGTTATTTATATACTAATATTGAACGTTCTCGACTAAAATACACCTTCAATCCGGACATCAATGGTGGTTTTAAGGTGACCGTTTTAGACCGTGAAGACCCAAGAATTGAAGCTGATTATACCTATGTTCATTTTTCTCTCAGAGCTAGAGAATTCATAGATGCCACCGTTTATGTTTTTGGTGGATTTAATAATTTTTCAACATCAAAAGATAATGAAATGGTTTTCAATCCAAAAAAAGGGGTCTACGAAGCAAAAATATTGATGAAACAAGGATTCTATAACTACAAATATGTGCTTATTGACAAAGAAAATACATTGCAAGAAGGAGCAATTAGTGGGAATTTTGATGAAACTGAAAACAATTATAAAGTGCTTGTTTATTACCGTGATCTTGGTGCACGTTATGACAAACTTATTGGGCTGGGCGAGGCTAATTCTGTTCAAATGACAAATTAAATTAAAGCGATGATTCAGCAAATTACCGAAGGTGTGAAAATTTCAATACGGTCTAATTTTGAGTGCAGCTATTATGACGGCAAGGGCCTTCGTTTTGGGTTCAATTATTTCATAAAGATCGAAAATAACAATCCTCATCCCGTACAACTTATTTCAAGAAAATGGACAATTTTAGACGCGTTGAATGAAATTGAAATTGTCAAAGGCGAGGGCGTTGTTGGAAAACAACCCATAATTCAACCTTTTGAATCTTACCGCTACAGTTCTGGTTGTGCACTTCAGGGACCTATGGGATCAATGAAAGGGGTTTATAATATGGTTCGCCTATCTGATAACCATGAGTTTGAAGTGACGATTCCAAACTTCAGGCTTTGCGCAGATTTTGCCCAAAATTAATCTTCACAAGTTTGTGGTTGATTCGACCATAAATTGTAATTTTAAATTTTAATTTTTAATCATTTCAAATTATGGGAAAAGGATTTTTTAAAGTGCCTCCAGCAATAAATGAGCCCGTGCTTTCATATGCTCCAGGATCTGTAGAAAGGGAGAACGTTCTCAAAGCCTACAAATCCATGTACAATTCAACAATTGAAGTTCCAATGTATATCAATGGTGAAAACATCAAAACCGGTCAAACACAAACAATGCGCCCACCGCACGACCACCAACATGTGTTAGGTGTTTATCACACTGCAAATAAATCGCATATAGTACAAGCGATTGCCACTGCTTTGGAAGCCCGTAAAACTTGGTCGCAATTGCCATGGGAACAACGCGCAGGAATATTTTTAAAAGCTGCTGAGCTAATCGCTGGCCCATACAGAGCCAAGATTAATGCCGCTACCATGATGGCACAATCCAAAACCGTCCACCAGGCTGAAATTGATGCGGCTTGCGAATTCATTGACTTTCTAAGATTTAATGTTCAGTTTATGACTGAAATTTACAATGACCAACCCCAGAGTACCAATGCAACTTGGAACCGCATTGAATACCGACCCTTGGAAGGGTTTACCTATGCTGTGACGCCTTTTAATTTCACAGCCATCGCTGGGAATCTTCCCGCATGCATGGCCCTGATGGGAAATGTGGTGGTTTGGAAACCCAGCGACAGCCAAATTTACTCTGCAAAAGTCATAATGGATGTTTTTGAAGAAGCTGGAGTCCCTGCAGGTGTTATCAATGTTGTTTTTGGAGACCCAGTTATGATTACAGAAACCGTGCTTTCAAGCCCAGACTTCTCTGGATTGCACTTTACTGGCTCAACATTTATTTTTAAAGAATTGTGGAAACAAATTGGCGTTAATATCCACAATTATAAAACCTACCCCCGCATCGTTGGAGAAACGGGAGGTAAAGATTTTATCTTGGCACACCAATCGGCCCATCCAAAGCAAGTGGCGACCGGAATTA
>CAJWNW010000068.1 GCA_913044085.1 uncultured Flavobacteriaceae bacterium | reverse complement strand
CTTTGCCTAATCCACGCCACTTGTCTTGTAAACTTTTAAAGTTGTTGTATATGGTATTGCTGTTCTGATTGACATTAATCAAGGCTTTAATTTCCTCAATAATTTGAAGCCTTAACTCAAGATTATTTTTAAAATCTTGGGTTCTACTTTTTTCGAATTTTTCATTTCTTTCTCTGTAGTTCCTTGACAAGGAATTGAACTTCTTCTTATGTGGACTTGTAAAATTAAAATCAATACTGTTACCACCCTCGGCCAAGAAAGCCGCTTTGCTGTCATTTAACAACGCTGAAAATTTAGTATTAAAAACCTTTTTAATGCGATTTACCTTGGGACGAATAGCATAGAGGTCATCATTTTTAAGCAAGGCTTCAAAAGCATATGTGAGGGCTTCTAAGTCAAAATTATCGTAGACAACCTCACTCTCTTTAATTGAAGCGTTGGTTGGTTCTTTCTCTTTATTTTCGACAGCGACTTCTTTTTCTGGTTCAGTAGCTTTAGAAACGACTTCCAAATCGGCCTCTTTTTTGACAGCCTGATTAACCGCATCTTTTGCCGGCGTTTTTTCTTTTTGCTCTTTATTTTTATCTTCTAATAATCCATCCGCTTCCTGCAGGTTATCTTGCATAGTCATAGGTCCAAAGGTTTGAATTTACGTTTCGTTGGAATGTATAAATATACTGTTATATGCCTAATCTACAAATTAAAATGGATTATCTGAATCTATGAACCCCAAATTTCCCAAGACCTTTCAGCTTGTAATTCTAACATTTTTAGACCATTTACAACAGTTGCATTAGCCTTCAATCCAAAATTTAAAAATTGCGTTTGACTTGGATTGTAAATCAAATCATAAAGAAAATGATTTTTTGAAATCGATTGATAGGGTATGGGTGGGTATAATTCAATTTTTGGATGGGTTCCAAGCGGCGTACAATTGATGATGATTTGATGGGCCGCGATGATTTCTGAGTTCAATTCATCATAGCCAAAGCAGTTTTCAGAATCAGGCGTTCGTGAAACAAAGGAAAAGGGAATATTTAAAGTGTTTAGGGCAAATGCAATGGCTTTTGATGCACCCCCAGTCCCAAGAATAAGTGCCGATTTATGTTTAGTATTTAAGTAAGGCTTCAAACTTTTCACAAAGCCGTAGTGGTCCGTATTGTAACCAATGCGTTTTCCGTTTTGAATCTTGATGGTATTCACTGCGCCAATACTTTGGGCATCTGCATCCAAAGCATCCAAAAATGGCAGCACAGCTTCTTTATAGGGGATTGTTACATTAAGGCCTGAAATTTCATTAGAGGATTTAAAAATCGCATCAAATTCGTCGATGCTGTGGATGTCAAAGTTTTTATAAACACAGTTTAGATCTTCTTTCTTAAACTTATCTGTAAAATAAGTTCTTGAGAAGGAGTAGTCAATATTTTTACCAACCAAACCGAATGTTTTCATGAAGTTTTTTTTTGATGCTTTCCATACCACTGTAATCCAAGTACAATAGCGGCCCCTAAGATAATCAATATAATGGCAATAAGTGTTTCTGTGTTAGGATCTGGCAGATATCGTTGATAGTTTTCAATGCGGTTATTTCCATTGGAGTCTAAAATTAATTCTCCAACACCATTGCGTTTAAATACTTTGGTTTTCCAAGGCCACACCACACCAAGAGACCCAGTAATAAACCCCATAATTACGGCGAGTGTCGTATTCTTATAATTTTTCAAAACAAAGTTTAAGAGGTGGGACAGCACAATCAGTCCAAAAATAGACCCTAGCGTAAAAACCGTTAAGATTTTAAGCATGTTTAAAATGTAAGGATCTGAAAAAATATTAAAATCACCTGAAAAAACATGTAGCAGCGTCTCAAATAGTGCATTTACCGCATCTACCAATAAAAGCACATAATTCCCCATAAGCATCAAGATGAAAGATCCTGAAAATCCAGGAAGGGCCATCCCTGTAATGCTGACCATGCCACACAAAAAGACAAACCAAAGATTATCATTTTGAGCTTGAGGTGAAACAAAACTGAGACTCATTCCAGCTAGAACTCCAACGACGGCCCAAACAATGGACTGCCATTTCCAAGCCTTAAAGTCGTTGTAGATATAAATAACAGAACCAATGATCATTCCAAAAAAAAGGCTCCAAACATAAAGTTCATATCTTACAATAAAGAAATCCAAAACTTTTGAAACACTAAAATAACTGATGATAATTCCAGTAAAAATCAAACCCAAAAAGCGGCCATTTATGTGTCTGAAAAAACCACTAAATTGTCCTGAAAATAAAAGTGAAATCCCAAGACGGTCAAATTTCTGCAAAGATTCGATAAATTGTTCATAGAAGCCCAGTACAAACGCGACAATGCCCCCCGAAACACCGGGAACTTTGTTGGCAGCCCCCATCGCAATGCCTTTGAGGATTAAGAAGCGCTTGGTTTCTATGGGCTTAGGAGGATTCAAGGGATTTTGTTTTTACACTTATAAAATCAAAAATAAAAATAAGTAGAAATCCTATCAGCATTAAAGTCAATGCAGCAAACAACTGCGGGTCTCCCTCATACTCATAAGGTAAAACACATTCTTCTCTCAATGGCACAGGGATTCCTTTGGAGTTGATGCGTTCGGTCAATACTTTTTTCCATGGCCATATTTTCACCATAGCACCCGCCATAAAACCTGTTAGAAGGGCTAAGGTTAAGTCTTTGTACTTTGCAAACAACCACTTTAAAATTTTTGAAAAATATAGGATTCCAACCAAAGCGCCAAAGCCAAAAGTGGCTATTTTAAGAAAATCTTTATCGTTAATGGCTTGAAGTACGGTTGAATAAACACCCATGATTACCAAAATAAAGGCACCTGAAATACCAGGAAGAATCATTGCACAAATAGCAATGGCTCCCGATAAAAACAAATACGGATAACTTTCGGAACTGTTGAGTATCTCGAGTTTTGTAATTTGATAGGCAATAAATACCCCCAATAGTAAAACAATCAAGGCAACCGCATTTAAGCGTTCAATTTTTTTAAAGACGTATAAAATACTGGCCAACACCAAACCAAAGAAAAAGGCCCATATTAAAATCGGTTCTTCAACCAACAACCATGTGACCAGCTCAGATAAAAGTAGAATACTTGAAGCGATTCCCAAAAAAATAGCCAGTAGGAAATTTCCATTGACGGTGTTCCAAACAGCTTTTATACCTTTGTTTTTGAACTCTGAAATTAATGAGATTTTAAATTGGCTGAGTGTTGAAATTAATTCTTCATAAATTCCTGAAATAAAAGCAATGGTGCCCCCAGAGACGCCCGGAACAATGTCTGCCGCCCCCATGGCCATGCCTTTAAAAAAAAGCCATAAATAGTCCAGAAAATTGCGTTTCATTAGAAGAGAAATTAATTGCAGGTAAAGATAACTAAATTTAGTTGTCCGATTTTTTGTAGCTTTCAATGAATTGAATCACATTTTGGCTTTTGTAAACATCGGGAAATAGTTCTTCAATTATGAATATATGCTCCGAATTGATGTGCAGTCCGTTGAGTAGATGCGCAAATCCAGCTTCAGTGTCATTAAGTTTAAAACACAGTCCAGAAAGTCTAAATTCTAATTCTTCACTCTCTGGGTAATACTCCAAGGCTTGTACAAAATTGTATTTAGCAGCTTCAATTTCCCCGAGCTCAATCAGAACGTCACCTCTTTGAATCCATATATCTAAAGAAGTTCCCCCAAGTTCTAAAGTTTTTTTAAAGCCTCTTTCAGCTTCTTCAAGATAGTTTAAGCGGTGGTTTATTTTTGAATAAAACAACCAATAACTTACATTTTCCTCATCAATATCAATGGCTTTATTGACATAAAAAAGCGCTTTTAAATCATCTTTTTTTGAGAAATAAAAGTGCGCAATTTGTATCCAGCCTTTGTCAAACGCGGGATCTTCTTTGACAGATTTAAAAAAATATTTGAGCGCTTTATCTTTATGATGCATTTTTTCGTGACAACCACCAATTTTTAAATAAGTAAATGCAGTTGGACCTTCAATGGCCATTGAAATATTATAGTTGTCGATGGCCTCTTTAAAGCGATTGAGTTGCTCTAAAACCTTAGCCTTTTCTAAATAGGCTCCAATAAAAGTATCATCAGAAATGATCGCAAAATCAAAAGCTGTTAATGCTTTATTAAGGTCCTTGATTACCAAATATTGTTTTCCCAATTGATGCCAGGCAACTTCACAATATGGGTTTTGGTCTAGATACCAATTAAGGTAATCAATGGCTTCTTGGTTTTGATCTAAAAACTCAAAGCAATAAATGATATTATAAAGAGAAGAATAGTCTTCAATATTTAAATCAATACAGTTTTTAAAATGAATTTTAGCCGCTTCATAATTATCTAAAAAAAGGTATTCCATTCCTATCAAGGAATGAATTTCTGATGAATCATTAGAAACTTTAAGAGCTTGTTTAAATACCTCTATGGCTTCTTCATGTTGGTCTCTTTTGGAATGAATATTGGCTTTTTGAATGTAAAGTTCTTCGTTGTTAGGCTCCAATTCAAACAACATGTTGAGTAATTTTGCAGCTTCAGACAGTTTGTTTTCAAAGATTAAAATCTCCACCCTAAATAGCCTTAAGTTTATAGAAGTTGGATGCTGGTCTAAACCTAATTTAATCGCCTTTTTAGCCAGTGCAATTTTACCAATCTCTAAATAATGATGGATGATATTTTCGAATTCGTTGGAATCAAAGAAAAAGACATTATTGGTCTTTAACATGGACTCAAACTTAGTGAGTGAAAAACTTTGATTTTCTTCAGATGAACTGAATTCCATTGATTGTAATTAAGTATAATAAAAGTATCATTATTAGCACTTGCTTCTATTACCTCAAATGAATGTTTTCAACAAAATAATTAACAGTTATTGTGAATCTTATCTAAGACCTTAATAATGATATCACAACCTTTCTCAAGTTCCTTCATTGAAATGGTAAGTGGGGGAGTGATGCGTATGGCCTTTGGTTCATAGAGCAGCCAAAAGAGAATCAGACCTTGTTCCATGGCTTCCATGACAATTTTATTGGTTACATCCGCTTGCTTTGTGAGGGCACAAAGCATTAAACCTTTACCACGAATTTCAGTAATGAGCGGGTGTTTCAATTTTGATCTTATAAAAGTTTCTTTCTCTAAAACACTGTGCATAAGCTCTGAATTGGTGATTTCCTTCAAAGTAGCCAATGCAGCGGCAGCTATGACTGGATGTCCCCCAAAAGTTGTAATGTGCCCTAACATTGGTTTCTCAGAAAGACAATCCATCATTTTAGCAGATGCTGAAAAGGCGCCAATAGGCATGCCGCCCCCCAAACCTTTACCAACCACCACAATATCTGGATTACAGTTGTAATTTTCAAACCCAAAAAGGGTACCTGTTCTTCCAATACCAGGCTGTATTTCATCTAAAATTAACAAGGCACCTACTTCGTTGCAGCGTTTTTGAACCTTATTTAAGTAATCGTCTTTGGGTTGAACGAAGCCTGCGCCACCTTGTATGGTTTCTAATATTACAGCTGCTGTTTTACTGCTAATCTTTTTTAAATCTTCAACAGCATTAAATTTTAAAAACCGAACATCGGGAATTAAGGGACGAAACGGTTGTTTGCGTGCTTCGTATCCCATAACACTCAAAGCGCCCATGGTATTGCCATGGTAGGCTTTATCTGCCGCTAATATTTCGGAGCGCCCTGTATAACGCCGCGCTAATTTTAATGCGCCATCAATGGCTTCTGTACCTGAATTGGTCAAATAGGTTTTCTCAATGTTCTTGGGATAATACTTTGCCAGTAGTTTGGTCAGTTCAAGTGCTGGCTTTTGGATGTATTCTCCATATACCATCACATGCATGTATTTTTCCAATTGTGTATGAATTGCTTCCAGAACTTTAGGGTGTCGGTGTCCCAAGCTACACGCTGAAACACCCGCCACAAAATCTAAATAAGCTTTGTTATTTGTATCGTATATATAGGACCCTTCGGCATGGGAGATTTCCATAGCCAATGGATGTGGCGTAGTTTGTGCTTGGTATTTTAAAAAGGCTGCTTTATTCAAAATTATTTTTTTATTTTTCAGCCTTAGATATATTTTTCGGGATTTTTCGGCCGGCTTTATTGTTCAATAATTTTTCTTTACTTTTTTTAGAAGGTTTTCCAGCTGCTTCTACCCGATTTTCCAATGATTTATCAAAAAAGGCGGCTTGTGGGGAATGGACTCCCAAACCTTTAATAACAGGCAGTTCTAATGGCGGGTCTTCTGAAAATAAATCTTCGACACTTCTAGGGCGTTCCGTTTCGCGCCATACAAAGCCTTTGAGAATCCTCTCATTTTCTGGAAAGTCATCTTCTGGGTATGTTTTTCCATCAATTTGGTTTATTTTTCGCAACTCATCAATTTTATTTTCAGAGACCCAAATTCTCATTTTTCCTGACTTGGACTTATCAATACCTACGAGTTCATTATCAGCATTTCTCAAGAAGTAAATACTTTCGGCATTTTTAATAACATCGATTGTATGGAGTTCATTTTCTTTAAAAAGCCCATCAAGCTTCTTGCCAGAAATCTGATTGTAACCAGCACCAAGACTGTCTTTACTGATTACAAAAGCATTTTCAAAAACCTTAAGCGAATCTAAGCTTTCTGTTTTGGGATTTGAAATTAAATGAATGGAGTCTCCTGTAATTTGATTCTCGTGATGCCATAAAACGGGATGTCTTCTTTTAGAAAATGTATCTTCTGAATCCGTATCATAAAAATTGATAAGCTGCGTCAGGCCTGTATTTTGATTCATGTGAATGGAGTCTGCTTTGCCACTCAAATCAGATTTATACATTTTTGCATTGTAGAAAGCGCGCACAATGCGTTGATCTGGAGGGCCAGTAATCATTAATGTATCGCTGTGAATAAAAATAGAATCGTTCTCTTGTTTGGTGATTGCCAGCGCTCTTTTGGTGATAAAGACAGAGTCTTTGGCTCTAAACACTTCGGCATAGTGGCCTTTGATGATGCTGTTATTCAGCGTATCAGTAACCTTGATATTGTTGGTTGCAGAGGCAAAATTTTTATTGCGATCAAAATACAAACTGTCTC
Source organism: uncultured Flavobacteriaceae bacterium (assembly GCA_913044085.1). Lineage (GTDB taxonomy): Bacteria > Bacteroidota > Bacteroidia > Flavobacteriales > Flavobacteriaceae > UBA3537. Next base: position 1,037 of record CAJWNW010000068.1, on the reverse strand, counting down.
CAATGATGGTCCGTTCATCATAATCTATTCTTGATTTTTTTACAAAATACCCAGTATCATTGTTGGTATTGTAAAAACCCCTTTCGCAATAAATAATGCTTGTATCACTAGTAATTGTGGTAGGGCCATATAAAAAAGCATAACCAGAAACCGTATAAAAATCAAGGCGATCAGTATCTATCACGTATTCTGGATTCACCAGTTTTACATTATCCGTAAATTGGTATTTTTTAGCATTCATATAATAGTGTCCAATGGTACTGGTAATGGTTCCTGAAGTATCTCTAACCACTTTGCCTTTTTGATTGTAAAAGGCTTGCTGTTTGATGCGATCGAAGTACAGGATGTCTGTGTATAATTTTGAAGTTGGATCAATTAAAACAACATCTCCACTGGCATAAGCCAATTGGGTCTTGCCACTGTATTCGACGTATTTAGAGGTCATGTCTAAGCTGTCACCTTGTTTGACTCTTACACTACCATAGGCTTCAATAAAATCTTGTTTACCATAATATATGGCTTCATTACACCACATTTCGATGCCTTTGTGTTTAATGTGTACCTGATTGGAGTTGTCACGTGTTAGAATCGTTGCGTCTGGCTTTGACGGTTCAAAGGTCATAAACGGCGCATATTCAATCTCAATTTGTTGACGTTCTTGTGCATACAAAATCAACGGCACCAAGTAAATAAGTATTAATTTTAAATAAGTGAGACGCACAAAAGTATTATTTGAATTGTTACAAAAATAAGCAATATTCAAACTCAATAAGGAATGCTTTCCTTTTATCTGAAAATTGTTTGTTTTCGATCCGGTCCTACAGAAACTATCTTAATTGGTATTTTGAGTTCATTTTCCAAAAACTCAATGTAGTTTATAAGACTGACAGGAAGGCTTGAATCCTTTTCCATTGCAGTTAAGTCTTCGGACCATCCTTCAAATTCTGTGTAAATTGGTTCAACATTTTCCGACTCTATATTATAGGGAAGGTGCTCAATTACTTTGCCTTTGTAATTATAGGAAGTGCAAATCTTCA
>CAJWNW010000067.1 GCA_913044085.1 uncultured Flavobacteriaceae bacterium | reverse complement strand
TCCACTACCATTAGCTGGACTTACACGGATTCAAATGGGAACTCAAGCACACAAACGCAAGCTGTTTTAATACAGGACACAGATTCTCCGTTAACAGATTTAGCTTCACTACCACCACTAGTAGCACAGTGTGAATTAACAGCACTCACTCCGCCTACAGCGACGGACAGTTGTGATGGAATAATCACAGGTATAACCACGACAACATTACCAATTACGACATCCACTACCATTAGCTGGACTTACACGGATTCAAATGGGAACTCAAGCACACAAATGCAAGTTGTTTCGATATTGGATGTAGATCCTCCAATTCTTAATGCAACGGTGTCTTCAGAACCTTTTGCGGACACCCATGTGATTGTAGCAGAAGCTAATGGGATAGGAGTTTATGAGTTCAGTTTAAACAATGGCCCCTGGCAAGCCAGCAGTACCTTTGTTGGGGTAAGACCAGGAGAGCACATAGTTAGTGTCCGTGATATAAATTGTTATGGTGAAGACTACTATTCTTTAATAGTTTTAGATTACCCTCCTTTTTTCACACCCAATGGCGATGGCTACCACGATACGTGGAATATTAGCAGTTTAAAGCTCGAGAGTAACGCAAAAATTTATATATTTGACAGATACGGGAAATTGCTGAAAGAATTACGCCCTAGTACTGAAGGCTGGGATGGTACTTTTAATGGCACTCCAATGCCTAGTAACGATTATTGGTTTTCAGTGGAATACCAAGCTCATGGCTCAGATAAACTTAAGCAATTTAAAGCCCACTTTACTCTTAAAAGATAGGATTAAAATGAAATTAACCAAAAAAAACATCTTCTTATTATTCGTGTTTTTCCCTTTTTGTGGGCTTATGGCACAAGAAGGCCTACCAATTTACTCCGATTATCTAACTGATAATTACTACTTGATACACCCTTCAATGGCGGGGGTTGCCAATTGTAATAAAGCACGTCTTACAGTGAGACAACAATGGATGGACCAGGAAAACGCGCCAAGCCTGCAAACGTTTAGTGTGAATGGTCGTGTTGGAGATTCGCAATCAGCGATTGGAGCCATTGTTTACAATGATCAAAATGGATACCACTCCCAAAATGGGGCCTATTTGACTTATGCTCATCATTTGATGTTTTCTAGAAATACAATCGATTTAAATATGTTGTCTTTTGGGCTGAGCGCAGGAATAATACAATATAAACTAGATGAAACAGCATTTATTGAATTTGACCCCATCATTGCTGGAATTGAGCAAAGTGCCACTGAGTTGAATGTTGATTTCGGATTTTCTTATCACTTTATAAATTTTTATGCCCATGCCACTATTAAAAACCTTTTAAAAAATGAAGGGGTGAATATCAATGCGCAGGGTGTTACTTTCAACAATTTAACAAATTACCTCTTTTCTGCGGGAAACGTTTTTTCTAAGTTTGGCAGTGATTGGAGTTATGAACCCTCTGTTCTTTTTTCATACAAGGCGGCTACAAATGAATCTTTTATGGATTTCAACTTTAAAGTCTACCGCAGCTTTGACTTTGGAAGGTTATATGCTGGGATTTCTTACAGGAGAAGTTTTGACGGGGCTGATTATACAGACGGCAATTCTATTAGCAGTCAAAAACTACAGTATTTTACACCCCTAGTTGGAGTTGAATACAATAATTTCATGTTTGCATACACCTATTCTTACCAATCTAATTCTATTGTACTGGATAATGGGGGGTACCACCAGTTGACACTTGGGTTTAATTTTGGATGCCGCAGGGAAAAATACGATTGTGAGTGTCCTAGCGTGAATTAAAACAGCTAGTAAAGTTTTTGAATCATAGACCGATGCCAACCCATAAGGTTGGCCATTACTTTTCTAGATCCATTTGTGTAAAACATATGTTCCGCCTTGATTTCGTTTTTGTTCAGGAGTTTGGATTTCTCAAGAACTATTTTTGTTTGCCGCGCTATTGCTTTACTAGAATCAATGACAGTTACATTTTTCGGAAGTAATTGCTTTAAAATAGGCGTTAAAAAGTGGTAATGTGTACAACCTAAAACCAAACAATCGATATTGTTGTTTAACATTGGGGTTAAATATTTCTCAAGTAATTTTTTCATTTCATTAGAATGTAACTGCCCTGATTCAATGAGCTCTACAATTCCCTTGCCTTCCTGTTCTATCACCGTTTTATCCCGACTGTACCGTTTAGAAGTTTCATGAAAAAGAGCACTGCTTAATGTTCCTTTGGTAGCTAAAATTCCGATCGAATCTGTGGCCGAGGACAGTGCTGCAGGTTTGATGGCAGGCTCTATCCCAATAAAAGGAATTTTATAATTCTTCCTTAGATATGAGATCGCATTAGTGGTAGCTGTATTGCAGGCAACGACAATAATTTTAGCGCCTTTACCTAATAGAGTTTCTGTGTTAACAATAGACCTTTTTAAAATGACATCAGCGCCTTTAAATCCGTATGGTGCATATTTGGCATCTGAAATGTAAATGGTTGATTCATATGGTGTTAATGCATTGATTTCTTTCCAAATAGAAAGACCTCCAGCACCAGAATCGAAAATACCAATAGGATTTGAACTCATATTTATACAAAAATATAAAAGCTACTCATATGGAGTAGCTTTTGTAAAAATAATTTATTTGGTTGAGACTAAAAACCTAATTCAGCTTTCACATCTACCAGAAGATCTTTTCCATTTGCCATGATTACGCCTTGTCCTTGAGACGAATCTAAGACGTAATTAAACCCTTGATTGTTCCCTACTTTTAAAATTGCAGCTTTTGCTTTTTCTGTGATAGGCTTTAAAAGCTCAATTTCTTTTTTCTGTAAATCTTGCTGTGCTTGCCCTTGGTATTGTCGAATGCTTTGTTCCATACTTTGAACTTCTTGCAACCGCTTTCCGTTTTCTTCATCCGTTTTGGTAGAAGACTCGGCATCGTATTGTTTTATTTTATTTTGAAGTTCAGTTGCCATCGATTGAATGTCAGTTTCATAAGTCTTAGCTAATTTTTCAAGTTCAGACTTAGCATTCATCATCTCTGGCATAGATTCAACCAGTTCTTGGGTATTGATATGGGCAACCTTTGATTGTGCCTGTGCATAAAAGCTACCGACAATAAAAAGTGTTGCTGCGAATACGGTTCTTAAATTTTTCATTTTATAATTGTAATTAAAAGTTATTTTCTGTTGTTTTTAATACTATCGCGTTTACGTTTTAACGCTTCTAATTTTTCTTTTCGCTCGGCTAAAATACGTTTTTTCTTTTCTTCCAATGCCTTTTTCCGTGCTTCTCTATCACTAATAGGCTTTGTTTTTTCTTTCTTTGACGTTTCTTCATCTTCTTTTGGTAGAGATTCAGTAGTTTTTCTCAAACGGGCTTTTTCTCTTTCCGCTTCTATTTTCAATTTTTTTGCTTCCAGTTCTTTTTTTCTAGCATCTCTGTTGCTTAAAGTTGTCTTTTGCTCTTTTGTGTCTAGCGCCTCAGGGGTACTTTCTTTGCGGACTTTAGTAGGAGAAGATTTTTTTGTTTTTTCTGCTCTTGCTTTCTCTCGTGCTTCTTTTACTAGTCTTTTTTTATTTTCAACCTCTTTCTTTCTAGCAGCTCTTTTGGCCTCTAAATCGGCTTTGCGTTTGGCGAGTGCTTCAGAACGTGTTGCATTACGGGCATCAATTAATTTTTGACGTTCATCGCGATCGTTATCGACTTCTACGATGGACCCTTCCTCTTCAGCAACCTTTCGCTCTTTTTTGTTTTTTAGTTGTTCGCGCTTAGAGGTTCTATTGATGGTTCGTAAAATTTGTTCAGAAATATCATAACGATCAGCGGAGTAAAGCATAACAACATCTGCGGATTTGTCGAAAATAAAATCATATTTTTTGTCAGCCGCGATTTCTTGAACGACCGTAAATATTTGGTCTTGTACGGGTTGGGCGAGTTGTTTCCTCTGAATCATTAAATCCCCGTTTGGACCAAATCTTTTTTGTTGATAATCTAAAATTTCACTTTCAATGATTTGAAGTTCTTCTTCACGTTCTTTGATGAGTTCATCGGTCAGCAATACGCGTTCGTTGTCTAACTGTTTTTTTTGTGTTTCCAATTTTGCTAACTGCTGATCTACTTGTGTTTTCCATTGCTGTACTTTGGCCTCCAATTGGGCTTGAGCGGCTTGGTAGTCATCTACATTTTCTAAAATGTATTTCGTGTCAATGTATCCGATTCTAACTCCACGTTGTCCATGACAAATGGAAATAAAAAAGAGCATAACAAAAATTCCAGTAAGCGTGGCTTTGTAGTACTTTTGTATGTCTGTTAATATAAGATTCATTTTCAGATTTAATAAATTTAAAAAAAATAATTTTTCAAAATAACGAAATAAATTTTAAAATCGTATAAATTCATTACTTAAGTTAATTTTGAATTAAAAAATTAAAATTGATTCCCTAAAACAAAGTGCGTTTGCCATCCACTTTTACCGACTTGACCTGGAATTGGATCAAATCCATGTCCAAAGTCTATTCCCAAAAGCCCAAACGCAGGCATAAATAATCGAATCCCTATACCAGCAGACCTTTTAATCGAAAATGGATTAAACTCTTTAAAGTCATTGTAGGAGGATCCTCCCTCCAAGAAAGCCATAGCAAAGATTTTAGTTTGTCCTTTGAGTGTTATAGGATGTCTCAACTCCAATGAAAATTTATTGTAAATACTTCCCCCATCGTTATCTGAAAGAGATTGGTTGGGGTATCCACGCAGTGGAATGGCCTCACGTCCATCTAGACGACTGAATTGTTGCATGCCGTCACCCCCCACAAAGAACCGCTCAAATGGGATAACGCCACGATCGTTATTGTAAGCGCCTAAAAACCCAAATTCGAATCTAGGTCTTAGCACCAAGTTCCCTTTAATTTTTGCATACCAGTCACCAGAAAATTTAATTTTGTAAAATTCCAGCCAATTGTAACGCTCTTGGTCAATTTCAACGATTCTTTCGTTCGCTTCGTTTCTTTCAATAATATCATTGTCATCTGTACTTGTACTGAGCTCTTGAATTCGTTGGGACTTTTGTTCACGCTCCTCCTTTAGCGCGGTATAATCCACACCATTGACGGCGGAGTAAGGAAATGTCGCCTTTGCAGAAATGCTAAAGTTTGAACCGCCAACAGGATAAATAGGGTCATTAAAGGTGTTATTCCTACTCAATCCAATGGTATAAGCCAGATTAGTTGAGCTTCCATTTCCAAAAGAGAAAAGCCCGGTGTTGTAATTGTTTAAATCATAATATTGAAATTGAAAACTTTGTGAAAGCACAAAATAATCATCCGGTATATTTAATTTTTTCGCAATTCCAATTGTGATTCCTGTAATATTAAAACTTCGATCTTTATCTGCAGACCGAGTTACTCTGTTATATAAAAATTGTTTGGTCTGGGAAATAGAAGTAGAAAATTGTACAGGTTTCTCACCGCCCAACCAGGGCTCAGAAAAAGAAAGACTGTAACTAGAAAAGAAGCGACTGGTTTGAAGTCTTAGAGATAAACTTTGCCCATCACCTCTTGGTACTGGCCTCCATGCCTCCTTATTAAAAAAGTTCTTGATTGAAAAATTAACAAAAGAAGCCCCAACCGTTCCAATGAAGCCTCCGCCACCGTAACCACCTTGCAATTGAAATTGTCCCGTACCTTTTTCGACGACGGTGTATTCAACGTCCAAGGTTCCATCGTTGGGATTTACATTTTTTAAATCTGGAGAAATTTCTTGAGCATCAAAATAGCCAAGCTGTCCAAGCTCTCTGATGGTCCTAACAACATTACTTTTACTGTAAAGCTGTCCGGGGCGCGTTCTTAATTCTCTGTAAACAACATGGTCGTTAGTTGCCGCATTACCCTTAACCGAAACATTATTGAAATAGGCAGGCTTGCCTTCAGTAACGCGAATCTCCATATCAATAACATTGCCATCTGCACTTATCTCAACGGGTGTAATAGTAGAAAACAAGTAACCGTTGTTTTGGTATAAATTTGTGAGATCAAAAGCATCTGGGTCAGAGTTGTCTGCAATTCGCTTTTCAAGCTCGACACCATTGTAAGTATCTCCCTTCTTAATTTTAAGCAATTGATTTAATTGTTGGTCTGAGTAAATCGTATTTCCTAAAAAATTGATTGTCCCATAGGTATATTTTTCCCCTTCTTCTACATTAATTTTAAGGCTGATATCCCCATTTTTATCTATGTTTAGGGAATCTGAGATAATTCGCGCATCGCGGTACCCTTTTTCTTTTAATTTATCTATTACACTGGCGAGGTCTTCTTTATAGTCAGCCTCAATATATTTGGAGCGTTTGGTAAAACGTATTAAGTTTTTCTTTTTAGTTTTTTTCATGGATTTTAGCAACCGTCTACTACTGATTTTGTCATTGCCTTGAAATTCAATCTTATTTATTTTAACCTTTTCTCCGCGGTCTATGCGAATGGTCATGTTGACCCGTGATTTTTTTACAGAATCAATGACCGCTGTTGTGGTGATGATTGTTTTTGCTTTTAAAAATCCATCTTTTCTATATTTACTCTCAAGATAGTTTTTGGTTGTAGTGATTAAGTTTTCAGTAACTTTCACACCAGGATTGAGTTTATTTTCTTCAATAATCCCACTAATTTTACCTTTCTTAACTCCTATAATTTTAACCTCTTTAAGTTCTGGCAAATCGTCTAACCTAATTTGAAGAGAGATTTTAGACCCTTGAATTTTAGAAATAAAGACGTCAATATTGTTAAATAAATTAGAATCCCACAATTTTTTTATAGCATTGCTAATCTTAACACCACCAGGGATAGTTACAACGTCTCCTTTTTTTAAGCCAGAATATGTGATGATTGTTTCCGCACTGTATACCGTTTGCCCTTCAATCGAAATATCTGTTAATTTATAATCATTTCGTTTGGAGTCATCTAAAATTTGCCCATACAATGTGCTGCTTAGTAGTAAAAAGCAGGCTGTATTGATGATAAGGCGGAGGCTGTTTTTAATTAAGTTGTTCACTTGTTTTTCCAAATCTTCGTTCTCTTTTTTGGTAATTTTCGATTGCTTCGTACAAATGTTGGTCTGTAAAATCTGGCCAAAAAACATTTGTAAAATACAGTTCAGCGTAAGCAATTTGCCATAAAAGAAAATTACTTATTCGCTGTTCACCACTTGTTCGAATCAATAAATCAACATCTGGCAAATTTCGGCTGTAAAGATGCTCATTTATAACCGTTTCATCAATTTTTTCAATAGAAATTATATTTTTTTTAATTTTCTCTCCAATTTTTTTCATACAATTTATTAATTCATCTCTCGACCCATAGCTTAAAGCTAAATTAAGCGTCATTTTAGAATTAGATTTGGTAGCCTCGACAACATGTCTTAATTCGTTAGATACTTTCAAAGGCATTGAAGCTAAATTACCCAAGGCATTTAGTTTAATATTGTTTTTCTGAAGGGTTTCAATTTCATTTTTCAATGATGAAATTAAAAGGCGCATTAGCGTTTTAACCTCAAGCTTCGGGCGATTCCAGTTTTCTGTTGAAAATGCATATAAAGTGAGATGATTGATGCCAAGCCTTACACAGGTTTCAACAATTTTACGGACGGCTTTTGTTCCTTTTTCGTGGCCAAAAATACGAATTTTGCCACGTTTTTTTGCCCAACGGCCATTACCATCCATAATAATAGCGATGTGTTTTGGATAGGGTTGAAGTTTTATGCGAGATTCTAAATTCATTTCAATAGCTGCAAAAACAAGGATTTCTTCCGAAAGTGTAAGTTAGTGTAAATCCGCTAAAAACGTACCAATCGGTGTTGTTAATATTCCCGAATTTTAAATGGTTCTGTTCTTCAGAATCTGGTACACTTCCGTCAATTTCGTCAGAAAAAGTGTAGCGCGCGGCAATTTCCATACCAAAAATTAAATGCTCTGTGAGCGTAAACTTAGCGCCTAAAGCAACGGGAATTCCAAAGGCATTACTGTTTGTTTTACCCGAATATAATGTATTGTTAACATAATAAAAATTGCGGTGGTTTAGCATACTTACACCCGTATAAATATATGGGGTAAAAATGAAATCTCCACTATGTAAATTAAAATCTAAAAATGTAAATTCTATGCCTGCAGATATTTCTAAAGTTTTG
>CAJWNW010000066.1 GCA_913044085.1 uncultured Flavobacteriaceae bacterium | reverse complement strand
TCACCAACGGTACAGAACTCACTTGGATGTTTGATTTTCTTAGTCCAAGATAAATCCGATATATAAATGAGACCATCAATGCCTTCTTCCATCTCTACAAATACACCAAAATTGGTAAAATTTCTTACAATACCCGTATGGCGTTGACCAACAGGGAATTTAGAAGTAATATCGGTCCATGGATCTGGACTTAATTGTTTGATTCCCAATGACATTTTACGATCTTCTTTATCAAGGGTAAGAATCTGTGCCTTGACAACATCTCCTACAGTGACAAAATCTTGAGCAGATCTCAAATGTGTAGACCATGACATTTCGGAAACATGAATAAGACCCTCAACACCTTCTGCAACTTCAACAAAAGCGCCATAATCTGCAATCACAACAACTTTTCCTTCAACTTCGTCTCCAACCTTAACTTCCTCACCAAGAGCATCCCATGGATGTTTGCTTAATTGCTTAAGACCCAATTGAATTCTTGACTTGTCTTCATCAAAATCTAGGATTACAACGTTTAGTTTTTCATCTAACTCTACAATTTCACTTGGGTGGTTAATTCTTGACCAAGATAGGTCTGTGATATGAACAAGACCATCGACACCGCCAAGATCCATGAAAACTCCGTAGGATGTGATGTTTTTGACCACACCTTCAAGAACTTGTCCTTTTTCAAGTTGGCTGATGATTTCTTTCTTTTGAATTTCAATGTCAGCTTCGATAAGCGCTTTGTGTGATACCACAACATTCTTAAATTCATGGTTGATTTTCACCACCTTGAATTCCATTGTCTTATTGACATACTGATCATAATCTCTAATAGGCTTTACATCAATTTGTGAGCCTGGTAAGAATGCTTCGATACCAAAAACATCGACAATCATTCCACCTTTGGTACGACACTTGATAAAACCATTGACAATTTCACCAGTTTCATTAGCAGAGATGACGCGATCCCATGCTTTGATAACTCTAGCTTTTCTGTGAGATAGTATCAATTGCCCAGTCGCATCCTCACGTACATCTATTAGTACCTCAACCTTGTCCCCTACTGAAAGATTAGGATTGTAACGAAACTCATTGAGTGAAATGACACCCTCGGACTTTGCGTTTATGTCTATGATAGCATCACGATCGGTCATATGAACCACGGTACCATCAACAACTTGATCGTCCAATGTCTCGACAAAATTTTCAGCGACTAATTTCTCAAACTCATCGAGCTTTTCATCGGCCACAGGGTCAATGCCCTCTTCATAATTATGCCAGTTAAAATCTTTTAAAAATTGCTCTGGATTTGCTTGAGCTTCGTTAGTTGTTGTTTCAACAACAGGAGTTTTTTGATTGTTCTCCTCTGGATTTACAGTTTGTTCTTCAGCCATTGCTGATTAAAATTTGTATTCTATGTGTGAGGTGAGCTGGATTTAATGCATCACACATTGAAGTGTTAGTGTTTGTTTTATTCTTCTCTCCAACCTTTATTGCTAAGAAGAGTGCAATTATACAACTATTCTATAAGCTGAACAAATATATAGCTTCATGATTTTTAGGAGTCTAGATTAAGGGCAGAAAAAAACAAGATTAAAAGAAAAAAATTATTCTGAATTTAATAAAAAATAAACTGCTTAGAGTTTATTTTTATTGACTTTAGGGTCTTTCTTTTTTATAATCATTTACCCATGAAAGCACCAATTTAAATTGAGCCTGTTGGTCCAGTTTAGAATTGTCCAAGACACGGGCATCTTTTGCTTTTAACAAGGGAGAGTTTTTTCTGGATGAATCTTCTTTATCTCTAAAAATAATATTTTCATAGACTGTTTGATAATCAATAGATGCATCGCCATTGGACAGTTCATTAAAGCGGCGAAGCGCTCTTGTTTTTGCTGAGGCCGTCATGAACACTTTAAGCTCTGCATCCGGAAACACTACGGTTCCTATGTCACGACCATCCATTACAAGACCTCTGTTTAATCCCATTAAACGCTGTTCTTTAACAAGGCATTTACGAACTTCTGGTAAGGCCGCAACTTGACTTACCATATTGGAAACCTCCATAGTTCTGATTTTAGATGAAACCAATTGTCCATTTAAAAACAATGCGACATTGTTACTACTATCTTTTTTAAAAGCAATATGTAAACCTGAAAGACTTTGAATCAAACGTATTTTATCAAACCCATCACTGCCAATAAAACCATTACCAATGGCATAAAGCGTTACAGCTCTGTACATGGCGCCTGAATCAATATAAATGTAATCTAAATGTTCCGCAAGTTGCTTGGCTAAAGTGCTCTTACCAGTTGAAGAATGGCCATCTATGGCGATGATTATTTTTTTCACTGTTATAAACTTATTTGTACACCTAAAAAACTGGTATTTGAAGCAGATGAATAGCGTGCATGCGTGTAACTAAGACGTAATTTATTAAACTTAATTCCAATTCCAAAAGAAAGCCCTGAAAAATTACGTTGCTCTAAAATTCGCAACTCCTCTGCCCGCCTGAAACTGTAACCCAATCGAATGTTGAAACCCCTATCTGGAAACAACTCAGCACCAACTATGGTATGGCGAATTAACTGACTTAAAAACCCTATTTCTTCCTGGGTTTGATTGCCACTTAAATCAGTTGTAACCCGAGCAGGATTAGCGGCTGCAATGGGCCATTGTTGTAAATTTTCAAAGGTTAAATGCCAGCGAATCGGGACATTTTTAAGCTTTTGACTGAAGCCTAAATCAACCTCAAATGGAAGTGGTTCATTCAATCCAGCATATGTTGTGAATTGGGTACCAATATTTCTAATTGCAAGCGCTGCATTTAACTCAAGAAATTCATTGATGTATATCAATCCGATATCTAAAGCCCCCCCTAAAGAACTGTACTGTTCAAGTTTAGAGGAAATTAACTTAATATTGGCCCCAGCATAAAAATCAGAAAAACCGATTTGAAAGGCATAACCAAAGGAGAGGGCTGTTTCATTTCCTGTAAAGGTACCTGTGCTATTTCCGTTTTCATCGTAGCCATCAAAACTTCCATAATTAACATAGGTGATCCCTGCGTGAAAAGTTTGAACTCTTCTATCAATAGTGTAGGCATAGGCAGCTGTCCCATAGCTAATATCCCCCAAGTAGTTGGAATAATTTAAAGCCAATTGATTGTCCATTTCCAAATTAATGGTAGCAGGATTATACAGGCCTTGAGTTACGTCATAATCTACATTTGTTATGATTTTACCGCCAAGAGCAGCTTGTCGAGGAGATGATATTAAATTTAAAAATTGGTAGGTGGCATTGCCACCCAATTGAGCAAAAGCAGGTGCTGATATAACCCAAACAAAAAAAAGCCAAAATAAGGTCCTCATTAGAAGTCAAAAATAACCAATTCTATTACAAAACGGGCTTTTAAAGACTTTATTTTAGCCAAGTTCAAAATACGCTTTCGGGAATATTAAAGTGATTTGGCGTGCTGTACTTTTGTCTTTGTAATGGCCACTTCAATAACTTCCCGCATTTCAGAAACATAATGAAACTTTAACCCTTTTAGATAATCAGAGTTAATTTCATCAATATCAGGTTTATTTGCCTCGGAAAGTACAATTTCCTTAATTTTAGCACGTTTGGCGGCTAGAATTTTTTCTTTGATACCGCCTACAGGCAAGACTTTTCCTCTCAATGTTATTTCACCCGTCATTGCGATACTTTTTTTAACTTTTCGTTGTGTAAATAAAGAAACAAGTGACGTCAGCATGGTGATTCCGGCACTGGGTCCATCTTTTGGAGTTGCGCCTTCAGGGACATGAATATGAACATTATAATTTTGAAAGACCTGGCTTTTGATACCGAAATCATCTGCATTGGATTTGATGTATTCCATTGCAATGGTAGCGGATTCTTTCATAACTTTTCCTAAATTTCCGGTGATGTTAAGCGTGCCTTTCCCTTTTGAGAGAATAGATTCAATAAACAAAATATCTCCGCCAACGCGAGTCCATGCAAGCCCTGTCACCACTCCAGCTACATTATTGTTTTCATAACGATCACGCGCTAACTTTGGAGGCCCCAAAACTTCCACGAGGTCTGAAGATGAAATTTTGATATTGTAATCCGATTCCATAGCAATATTTTTTGCAGCGTGTCGCACTACTTTGGCAATTTGCTTTTCAAGTCCCCTCACACCAGACTCTCTAGTATAACCCTCCACAATTTTCTCCAATTGAGGTTGAGCAATATTTAAATCTTTAGTCCCTAAACCGTGTTCTTTTAATTGTTTTGGCAGTAAAAACTTTTTACCAATTTGAATTTTCTCTTCAATTGTGTAACCATTAACATGTATGATTTCCATGCGGTCCAATAATGCAGGCTGGATGTTATTTAAACTGTTAGAAGTGGCTACAAACATAACTTTAGATAAATCATAACCCATTTCTAGAAAGTTATCATAAAACTCAGCATTTTGTTCAGGATCTAAAACCTCTAACATGGCTGAAGAAGGATCCCCTTGATGTGAATTAGACAACTTATCAATCTCATCCAAAACAAAAACAGGATTAGAAGTACCAGCTTTTTTAAGACTTTGTAAAATACGGCCAGGCATAGCACCAATGTAGGTTTTTCTGTGGCCTCTTATTTCAGCTTCGTCACGTAAGCCCCCTAACGAAATACGAACATATTCTCTACCAAGTGCTTCTGCAATAGATTTGCCGAGCGAGGTCTTTCCAACACCTGGAGGCCCTTGTAAACACAAAATAGGCGATTTCATGTCGTTGCGCAGTTTTAAAACTGCCAGATATTCAATGATGCGTTTTTTTACTTCTTCCAAGCCATAATGGTCACGATCTAATATTTTCTGAGCACGTTTTAAATCTAAATTATCAACGCTAAAATGATTCCAGGGTAAATTCAAGTATAAATCTAAATAATTACGTTGTATGGAATATTCTGCCACCTGAGGATTCATGCGCTGAAGTTTTCCAATCTCCTTATCAAAATGGGCTTTCGTTTTATCATCCCACAGTTTGGTTTCCGCCTTACTTTTCATGGCTTCAATTTCCTCTTCATAACTAACACCGCCCAACTCCTCTTGAATGGTTTTTATTTGTTGCTGTAGAAAATATTCACGTTGTTGTTGGCTCATATCGTGTTGGACCTTAGATTGAATGTCATTTTTCAACTCCAAGCGCTGAAATTCCACGTTCATGTGCTTTAGCGTTTGTAATGCACGCTGGTGTAAATCATTTATTTCAAGTAATTTTTGCTTCTCGGCTACTGAAACAGCTATGTTTGAAGAAACAAAATTTATCAAGAAAGAATTGCTTTCAATGTTTTTAATGGCAAATGAGGCTTCGCTAGGAATATTTGGACTTTGTTTGATAATTTCTAGAGACAAATCTTTAATTGACTCAATTGCAGCCTTAAATGCGTCATTATCGCCTTGTGGAGCAACTTCTGCTACGGCTTTAATTTTAGCAGTCATATAGGGCGTTTCTGAAACAGGTGTAGCGATTTCAAAACGTTTCTTACCTTGAATTATCACAGTTGTATTACCATCAGGCATTTTTAATACCTTTAAAATTCGTGCTACAGTTCCTATCCTGTGTACATCTTCAAATTTTGGATCTTCAACATCTTCGTCTTTTTGAGCAACTACTCCAATAACCTTTGAGCCTTTATTGGCATCATTGATAAGTTTAATAGACTTATCACGACCGGCAGTTATTGGAATCACAACACCAGGGAAAAGTACAGTATTGCGCAAGGAAAGTATTGGAATTGAATCTGGAAGCGATTCATTTTTAATCATTTCCTCATCCTCCGTGGTCATGAGTGGGATTAATTCTGAATTTTCATCAAAATCTTGAAGTGACAAACTGTCAATTATTTTATATCTTGATTTACTCATAATTTATAATGGTCAAAATGTCATGCTGACGTTGATTATCATTTTAGTTATTTATACCTTTAGCAGTCCTCAACTTCTTAGAAAGACGATATGAAAGTACAATTAAACTAATTAATGACAATTCCTGTGCCAAGCTCAAAAAGTATTCATTTAGTTCATTTTTTTGACCGAATATAGCATTACAAAGGCAACAATAAAGAAAACTGCTAGGGCCAAAACTGAATATTGCATAGAACCTGTCAGCGCCACCAGAAATCCGAAAATAAACATACCCAATACAACCGCAATTTGTTCGGTGACATTGTAAAAACTAAAATATGTCGCATGATCATGGGTTTCAGGTAAAAGCTTTGAGAAGGTGGATCGCGTTAACGATTGGGTAGCCCCCAAAACAAAACCCAAAACAATTCCCATGGCATAAAAATAATTATCCACATTAGGAAGGCTTTTATCGAGAATGAAAGCAATAAAACAAACCATTCCCCAAATACCCATGGTTATTTTTAGGGCTGAAAGATTCCCTATTTTTTTTGAAAGTCTGGAAAAGAAAAATGCACCAAAAATGGCAACAATTTGAACAATCAAAATGGTTAAAATTAAATTTAGTGTCGGTAATCCCAATTCTTTACTGCCAAAAATTCCAGCCATCAAAATAATGGTTTGTACGCCCACACTCATAAAAAAGAAAGAAATAAGAAAAAATTTAAGTTGAGCGTGTTCTTTTAAGGACTTTAAAACCAATCGTAGCTCTAAAAAACCTTTCCATATATAATCTTTATCAGGTTTGTGGTTGAAAATATTATTTGGCAAACGTTTGTAGGTGAATTGTGCAAACCCAAGCCACCAAATTCCCACCAATACAAAGGTGATTCGGGGGGCGAAAGTAGCATCGGTGATTCCAAACCAGTCTGGTTTTTGGATTAACACCAAACTGAAAATAAGCAGTATGACTGAGCCTGTATAACCATACACAAAGCCTTTGGCACTGACCTCGTCTTGTTGTTCAAGATGGGCAACTTCTGGTAAATAAGCATTGTAGAAAACAAGGCTGCCCCAAAAACCAATGCTCGCCAACACGGTAAATGTCAAAGCGACCCAAAGTGTAGATTCGCCTTTAAAAAAGAAAAGTGCCATGACAGAAAGCGCCCCTAACAAACAAAATGCTCTAAGAAATTTCAACTTATTACCCGTATAATCTGCTATTGCGGATAAAATAGGCGAGCAAAAAGCCACAATAAGAAATGATATGGAGAGTGTATAATCGTATAGTGTAGTCGGATTCCAAAACATTCCTAGAAATGAAATATCCCCTTCGGAGTTTGCAAACGAGCTGGACATGCTAGAATAGTAGATGGGAAAAATGGCAGTGCTGATAACTAGAGGATATACAGAATTTGCCCAATCATAAAAAGCCCATGCTTTGATAAGCTTTGGACTTCCTTTTTTAAATACCTTCATAAAAATTGCTATTGGTTAGCATTTTTTAAATTTAGGGATTTATTTTTTGATATATCAATTTTTACGAAAACTTGTAACCCCAAATTTTTCAGCCTCTGCCTTGGCTGATGCCGCCAGTGCGCGAAGATTCTCTATACGAGAATCGTTTGAAGGGTGTGTACTTAAAAATACTGGGGGACTCTTTTTTCCCTCACTATTTGCTTTCATGCGTTCCCAAAGCTTAGAAGCCTCCTCCGGATTATAGCCCGCAATGGCCATGATATAAACACCAATTTTATCGGCTTCTGTTTCATGAGAACGACTAAAAGGTAACATACCGCCAATATTTGTGCCGACGCCGTAGGCTGTGTTAAAGAGTGTACGGTCCTCGTCTTCTTTTATTACCATATTTCCTGCAACTGCGCCAGCTTGTTGAACCAATCCTGCACTCATGCGCTGTTGACCGTGATTTGCCAAGGCATGGGCTACCTCATGTCCCATTATGGCAGCGATACCAGTTTCATTGACTGCAATTGGTAAAATCCCTGTATAAAAAACAATTTTACCCCCAGGCATACACCAAGCATTAACCTTTTCATCATCCACCAAGTTATACTCCCACTTGTAATCTTTTAAATACCCTTGGTAATTGTTGGCATCTAACCAACGCTCGGCAGCTGCAGAGATACGCTGTCCAACCCGTTTGATTCTGGCAGCTTCTGCTGTATTTGTAATCACATCGTTTTCAGACAAAAATTTATCGTATTCTGCAAACGCCATAGGCAGAATCTGTGAATTTGGCACCAGTGCCATTGTTTTTTTTCCAGTAAATGGGTTTGTAGCGCAGGAAACGCTAACAAAAATAAGAACAAGAAATAAAAGTTTAATTTTCATTAATTTAATTTTTCAATACTAAATACTTCGTTAACTATGACACGAAAACACTAAACAAGTCACAAAGTTTTGTGAAAAAAAAGAAACCCAAACTAAAAATACCTAATTTTATTAAATAAATCAAATCCATGCCCTATAAAACATTGCTATTGTTTTATTCTCTCTTTTTTTGATGGCCTGTAAATCAGAGGCACAAAAAAAACCCACTTTTA
>CAJWNW010000065.1 GCA_913044085.1 uncultured Flavobacteriaceae bacterium | reverse complement strand
CATTAAATGAAAAAGATGAATATAGTTTATCCAAAGATAAGAATGATTTTTAGCCGCATTGACTTATTGAATAAAAAAAAATTGTAGATTTGTCTTATCAGAATTTATTTAACACAAAAATATGGCCATCTTCTCTATCATCGCTGTTATTATTCTAACAATACTAATTGTTTGGTTGATTGATAATTACATTCCAAAAAAATTCAAATCTGCCATACTTGTTGGATTGTGGGCAATTATAATTCTTCTAGCCTACATGACTTTTATGTCAATATATGGAGAAATTCAGTTCAATCAAGAGAAAGAAAAACGGTATAAAGTTGTCATTGAGAACCTAAAAGACATTCGGGATTCACAGCTGGCTCACAAAACTGTAACAGGAAAATTTCAAAACAATTGGGATTCATTGGTCAAGTTTATCGAAAATGAAAAATTTACCATTACCCAGAGAAGAGATTCTACAATTATAGATAAAATTTTAACAAAGCGCTATGGTGTTGATACCACCAAAGACATTGTTATCATTGACACTTTGGGGTTTGTCCCCGTTCTTGACTCACTCTTTGGAGTTGATACCCGCTACAAAACCATGATGAATGTCCCTGTTGGAAAAGCCGATCAAAAATTCAAATTAGAGACTGGATATGTACCTCAAAATGGGTTAAATATCCCCGTTTTTGAAGTTTCTGTAGCCAAAGAATTAATCTTATATGACCAAGATAAAAATCTCGTCAACAAAGAAAAAGAGGTGATTTCGGTTGAAGGGGTTAATGGACCCACTCTAAAAGTTGGCTCCATTGATGAAGTAAATACCAACGGAAATTGGCCAAAGAATTATTCAAACGAACAATAACATATCGAATCAGAATTTAGTATTGTCCATTCAAGCAGGCTTGAATGGACTTTCTTTTTTGATACTAGATACATTCTCAGATTCTATTGTTAATTTCTCATCTCAAGATTTTGAAAAAAAGTGCACACCTAAAGTACTTTTAGAGAAAATTATCGAGGCCTTCAATACCCATGAAAGCTTGCAAGCAACTTTTGCTAAAGTTCAAATCATTCATCACAATGAAATGCAAACTTTAGTTCCTGTGCCACTGTTTGAAGAAGCGCATTTATCAGATTATTTAAAGTACAACACAAAAATTTTTAAAACCGATTTTATAACCTACGACGCCATTCAAAATGAAGACATGATGTTAGTTTATGTACCCTATGTAAATGTCAATAATTATATCTTTGAACGTTTTGGAAGTTTTGAGTACAAGCATACTGCTACAGTTCTTATTGATAAAATTTTACAATTGGAGAAAAACAACTCCGAGCTAAAAGTCTTTGTGAACGTTGAACCTTCATGTTTTGACTTAATTGTAGTCAAAGACGACAATCTGCTCTTGTACAACCAATTTGAATACCAAACCAAAGAGGATTTTATATATTACATCCTTTTTACTGCGGAACAGTTGGAATTAAACCCAGAGCATTTTAAATGCGTATTGTTAGGCGCTATAGCAGAAAACGACGCATTGTATGCCATTATCTATAAATACATCCGTCATGTGTCTATGCTTGGTCTTTCAAACATTAGATGTGCGCAAAACAATTCCACTCAAAATTTCACACTCTTTAATAGTATTTAATGCGTATTATTTCCGGAAATCACAAAGGAAGGCGTTTGCGGACACCAAAAAAGCTGCCAGTCCGTCCCACAACAGACATGGCCAAAGAAGCGCTTTTTAATATTTTGTCAAACCGATTCGATTTCGACACACTAAAAGTGTTGGACTTATTTTCTGGTACTGGTAATATAAGTTATGAATTTTGTTCACGTGGGACCACATCCATTCAGGCCATTGAAAAAGACCGCCGCTGTATCAAGTTTATCCAGGAAACCTCTAAATTATTAGAAATGCCTATTGAGGCTGTAAATTCAGATGCATTTAACTATTTGGAAAAAACCATTCAAAAATATGATCTTATTTTTGCAGATCCACCCTACGCATTGGACCAAGCTAATTTTTCAAAATTAGTTCAAACTATTTTCGAGCGAAAACTTCTCAAAGCCAATGGCATTTGCATTGTCGAGCACTCCAAACACACCAATTTAAGCTTTATTGAAAACTTTTTTAAGCTAAAAACCTATGGGGGGAATTGTTTTAGTTTTTTTGAATAAAAAAAAGCAGATCTATAAGCCGAATTCTGTACCCATTATGGCCCTTATCATTTATCTACGTTTTCTGTTACCAGAAAACTTTAGCTGCCTACCCTTCAACATTGTACGTGCCGCACTCAAGCGTTGATTTACATGGCATTGCACCGCATAGAGTTTACCTGATTTCACTACAGCTTAACCTGTACATTCTTTCTGTTGCACTTTTCCTAATTTCACAATTGGTGGCCGTTAACCACTATGCTGCACTGCGGTGTTCGGACTTTCCTCTCTTCGTAAAACGAACAGCGATAAGGCGATCTGCTTTGACGCAAAAATACGTAAATTGTTGATAACTCCTCATTATTTTATATTGTGTAAGCCAATGATTTTAGACTTGAATATTTAAATTTGTTAGCAATGGAAAATTTTATTGTATCTGCATTAAAATATAGACCCCAATCCTTCAAGGACGTTGTGGGTCAGTCGGCCATCACAACCACCCTTGAAAAAGCGATTAAAGACAATCATTTAGCGCAAGCCTTACTTTTTACAGGTCCCAGAGGGGTTGGTAAAACCACTTGTGCCCGTATATTGGCTAAAATGATCAATAGCCAAGGTGAGGTTGATACCAATGAAGATTATGCCTTCAATATTTTTGAATTAGATGCTGCATCTAACAACTCAGTAGATGACATTCGCAATTTGACTGATCAAGTAAGGATTCCGCCTCAAATTGGTGCTTATAAAGTATATATTATTGATGAAGTACACATGCTTTCCACCAATGCTTTTAATGCATTTCTAAAAACTTTAGAAGAACCACCAAAGCATTGCATCTTTATTTTAGCAACAACCGAAAAGCATAAAATTATACCAACCATTTTATCGCGTTGTCAAATTTTTGATTTCAAAAGAATCACTGTTGCAGATGCCAAAAATTATTTAAAACTTATTGCTAAAGAGCAAGGTGTAGAGGCCGATGAAGATGCCTTACACATTATTGCGCAAAAATCCGATGGTGCTATGCGCGATGCCCTGTCAATTTTTGATAGAGTTGTAAGTTTTTCAGGGGCTAAACTGACACGTCAAGCTGTTGCCGAAAACCTCAATGTATTAGATTATGATGTTTTTTTCAAGGCGACAAATCTCATCCTAAATAATAATATCCCTGCACTTCTAATTTTATTTAATAAAGTGCTTTCCAAGGGCTTTGAAGGTCAGCATTTCATAAGTGGTCTTGCATCTCATTTTAGAGATTTATTTGTATCCAAAACTCCTGAAACTCTCGAATTGTTGGAAACTGGCCCCACAGTCAATGAAAATTATAAATTGCAGTCAGAAAAAACTACTGCTAGTTTCCTGAGAGAAGCCCTATCGCTTGCCAATACTTGTGATTTAAATTACCGGAGCAGTCGAAATCAACGTTTGCTGGTGGAGATTTGTTTAATGAAATTAGCCTCTATCAATTTTGATGGAGAAAAAAAAAAGCCCCTTAACTTCATAATTCCTGCAGCTTATTTTGCAAAATCCAAAGCTGCAACGCCTGCCCCCGCTGCACAAGAGCCTGAACTATCAAAACAAACATACAGTCCAGATAATAAATTTGAAACGCCTAAAGAAAGTATAGAAAACACAACCAAGGCGCCACCCCCACCCAAAACGACTGTTAAAACTCCCTTAATGCCAATTGGCAACAGACAATCCTCTGGCTTGTCGCTAAAAAGTATTCAGCGTAAGAAAGACCATCAAATACGGCAAATGGACGTCGCCATAAATCAAGAGGATTTACCAAAAGATACTTTTTCACAAGCGCAATTAATTACGTTTTGGGATTCCTATGTAGAATCATTAGAAGAAAAAGGACGGTATAATCTTGCAGCTATTCTTAAGATTGACATTCCAAAGCTGAAAGATGAATCTTTAATTGCATTGGAATTTCCAAATTCAACCAATAAAATCGAAGTGGAACGCCAACAAACGGAATTACTTCAATTTTTAAGAAAATCTTTGAACAATTTTGACATTAAATTTGATATTACAGTGAATGAATCAATGGAAAAAGAATTTGTTTACACCGCCGAAGAAAAGTTTGCCAAATTAAAAGCTAAAAACCCTGCCATTGAAACCTTAAAAAAAACCTTCAATTTAGATTTGTAAACCATGTTAGGACTTAAGCTTCCAACCGATCCAAGATGGGTCAATATTGCTGAAATGAACATAGATGAAATTCTCACGGACCATGCTTTTTGTGAACAAAAAGCCGCTAGTACCGCCATATCCCTTATTGTTGGATTTCCAGAGTATACGGCGCTAGTTCAAGGAATGATAGCTTTGGTAGAGGAAGAAATTAGCCATTTTAAAATGGTACACGATTTAATCATTGAACGTGGGAAAACTCTTGGTAGAGACCGAAAAGACGCTTATGTGGTGTCCCTTTTAAAGTTTTTTCCAAAAGGCGGAAGCCGAACCACTCAACTGGTGCATCGCCTGCTATATGCCGCATTAATTGAAGCGAGAAGTTGTGAGCGATTTCGATTGCTCTCTGAAAATTTAAGCGATCAAAAACTGGCTAAATTCTATAAAAAGCTGATGATTAGTGAAGCCCACCATTACACAATGTTTTTAAATTTTGCGAGACAGTATGGAGACCGCAATGAAGTGAATACTAAATGGAATGCGCTTTTAGAATTTGAAGCCAATATTATGAAGCGTTTGAGTCACACTGAAAGTATCCACGGATAGAATACATTTAGCTTAATTTTTAACCTCCTATTGCCTTTGTGTAATGACATTTGTAAAGTTGGCCCTAGTCCATTGAATGCCGCTTGAAAAAAGGTCCATCGCTGTCAGTATGGCATTTTTAATTAAAAGCCGAATGGCATTGTAGCCAATAGCTTCATATTTTAAAATAATCATGACATTGGACGATCAGGGGGATAAACGTTCTATGTTCCAATTAAAATCCTTCTGAAGTTGGTAACGAATACGATCGTGAAGTCTATTGGCACGTCCTTGCCAAAATTCAATTTCAATAGGTTTTACAATGAAACCACCCCAAAATTTAGGCCGAGGTATAGGTTGGTCTTTAAATTTTTCTTCCAACATTTTAAGGTTGTTTTCAATTGCTGAGCGACTTTCAACTACTAAACTTTGATGAGATGCATGAGCACCTAGTTGACTTCCTCTTGGACGAGAATTGAAGTAAGCATCACTTGATTCTGCTTCTATTTTTTCAGCACTCCCTTTGATAATGACTTGTCGTTCTGCGCCTTCCCAATGAAAGGACAAACAAGCCTTTGGATGTGATGTTAATGCCTTTCCTTTTTCACTTTGATAATTGGTATAAAAAACAAACCCCTCAGAACTGAATTGCTTGAGCAGTACCACCCTTCCTTTGGGGTGACCGCTAGCATCCATCGTTGAAAGCGTCATGGCATTAGTTTCAATTTCAGGAAAATGATGGTCTACTTCTGAGAACCATTGTTCAAAAAGTATAAAGGGCGTTTCTGGAACGTCTTTTTTAAGCAGACTCCCTTTGTTATAAGATTTTCTGTAATGCCCTAAATCTATTTGCATGGTGATAATTTATTCAAAATTAAAAAATTAGACTTTAAAAATTGATTTAAATTAGCCTTAAATTCAAAAAACATTGGATTACATCACTTCCAATGTTTAAGTTTACTGCTTTGGCCTATACCCGGATTAAAACTGTTGGTAGGATCCAATGCTTTATAGAAATCTAATAAGATTGATTTAGCTTTATATTCGTGACCAACATTGTGTTCTGCAGGGTATTCTGCTCCGCGGGAATCATAATATTTAAGTAATTGTTCTTTTAAGTGTTTGGTGTTGACCCCTTTTTTTACAATGTAATTTTGATGCAAAACATGACAAAATAAATGCCCGTAATACAATTTCATCTCGAACATATCATCGATTTCCTTTGGTAAGGTTTCAAACCATTTTTTTTCATTTCTAGGAAATGCAATGTCCATGGACATGGTACCACCAATTTTAGAGGCGTTTAGAACCGCATACCTTCCAAATGCACTGGCAGCAGTGAATCTGTGTAGGATAGCCTTATTGCCTTGTTTTTCTGAACATTCAAAAAACCCACCTTCATTTTCATTAAAGAAATCATTAAAATAAGTACGCGCCTCTTCAATACCTGCGTCTGACATCTCAACAATCCAATGGTGTTCGTATAAATTCCTAAATTTTTCCATTTTTTTTGGTAAGTGATTAGGGAAAAGCTTTCCTAAAAATTGCATTATTTTATCTGACAAATTTGAGGGAAGTATTGGTATTTTGTTTGAAAGGAGATCAACACTTCTTTTAAATTCAAAAAGGGTTGGAAGAAAATTTGTTCCTAATTTATCCAAAACAATAAAAGTATCCTTGCTATATTTTTTTGCGGCATCATAACAATCCCTGTGTAAATAATCGCCCGAGGTTGGTAATGATTTAAAACTTGAAAGAATGTCACGTCTTATTTGCCAAAACACGTCAGCATCATTAGAACCTAGGTAAAAAATCTTATTTTTTTTCGGCTTTTCATAGCTGTCCAATCGAACGGCAAATACCGCAATTTTTCCTGCAGATCCAGAAGCACCATATAAGAGTCTGGGGTCCGAATTGAACCTTGACGGGGTATTTGAATTAATGTTTCTCAAAATATCAATATAGCCGTCATCTGAAGCCCGCTTTTTTGTATTGATAACATCCGAAGTCTTGTAGTTTTTAAGCTGTAAATTCTCTAATATTTCTTCTGGAGTCTTTCCCAAGTGTATGCCTAAATCGTTGATCAATTCTAACCGGCCATTTTCATTGACTTTGGCATACAATGCCATCTCTGTATAAGCTGGACCTCTTTGAATCAAAGACCCGCCAGAGTTGTTACATATTCCTCCGATAATTGAAGCCCCAATTGAAGTAGAACCAATGACGGAATGCGGCTCACGACCTAATGGCAGGAGTTTTTTCTCTAAATCAAATAAAGTGCTTCCTGCCAGAGCAATTATTTGCTTCCCATGATCAATTAAATGAATGTCTTTGATGCGCATGGTGTTGATGATAACAATAGGCCGGTCGTAATCATTTCCATAGGGCGTTGAACCACCAGTTAATCCCGTATTGGCAGCTTGCATCAAAACAATGACATCATTTAAAACACAGACTTCCAAAAGTTTCCATATTTCTAACAAGGAACCAGGACTGGCAACGGCTAAAGCTTCCCCAGACCCATAGCGCCAACCCTTAGAATAGGTTTGTTTGTTCCACTGTTTAGTTAATAGGTTTTTGTTTCCAGTAATTTGTCTTAAATCTTGGATGATTTTTTTATGAGTCACAATCATTTATTGGAAAATGGTAAATAAAAAAGTTTTAATATTGAATTAAACAATCGATAAATTCAAGCTTTTATCAATAATAAATTAAAGATATGAATTTTGAATAAGTTAGAGATTTATACAAGAATTAAAAACCTTGGTATGTTTTTTGTTTCAAGTTCATATATTTATAGCATCATTCAAGTCCAGACAAATGCAGCGATTGTTCATTTTTATAGGATTATTTTCAGCTTTAAATTGGGGACATTCCCAAGCTGAAACTATTAATGAATCGCTGCGAATCAAAGCCAAAGAATTGGCTAACAAAGACGAAAACTCGCCATCGCTGCTCCAATTATCGCCGGTTCGAGGTTTAACTAATAAAAATTTTCAAATTACAATGGGCATACCTCCTATCGATGGTTTTTCAAAAAAAGAAACTGGTATTACTACTGAGCGAGATGTCGTGGACCCTAGTTGGGATATCAAACAAAAATTTAGTGAAAATCAGAAAGATGTCTCAAAGTTTAATAAAGATTATTATTTGGGGGATATTAAAACTAAGTCAAAATTCATTCGAATTGTTTGCCGCGATCACGAATATGAAGACGGTGACCGGATTAAATTAGTTCTCAACAAAGTTACGATTCACCCCAATATAACACTTCGTAACTCAGGTTACAACATAGATATAAAATTAAAAGAAGGGTTAAATACTGTAGAATTTTATGCATTAAATGAGGGGATTTCTAGTCCAAACACTGCCGAGCTAAAAGTGATAGACGAGAATGGTAATATTATAAACTCTGGACAGTGGCTTTTAACCACAGGTTATAAAGCCCGACTTATTGTACTCAAACAATAAATTAATTTACAATAGGGCTAGAAATTTCAGTATTACTTTTTACAATAACATATGAAGATGTTGCATAATAAGCATTCCCACCTTGTTGGTCGCTGGTCCAGTCTTCAAAGTCATACTCAAATGTGAAACTTGTACCGTTAAAGCTATTACCTAA
>CAJWNW010000064.1 GCA_913044085.1 uncultured Flavobacteriaceae bacterium | reverse complement strand
ATTAGATGCTAAAAAAATTATATGTAAATTAAAAAGACGAATGTTTCTATTTATATAATTTTTAAATAATAAAAATTAATAGTTAAACCTATTGCCTAAAAGCGCAGTGTGAAGTACCTTTGTATAGTTAAAACATAATTTTTATTATGAGTCAGTTTTTGAAGTCTTCAATCGCTAGAAAAATTGCGATGGCATTGTCCGCATTCTTCTTGATGGTTTTTATTCTTCAGCATTTTGCCATTAATATATTATCTGTTTTTGATCCAGAACTATTTAATGTTGTTTCACACTTCATGGGCACAAACCCATTGGTGCAATTTGTATTACAACCTGTGTTAATTTTTGGAGTGGTGTTCCATTTCTTAATGGGATTTGTATTAGAATATAAAAACAGGGCCTCTAGAACAGTATCTTATGCCATGAATAAAGGCAGCGCAAATTCAACATGGATGAGCAGAAACATGATTTACAGTGGTGGTTTTATTTTGGTGTTTTTAGTCATCCACTTTATTGATTTTTGGATTCCAGAAATCAAAACAAAATACATAATTGGAGACACTTCGGGACTTCTAAGTGATGGTAGTGATTTCAGATACTTTGAAGAATTACAACATAAATTTATACCGCTCTGGCGTGTGGTCTTGTATTGCGTAGGTTTTGTATTTTTATCACTACACTTACTACACGGATTTAGTTCTGCATTTCAATCGGTTGGGGCAAATAATAAATACACCAAAGGTCTAAGGAGTTTTGGCAAAATATATGCATTGTCAATCCCTTTAGGCTTTATTTTTGTAGCCATTTTCCATCACATAGCCCACTAGTCTTATATGTGTTACAAAATGTGTTACAAATTTTTGTTTGTTTTTAATAAATCATTATTTTTACTGTAATATAAATGAAGACAAAAAAAATAACATATTCATTAAATTATAGAAAGCCAAAAAATAGCTATTTATCCAGCGACGAGCTTGTTGTTTGCATTAGATTTTACTACAAATGCACAAAAACAAATAAAGCCAGGATTATTAAAAAAAGCACAGGGGTTAAATGTAAGCTAAAAGATTGGGATTCAAACTGGCACAAATCTATCGCTAGAAAGCCCATTAAAGAAACCGACCCCAATCACAAAAGTAAAAATAAGATACTTGCTGCCAAAGTAAAAAATTTTGATATTGATGAAATTTTAAAAAAAATACAAATCAAATCGTTTTCTGTCAACTTAAAATCTGGAATCCCTGAGGGACCCATCGCCCTAAAATGGACCAATCATAAAAATAAAATCAACCTTGTCAATCCTGCCAACAAAAGACTGATTGATGTTATTGTTGTTGGAACAGGTCTGGCAGGCGGATCTGCCGCTGCGACTCTTGCAGAGCTCGGATACAATGTGAAAGTTTTTTGCTTTCAGGATTCCCCAAGACGCGCACATTCCATTGCAGCACAAGGTGGTATCAATGCCGCTAAAAATTACCAAGGAGATGGGGACTCCACTTACAGGCTTTTCTATGACACTGTAAAAGGCGGAGATTATCGTTCACGTGAAGCCAATGTTTATAGACTGGCGGAAGTTTCCACTAATATTATTGATCAATGTGTTGCTCAAGGTGTTCCTTTTGCGAGAGATTACGGAGGCTTGTTAGACAATCGATCTTTTGGAGGGGTTTTGGTGTCACGTACTTTTTATGCCAAAGGACAAACCGGACAACAGTTATTATTAGGCGCTTATTCGGCAATGAACAGACAAATTGGACGCGGTAAGATTAAAATGTACAACCGTCATGAAATGTTGGACGTTGTCATTGTTGATGGAAAGGCCCGCGGCATTATAACTCGAAATTTAATAACTGGAGAGATTGAACGCCACTCTGCTCATGCTGTGGTTTTGGGAACAGGAGGATACGGAAACGTATTTTATCTTTCCACCAATGCAATGGGCAGTAATGTAACTGCTGCTTGGAAAGCACATAAACGTGGTGCTTTCTTTGCAAATCCATGTTACACACAAATTCATCCCACTTGTATACCAGTTTCGGGAGACCACCAATCTAAACTGACCCTCATGTCTGAATCCCTAAGAAATGATGGGCGTATTTGGGTACCAAAAAAATTAGAAGATGCTAAAGCAATTCAAAATAAAACCCTAAAGCCAACTGCCATTGCTGAAGAGGATCGCGACTATTTCTTAGAAAGGCGTTACCCCGCCTTTGGAAACTTAGTCCCCAGAGACGTGGCGTCCAGAGCCGCTAAAGAACGTTGTGATGCTGGATTTGGGGTCAACGCCACTGGAGAAGCTGTATATCTTGATTTCGCTGCTGCAATTGTTCGTTATGGAAAAGAACAAGTTTACATCAAAGGCCTTGATGAAAATGATGAAAACCTTGTACAATCCTTAGGAAAAGAAGTTGTTAAAGGAAAATACGGCAATTTATTCCAGATGTATGAAAAAATTGTTGATGAGAACCCCTATGAAACACCCATGATGATTTACCCGGCAGTTCATTACACTATGGGAGGTATTTGGGTTGATTATAATTTACAAACAACCGTCCCTGGCCTATATGCCATTGGGGAGGCTAATTTCTCAGATCACGGAGCAAATCGTTTAGGAGCCTCTGCTTTGATGCAAGGTCTTGCAGATGGCTATTTCGTTTTACCTTATACCATTGGAGATTATCTCGCCGACGATATCCGAACCGGTCCAATTCCTACAGATACTGTTGAGTTTGAAGAAGCCGAAGCAAATGTCCGCCAACAAATCAAAGCCTTTATTAATAACAAAGGAACCAAGCCTGTAGATTATTTCCATAAAAAACTTGGTAAAATTATGTGGAATAAATGTGGTATGGCGCGAAATGAAAAAGATTTAAAAGAAGCCATTGAAGAAATATCAGCTTTAAGAGAATCCTTTTACAAGGAGGTTCGTGTTCCTGGAAGTTCAGATGAGTTTAATGAGGAATTAGCTAAAGCAGGACGTGTTGCCGACTTTTTAGAGCTTGGTGAATTGTTTGCCAAAGACGCACTGGCTCGAGAAGAATCTGCTGGCGGCCACTTTAGAGAAGAGCACCAAACAAAAGAAGGGGAAGCAAAAAGACGAAAAGAATTTCAATTTGTATCTGCATGGGAATACAAAGGCGCTCCGAAAGATGCCAAGTTACACAAGGAAACATTGAACTACGAAGATATTGAAGTAAAAGAACGCTCCTACAAATAAGTATTGTTATGAATTTGACATTAAAAATATGGCGTCAAAAAAATGCCCGCAAAAAAGGAAAGATTGTTAAATACACTATTAGCGGTATTTCTCCAGATATGTCCTTTTTAGAAATGCTAGACGTATTAAATATTCAACTTATTGAATTAGGGGAAGAGCCTGTGGCGTTTGATCACGATTGCCGTGAAGGTATTTGTGGATCTTGCTCCTTGTACATCAATGGGGAGGCCCATGGCCCCGACCGTCGTGTAACAACGTGTCAATTGCACATGCGTAAATTTAAAGATGGGGACACTATTTTTATTGAACCTTTTAGAGCCAAAGCATTTCCAGTTATCAAGGATTTGGTAGTCGATCGTTCTGCTTTTGACCGCATACAACACGCCGGGGGGTTTATTTCAATAAATACGTCAGGAAATACACAAGACGGAAATGCGATTCCAATTTCAAAACACGCGGCAGATGAAGCCATGGACGCAGCCACTTGTATTGGTTGTGGTGCCTGTGTTGCGACATGTAAAAATTCATCAGCCATGTTGTTTGTAGGCGCAAAAGTCTCTCAATATGCCTTGCTTCCTCAGGGCCAGGTCGAAGCACCAGAACGCGTTCAAAATATGGTGGCACAAATGGACTTAGAAGGCTTCGGAAATTGCACCAATACAGGGGCTTGTGAAGTAGAGTGTCCTAAAGGCATCTCTTTGGAAAATATTGCGAGAATGAATCGTGAATTGATTAAATCTAGCCTTAAAGGCTAATCTTCCAACACAAATTCTTCAATAGCATCCCACCCCGCACGAACTTCCAAAACCTCTTTGGCATAGCTCACCCGCTCTGGTTGTGTTTTTAAAAGAAAATTCCCCGCGTCATACCGGCCATTTTTATTGGTATCAAAGACTGCTCTTAAAAAATATTTACCTGGTTTTAAATGAATAAAATCTATGGGATTTGATGCTTCAATAAATTGCTCTGCTTCTACAGCTCCATTGGTAGATACAATCTGAACAACAACAGGATACGTAGCATTTTTCAAAACAAGTCTCAAATTTCCATAAGAAGAAATTAATTTAGTTGAAGCAGTGAAATTTAAAGTATCATTTTTAGCACCGTAAAAATCGGTAAATGCCCCTGGTAAAAAAGTGATTTTATAACGATTCCCCTCACTTAAATTAAACTTTAAATTGGCCTGAGTGTTTTTGAGGGAATCAATTGCTAATTCACTATCAAGAAATAAGGAATCCTTGTCCATGATAGTGGTTTTAGACGAGTCAAAATTAGCAATTGGAATACTCGAGTTTAACTTGAAATAAGTGTTTAATTTTAAAGTTGAAGAAACGGCTTTGAAGCTCAAAGAATCTTTTTCTGAAGATTTAATTCTAACACTTACAGTGTCCTTTTGAGCGTAGTAAGCAACTTCAAATAACAAAGAATCAACATCTAGCTTTCTTGGGCGCATCCAATAGTTCAAGGTGTCTTTTTCAGGTTCCTTAGAGCTTGTAAAAGCAATTGAATCGGCCAGAGGTGAAATCCTTTTTATTCGCATTGGCAATGGATTGCCCTCGTACCCAAAACCAATACGACCCTGAGCCATTTCTCTTGCCCTAACAAACTTAAAGTCTGGGGCTTGCTCAAAAAGCTTTAATACATATGCTGTATCTGACGGAACTGTGATAAATTCGCTTCGGTATGCAAACTTGTCTTTTTTGGGTTGATAAGTGTAATTTGTATTCTCTTCTTTTAAGGCTGTCAAAAGATATTCTCCAGCTTTTAAATTCTCAATTGAAAATTGTGACAAACTGTCTGAAAGACCAATATACTTAGGCTTTTGTTTGAAAATTATAGAATCCGTATAACTAGAATCTACTTCGTGTAAAAGCACGGAAACAAAATCTGGTGTTTCACGCTCTAAAGCATCAGAAACACTTCCGGATACCGACAAAGAATCTATGGTTGCCCCCGTGGATAAGACATACCTGTAAAATGGAAACAAATTTCCTTCATTATTATCTTCAATACTATTCCCAAAATTAAAGGCATAAGTCGTATTGGGTTGTAGGGTATCATGAATTTTAATGGTGATGTATTTGCTCGCTGACCCCATGGGTGTTATCTCTGCTGGAGGATCCATGGGCGGAGAAACAATCAACTCTTTCTGGATGTTTTTTAGCTTGATATACTCATCAAAATATATTTTAATTTCATTACCGCTAAAATTGGTTGAAAAGTTTTCAGGCATTTCACTGATAATAATTGGAGGAGTGATGTCCTTCTCTCCTCCACTGGCCGTTCCACGGTTAGCACACTGAAAAAAAAGAACCATAAAGAAAATCACAGCTGTTCTGTAAAGAATTGTTTTACGCATAACACCCTTTGTTCTTACAAAGAAACAATATATTTTAATTTTAAAGAAACACTCTGTCAGTAATTGTAATAGTGGCCAAACTTATAGATTTTGGCTAACCTTATTTATATTTTGAACGCAAGCTTTAACTCTTTATCCGTTTTTTATTATATAATCTACCAATAACACATTTTACTTTAAACACATACCGTATTTTGGGAAAGCATATGACATCAATTTTAAAAAATATTTATATTTGTTGTCTTCTTTTCTGTTAATTTAAAGGGGTTTTCTATTTTTGTAGAATGAACAATCCACAAGAACATTTTAAGAAAGTTATATCCCATGCCAAAGAATACGGTTTTGTCTTTCAAAGCAGTGAAGTTTATGACGGGCTAAGTGCTGTCTATGACTATGGTCAAAACGGCGTAGAATTAAAGAAAAACATAAGAGACTATTGGTGGAAAGCCATGGTTCAAATGAACACCAACATAGTGGGTTTAGATGCCGCGATTTTTATGCACCCAACCACGTGGAAAGCATCCGGTCATGTTGATGCTTTTAACGATCCACTGATTGATAACAA
Source organism: uncultured Flavobacteriaceae bacterium (assembly GCA_913044085.1). Lineage (GTDB taxonomy): Bacteria > Bacteroidota > Bacteroidia > Flavobacteriales > Flavobacteriaceae > UBA3537. The sequence continues at coordinate 2,922 of CAJWNW010000064.1, read as the reverse complement.
AGATTCTAAAAAGAGGTACAGGGCGGATGTTCTTGTTGAGGATTATTGCGCTAAAATTGAGCAGAAAATTGAAAAAGAGGCTAAAAAGGGTAAAAAACGTTTTGGAGAGGGTTTTGATGAAGTTGAATTTTTAGCTACCAATGGGCGAGTACTTGGTTATCGTAAAAAAATTGATGCCATACTAAAGCGTCTAGGAAAATCTTTAGGGGAAGAAGATTTAGCCGACGTAAAAGCTTTAATTGAAGAATTAGAAATTGCAGACCCCGTAAGTGGCAGTCGTAATTGGACCGATGTCAAACAGTTTAATTTAATGTTTGGAACCAAGCTTGGCGCTTCAGCTGATAGCGCCATGGATTTATACCTACGTCCAGAAACAGCACAAGGCATTTTCGTGAACTTTTTAAACGTTCAAAAAACAGGGCGTATGAAAATCCCATTTGGAATTGCACAAACGGGAAAGGCTTTTAGAAATGAAATTGTAGCAAGGCAGTTTATTTTCAGAATGCGAGAGTTTGAACAAATGGAAATGCAATTTTTCATCAAACCAGGAACCCAATCCAAGTGGTACAATCACTGGAAGCAAGCACGATTAAAATGGCACTTGTCTTTGGGCATGGGCGAAAGTAATTACCGTTTTCACAACCATGAAAAACTGGCACACTACGCTGATTCAGCAGCAGATATTGAGTTCAAATTTCCTTTTGGCTTTAAAGAACTTGAAGGCATTCACTCCAGAACCGATTTCGATTTGAGTCAACACGAAAAATATGCGGGTAAAAAATTACAATTTTTTGATCCTGAAGAAAATAAAAACTATACACCCTATGTTTTAGAAACCTCTATCGGTTTAGACCGGATGTTCTTGGCTGTATTTTCAAACAGTCTTCAAGAAGAAGCTCTCGAAAATAATTCAAGCAGAACCGTTTTAAAAATCCCGTCTGTATTGTCTCCTTACAAAGCAGCTGTATTGCCACTTGTTAAAAAAGACGGACTTCCTGAAATTGCTCAAACCATATTAAAAGATTTACAATGGGATTTTAACGTTATCTATGATGAAAAGGATGCGGTGGGTAGACGATACCGCCGTCAGGACGCTATCGGAACTCCTTTTTGTGTTACTGTAGACCATCAAACACTTGAAGACAATACCGTAACACTTCGCTACAGAGATTCAATGGAACAAATAAGAGTTGACAAAAAGGAAATCTCAAAAATTATCAATCAAGAGGTTTCAGCAAAAAACTGGTTAAATAAACTTTAAGCTTCAAAAAAATAAAACAACAAACCATCATTTAATTTTTAATTTTTTGTATAATAAATGTATGGTTCAATTAGATCTTAGATTAATGGATATAATTTAATTTTGAAGTTGAAAAAAAATTAAAACCAGCTTGTTTTAATTTTTTTATTTACCTAAGCTTTTGTGACTTTGAAAAGATTTTTTAGTACCCAAACTTTTTTAATAACCCTTTACTTCATATTTCAGGGGACGTCGGTATTTTCACAATCTGAGCCACCTGTTGTAACTGCAGTTGGTAATCAAATATATTGCCCACAAACCCAACAAAATATTGTCACTGACTTTGATATTGTAGATTCTGATAGCAGCTCAGCAACTGGGTTTTATATTCAAATATCGACGGGCTTTGTCATGGGGCAAGATCAATTGATTCTAACAGGAAGTCATTCAAATATAAACAGCAGTTGGGATCCTACAGAAGCTAAACTTTCCTTGTCCCCTGCAAGTGGTTCCAGCATTGATTATGATGACATCATCAATGCTGTTAATGATGTTGTTTTTTTTAGTAACAATGTAAACGTGGGGCCAAAAACTTTTTCATTAACCTTTGGGGAAGCCAATTTTTTAAATGGACATTATTATGAGTTTATACCATCTCAGGCTATTCCATGGACTGCTGCTGAGGCTTTAGCGGAAGGCATGGAATATTATGGGCTACAAGGCTATTTAGCAACCATTACAAATCCTGATGAAGCTCAAATTTGCGGAGAACTAACACCCGGGACTGGATGGATTGGAGGAAGCGATGCACAAACAGAGGGAGTGTGGAAATGGGTGACTGGGCCTGAAGCGGGTACTGTTTTCTGGAATGGGGATGAAAATGGATTCACTGCTCCAGGCATGTATAGTAATTGGAATAATGATCCTGCTGAACCTAATAATAGTGGTAATGAAGACTACGTACATATAACCGCACCTAATATTGGTTTCCCGGGCTCATGGAATGACTTGAGGAACAATACAGCAGGTCAAGGCAGCTATGAGGCAACTGGATTTGTTGTGGAGTATGGTGGAATGCCTGGCGATCCTGAGTTAAATATCTCTGCAAGTACGAGCTTTAGCCCTCCAGAAATTTTATCTACAACCCCCGCAGTAATTTGTGAAAATGAAACAGTTGTACTTCAAGCGACCTCAAATACAACTGATATTTTATGGTATGAAAGTCAAAACGGCGGGGCACCGTTATTTGCGGGAAATTCGTACAGCCCAACACTGACTTCAACTACTACTTTTTGGGTTTTGGCTTCCAATGGGGGTTGTGAAACAGGTTTAAGAACCCCGGTGACAGCTACTGTAACTCCAAATGAAATCACTGATTTTACACAAATTGGCTCTTTTTGTGTGGGGGAAACAATACCCTCATTGCCTACCATCTCAAACAATGGTATCAATGGAACATGGAGTCCGGCTTCAATGGACAATACCATAACAACAACCTACACTTTCACACCCGATGCAGGACTTTGTGCTACAGCTACTGACATGACGGTTGTCATTACACAGCCCACAATCCCAGATTTTACACAAATACCCGACAGCTGCGCTGGCACTGAAATCACATTACCTTCCATCTCAAACAATGGCATTACAGGGAGCTGGTCCCCTACATTCGATGCTAATAA
>CAJWNW010000063.1 GCA_913044085.1 uncultured Flavobacteriaceae bacterium | reverse complement strand
GGACATTGTTCAAAAGCACAAAGTCAATCAGTTTTATACAGCGCCCACAGCGATAAGAGCATTGGCAAAAGAAGGGGATGACATTGTAAAACCCTATAATTTATCGTCTCTAAAAGTGATTGGGACCGTTGGAGAGCCCATAAATGAAGAAGCTTGGAATTGGTACAACACTACCATTGGAAAAGAAATATGCCCCATTGTTGACACCTGGTGGCAAACAGAGACAGGGGGAATTCTTATTAGCCCTATTCCAAATTGCTTTAGTGGAAAACCCACCTATGCAACCCTTCCATTTGTTGGGATACAGCCCGCATTGATGGATGAAAAAGGGCTTGAAATCAAAGAGGTCCAAGCCGAAGGCAGATTGTGTGTAAAATTCCCTTGGCCCTCCATGGCACGTACCATTTGGGGCAACCACCAACGCTATAAAGAAATCTATTTTTCAGCCTTTGCGGGTTGTTATTTCACAGGTGACGGAGCCCTTAGAGAAGCCAACGGACATTATCGTATTACGGGTCGTGTGGATGATGTCATCATTGTTTCTGGACACAATCTTGGAACTGCACCTATTGAAGATGCCATAAATGAACATGCACTAGTAGCTGAATCAGCCATTGTTGGGTTTTCACACCCCATAAAAGGTAATGCACTTTATGGCTACATCACCCTAAAATCAAAAGACTCAAATTTAGATTTGGAAAACTTTAAAGCTGAAATAAATGATCTTATCAGTAAACAAATTGGTCCCATTGCTAAATTGGATAAAATTCAATTTACTTTGGGATTACCAAAAACCCGTTCTGGTAAAATAATGCGCCGAATTTTAAGAAAAATAGCCAATAAAGATGCTTCAAATTTAGGAGACATCAGCACCTTGTTAAACCCTGAAGTTGTTGAAACAATAAAGAATAATGCTATTTAGAAACTCCGATTATAGGATATAATTTTCTACCATCAAATTAACTAGAAAAAGACTTTTTTTAATTCAATAGCTTATCATTAATGGCTTGCATAATAAATGTATAATATTCCATGTTCGCTGGGACAATAGAAAATTCAGGATGTTTATGCACTTGGCATTTTTTTAACTCTCCAAAAGAAAAAAGCCTAACCGCATCTACTTCTTCTTTCTGAATCCTTAATGCTTCAATAGCTACTGGAAGTTTACACAGAAAAACGTGTTGAAATTCAGCATCTATAATCCCATTTGAGAATTTATTGATATTCTTTCGAACTGAAATAAAATCCAAATCTTCGGGCTTAACTGAAAGTCCAATTTCCTCCTTAATTTCTCGTGTTGCTCCCTCAAGAACTGATTCACCTGAGGCCACATGTCCAGCAACAGAAACGTCCCATAGATTGGGGAAAATCTGTTTGTTCGCAGCGCGTTTTTGTAATAAAATATTTGGAGTAGGGGTGTAGAACCAAATGTGAACGGTGGGGTGAAATAAACCTTTCTGATGCAAAACCACTTTGTCAGCACTTTGACCAGTCGGTTTGCCATTTTCATTCCAGATGTCTAAAATTTCAAGCAATCCTAGTCAAAATAACTAAAGGTTTCCCCAAATTTAATTTTAAGAAGCGTTTCGTAAATCATACGAATGACATTTTCAACATCATCTCTGTGTACCATTTCGACAGTTGTGTGCATATAGCGAAGCGGCAATGAAATCAATGCTGATGCAACACCTCCATTGCTGTATGCAAAGGCATCAGTATCTGTCCCTGTTGCCCTGGAAAGCGCAGCGCGCTGAAATGGAATTTTATGGGCTTCTGCCGTATCTACAATCAAATCTCTTAACTTTTGTTGTACTGCAGGTGCATAAGCAATTACAGGACCTTCACCCATTTTACAATGCCCCTGTTTCTTTTTGTTGATCATTGGCGTGGTTGTATCGTGTGTAACATCAGTTACAATGGCAACATTTGGTTGAATGGTGTGTGTAATCATTTGCGCACCACGCAAGCCAATTTCTTCTTGAACAGAATTGGTAATATAAAGTCCAAATGGAAGTTCTTTTTTATTCTCGTGAAGTAAACGTGCAACCTCTGCTATCATAAAACCTCCCATGCGGTTGTCCAAGGCACGACAGACAAAATGGTCTTTGTTTAAAATATGAAATTCGTCTGGGTAAGTGATCACACAGCCCACATGCACGCCTAGTTTTTCAACTGCTTTTTTAGATTGACAACCAATGTCAATAAAAATATTATCAGGCTTTGGGGGCTGTTCCTTGGCCATACTCCTTGTATGAATTGCAGGCCACCCAAATACGCCTTTTACAATACCTTTTTTTGTGTGGATATTGACGACCTTACTGGGTGCTATCTGATGGTCACTCCCGCCATTTCGAATGACGTAAATTAACCCATCATCTGAAATATAATTGACATACCATGAGATTTCATCGGCATGTCCTTCAATGACTACTTTAAACTTAGCCTCTGGGTTAATGACCCCAACAGCAGAGCCGTAAGTGTCTGTAATAAAAGTATCAACATAAGGTTTTAAGTAATCCATCCACAGCTTTTGACCTTCCCACTCATAGCCAGTTGGTGCTGCGTTATTTAAGTATGCTTCTAAAAACTTTAATGATTTCTTGTTTAAAATTTTCTTTTGGGCCATTGTTTATATTTTGGTTAAAAATAACAAAACTCTTCGATTTTAGAAGCAGGATTACAACATATTTTTTAACTTTGAAAAGGATTGATATACCATGATTAGACAGACAACTTTATTTTTTTTATTTACATTCTTTATCTGCGAGAGTCAAACACCCCCAATCGATACAGATTCCATTCAAAAGCCTTATTTAATGATTGTGGGGGACACCATCACCAACAGCTCGATTAATTTATCAGAAGTTGTGATTCTGCCAAAATTGCGCATTAAATCTAAAGAAGACCGCCGCCGCTATTTAATCTTACAACGCAAAACGATTAAAGTCTACCCCTATGCCAAATTGGCCGCTGAAAGACTTGAAACATTACACGAAAGAATTGAAAGCGTCAAGAGTAAGCGCAAGCGTAAACAGTATACCCGCCGGGTTCAAAAATTTGTAGAGGATGAATTTTCTGAAAAGCTTAAAAAATTCACAATTACCGAAGGTCAAATTCTGATTAAATTAATTCACCGTCAAACCGGGGAGACGGCCTTTGAACTCATCAAAGATCTCCGAAGTGGTTGGCGTGCTTTTTGGTATAACAACACCGCTAAATTATTTAAAATGTCTCTTAAAATCCCTTTTGATCCAGCGGTTTCTGAAGAAGATTATTTAATCGAAGATATTTTGCAAAGGCAATTTCAAAATGGGACTTTAGAATATCAACCCGCCCATAAAGACTTTGATTTGTACGCACTTTCGAAGCAATGGCAATCGATATCCAATAAATAGCCGAAATATTCATTTTCTTATTCATCCATTTATTACACCAATAGTACCGTTTATTACATGACCCTTTATTTGTTGTTGACTAGTACATACATTTGTGGTAGCGAAAGTGGAGGGATTATAAACAATTTAATACAAAAACATACTTTTTTGCCCGAAATGCCAACTTAAGGAGCGCATCAAGAAGCCCATATCTTGTTTGCGCTTCTTTATTTTAACAAAAATACAATCCTAAATATTATACCTTTAATCATGAAAAAGTCAAAGTGCTGATTTAAAAACTAGAATGAGTCGGCTGGAAAGTTTTGGATCAAAAGCTTGTAAATCATAAGATCCAAAACAATGTATTAATTCAAGTCCATTTGTGGATAACATTGCTTTAAAATCTTCGTGGCTGTATGCCCGTACTATTTCTTCAAAATTATAGATATCAGCACCGTCTTTGACTTGAATTGATTTTCGAATAAAATTACCATCAAAAGCCCGTTTTATTTGAAAATTAACGCCATCTATATCAACACTGTTTTGGGGGACGAGTGTATTGATTACATTGTCAATATTCATGAAATCAATGACACCAGTACCATCGGCTTTTAAACTCTTTTTAATAGCCATTATTACCATAAGGTCTTCTTCAAAAGTATCAAAATACCCAAAACTTGTAAACATATTTAGTACCACATCAAACTTTGATTTCATGGGCTTTCGCATATCGTGAACGGAAAATTTTAAGCGATCGTTTGAATGTGTATTTGCTGTATCTATACTTTGCTTTGATAAATCTACCCCAGTGACATCGTAACCCAATTGATTCAAGAAGATGGAATGACGCCCTTTACCACATGCTAAATCTAAAATCTTTTGATCCTTGGCAATATTTAAATATTGAACAAGTTTGCTAATAAACCGCTGTGCTTCATCATTGTTTCGATTTTTGTATAGAATGTGGTAATAGGAAGTATCAAACCAAGATTGAAACCACTTTTTTTGAATTGACATATGTATTTGGACTAACGCTGGTAAAAATACTGTATTTTTGATATTTATTTCAAACTTTTTATGGAAGATAATTTTGAAATGGTCGCCAAAACATTGTTTGGCTTTGAAGAACTTTTAGAGAAAGAACTCAGACAGCTTGGGGCCCAATACATCAAAAAGGGCGTCAGACATGTTCGTTTTACAGGCGACAAAGGTTTTATGTACAAATGCAACCTTGGCTTGAGAACTGCAATAAAAATTTTGAAACCTATAAAGCAATTTCATGTCAAAGACGAAAATGATTTATACAAAAAGATCAAATCCATAGTATGGGAGGATTATCTTGATGCGGATGGAAGTTTGGCAGTAAGCGCTACATTAAGTGGAGACACATTCACACATTCTCAATATGTGGCTTTAAAAACCAAAGATGCTATCGTAGATCGCTTTAGAGACTCAAAAGGGGAACGCCCCAATGTAGATCTTCGATTTCCGGACCTTAAAATTGATGTACACATCGATAGAAAGTTGTGTTCTGTTTCATTAGACAGTTCAGGAGAATCTCTCCACAAAAGGGGTTATAAAATTGCCACCAACATTGCGCCAATCAATGAGGTATTGGCAGCAGGCTTGGTAATGCTTTCTGGTTGGGATGGCCAATCGGACTTTATGGATCCAATGTGTGGTTCTGGTACTATTTTAATTGAGGCGGCAATGATTGCCTGCAACATTCCACCAAATTTAATGCGTAACGAATTCGGATTTGAACGTTGGAAAGACTGGGATGTTGATTTGTTTGAAAAAATTGAAAATTCTCTGCTGTCCAAAACGCGTGATTTTCACCACAAAATAATGGGCTTTGACAAGTCTCCAAGTGCCGTTCGAAAAGCATTGGAAAATGTTAAAAATGCGCATTTAGAGGAATTTATCTATGTAAAGCACGAAGATTTCTTTAAAACACAAAAAGGAGGTGAAAACCACCTTCACATGCTATTCAATCCACCCTATGGCGAACGACTAGACCTGGACATGGAAGCTTTTTACGGGAATATTGGAAGCACTCTAAAACATAAATACGCTGGCACCACCGCATGGTTTATTACTTCAAATCTTCAAGCCTTAAAGCATATTGGACTAAGAACTTCCAGAAAAATTAAACTTTATAATGCGAAACTTGAGGCCCGTCTCGTCCGTTATGACATGTATTCGGGCAGCAAAAAAACACATAAGAATAATACAAAATAAATTGCGCTAGCATTTCGAAAATTTTACTTTATAAATTTTTGAATAAAATTCACTTCTTTGTCTTTGAAAACACAAAAAAGGCCTTATTTTTGCAAAGTTGAACTCAAAGCTAATTATGCTCACTACTTACGAGAAAGAAGAACGTAAAGAAGGCAAACAACTTTACCATTACCAAAAAGGTGCCATTCAAAAGATATTCCAATGTTTTGAATCTGCTGTTGAGGATTATCATTTATTATACCAACTGCCAACAGGTGGGGGTAAAACCGTGATATTTTCAGAAATTGTAAGTCAATACCTAAAAACACAAAAGAAAAAAGTTTTGGTAATGACACACCGCATTGAATTGTGTAAACAAACCTCAAACGTGTTGTCCGAATTTGGCGTTACCAATAAAGTCATTGACAGCAAGGCGAAATTAGACGATCAAAAAAAATTTGATTGTTTTGTGGCGATGGTAGAAACGCTTAATAACCGTCTTAAAGACGATAAATTAGACATTTCTGACATCGGTCTTGTGATTATTGATGAAGCCCATTACAATTCATTTACCAAACTTTTTAAGTTTTTTGATAAAGCTTTTATTTTAGGCGTTACTGCAACCCCCTTGAGCTCTAACATAGAACTTCCAATGACGGACAATTACAATGAGTTGATTGTTGGCGAAAGCATTGAATCGCTTATTGAAAATAGGTTTTTGGCGCGCGCCAATATGTATTCTTACAATGTTGGACTGACTTCCTTAGTTGTAGGCGCCAACGGAGATTACACTGTTAAATCTTCGGAAGACTTATATACCAATAATGAGATGCTGTCAAAACTGATGGATGCTTACACAGAGCGCTGTCATAACAAAAAGACCTTAATTTTTAACAACGGTATAAATACCTCATTATTTGTATACGACTTATTTAAGCGCGCTGGAATGCCCATTGCACACCTAGATAATACCACCACAAAGAAAGAGCGTGCCAACATACTGAAGTGGTTTAAAGAGACACCTAATGCGATACTCACTTCAGTGAGTATACTTACCACCGGATTTGACGAACCAAGCGTAGAATCTATCATCTTAAATCGCGCTACAAAATCATTAACATTGTACTACCAAATGATTGGACGTGGCTCACGAATTTTTAAAAACAAAGATACTTTTGAAGTTATAGATTTAGGAAATAACTTTCACCGATTTGGACCCTGGGGAAGTACCAATTTGGATTGGCATCGCATATTTAAATACCCAAGCCATTATTTAGATGGGATTTTAAGTGATGAAGAGCTTGAAAGTAATTTTGTTTATGAAATGCCTGAAGAGATACGTAAATCCTTTGAGAAATCTGAAGCTCTGCACTTTGATATAAATAAAACTTATGTAGCTTCCATAAGAAGCGGGGAGTCATCAAAAGTTGTACTGAAAAGATCTATAGCACAGCACGCAAAGATTTGTGTTGAAAATAGCGAGGATATCTTTGATGCGTTAATGCTTGTAAAATTACTTAATGATGATATTGATTTTAGAATCCATCGCTACTCAAAATGCATCAGTAAAAGCACGCATAATTTTTTAGCATGGCTCAAGGAAGATTATAAGAAAAAATTACGTTCACATTTGAGACAAAATTTTGATCTTATTAAATCTGAAATTTAGTTTTAAAATGCTGCTTTATTTATTCATTTTACTGACAATAAACACACAAAAGATGAATCCAATTTTTGTATTTAGTACTGATTGTAAGTTAGAGAATTGGCAGGTTGTTGATGACATTGTAATGGGCGGGCGTTCAAATGGAAAACTAAGTTTAAATTCTGATGGAAATGGCGTGTTTAAAGGGAATGTATCCATTGAAAATAATGGCGGATTTTCTTCTATTCAACTCAACTTAGACGCTGTGACAACCGTAAAAGATCAAGTTATTGAATTACAACTAAAAGGGGACGGGAGTTCATTTCAATTTAGAATAAAAGCTGCAAAATACGACCGTCATTCTTATGTATATGATTTCAAAACCACAGGTAAATGGGAAACAATTTTAGTCCCTCTGAATAAAATGTATCCAAGCTTCAGAGGATACACCTTAGACATTCCAAATTTTGACCAGTCCCAAATCGAGCGTATTGGATTTTTAAAAGCCTCAAAAAAAAATAGCGCTTTTCAATTGGAAATAAAAAGTATTAGCATTTCAGCTGCGCTTTGATTTTTCTGAACATCATATTTTTATTTACATAATATCTTCAATTTCAGAAGATTAAGATAATTTTTTTACAATTGGATTTGGATTACTTTTTTATTATTGGGTAGTTAAAATTATCCGATTTTTCTAGCTTTGATAATATGAATTTTAAACCGATAATGGATTGAATGAAGCCACTTAATAAATACAGTAAAACCATCACTCAAGATCCAACCCAACCTGCGGCACAAGCCATGCTTCATGCCATCGGATTGACAAGAGAAGATTTCAATAAACCTATTGTTGGGATTGCAAGCACTGGATACGAAGGGAACCCCTGTAATATGCATCTTAATGACCTAGCTAAATTGGTTAAAAAAGGCACCATTAACAAAGGGGTTATAGGTTTGATTTTTAATACGATTGGCGTGAGTGACGGAATTTCAATGGGGACACCAGGAATGCGATTTTCATTACCTTCTCGTGATGTCATTGCTGACTCCATGGAGACTGTAGTACAGGCTATGAGCTATGATGGCCTCGTCACAGTTGTTGGATGTGATAAAAATATGCCTGGTGCGCTTATGGCTATGATTCGTATCAATAAACCTTGCTTGATGGTTTATGGTGGCACCATTGATTCAGGCTGCCACAATGGAAAAAAATTAGATATTGTTTCTGCTTTCGAAGCATGGGGCAGTAAGGTTGCAGGTAGCATGTCGGAAAATGAATTTCAAAATATTGTTGAGAAAGCATGTCCGGGTGCTGGTGCATGTGGGGGCATGTACACTGCTAACACCATGGCTTCAGCAATTGAAGCTCTGGGAATGGCTTTGCCCTATAACGCTTCTAATCCAGCCACAGGACAAGAGAAACAATTAGAATCTGTAAAGGCAGGTGAAGCCATGCGAATTCTTCTTGAAAAGGACATTAAACCCTCGGATATTATCACCAAAAAATCATTGGAAAATGCCATTCGTTTGGTGACAATATTGGGAGGTTCAACAAATGCTGTATTACACTTCTTGGCTATTGCTAGAGCTGCTAATATTAAATTCACATTAAAAAATTTTCAAAATATTAGTGACAATACGCCCTTTTTAGCAGACTTGAAGCCCAGCGGTAAATACCTCATGGAAGACGTGCACCGTGTAGGGGGCATTCCTGCCGTTTTAAAATACCTATTATCGGAAGGATTAATTCACGGAGATTGCTTAACAGTCACTGGAAAAACCCTGGCTGAAAACTTATCTACTGTCAAGGGATTAACAGCAGGTCAAGATGTCATCAAGCCCATAGATAAACCTATAAAGTCTAC
>CAJWNW010000062.1 GCA_913044085.1 uncultured Flavobacteriaceae bacterium | reverse complement strand
CTGCGACCTCCGCGTCCCAAACGCGGCGCGATAACCGGGCTACGCTACACCCCGTATTGTTGTTAATTAGCTGCGGAGAGACCGGGATTCGAACCCGGGCAACACTTGCGCGTTGACAGATTAGCAATCTGCTCCATTACCACTCTGGCACCTCTCCTATTTATAATGAACTTATGCAATAAAATTGCGGATGCAAATGTACCTTTTCATTGGGAAGAACGCAAACAATTTATTTAATTTTTTAATTGCTAGAATGTCTTCATTCGGGATATTCAATACGAAGGTGGTACATGTTTGCCAACTTTTGCTTTAAAACTTTTTTTATTGACTCAATTTCCTTGAAGGTAATGTTGGCGTTTAAAAATTGATTGGCATCCATTTGAATATTTATTATTGCATCAACAAACGAATTAATTTTTGATGATGTTGGGTCTTTTAAACTTTTTGAAGCAGCCTCAACACTGTCGCACATCATTAAAATAGCTGTTTCTTTACTAAATGGTTTAGGACCATTATATTTGAAACCTGAGGAATCAAATTCTGAATTTAACTCCATTTGTTTATTGTAAAAGTAACGAACCGTACTGGTACCATGGTGGGTTCTTATAAACTCTACAACACGGTCTGGTAATTTATTTTTCCTAGCGATTTCAATGCCGTTAATCACGTGATCTATTATAATTTTGGCACTTTCTGTTGGAGATAATTCGTCGTGAGGGTTGGTTCCTGTGGATTGATTTTCGGTAAAATAAGTAGGATTGAACATTTTACCAATATCGTGATACAAAGCACCAACACGAATCAACATCGCATTAGCCCCAATTTCATTGGCGCATGCCTCTGCCAGATTTGCTACATTTAGGGAATGATGAAAAGTACCAGGTGCTTTGTCGGACAATTCTTTTAGTAGGGGCGTATTAGTGTCTGAAAGTTCCAATAGTGAAACATCAGAAACCAAGCCAAAAAGTGTTTCATAGGCATAAATAAGAGGCTGAACAAAAAGTGTCGCCAAACCACAGAGTACAAAAAGTAAAAAGTTTTCCCATTTAAGGCCATCAATATTACCTTCGTGTATTACATAGAAAGCAAAATAAGCAATGATGTATATGAGAGTAATTTGCCCAACTGAAATAAATAAATTAGCTCTTTTGTAGAGCTCAGAAACCGTCAAAATTGTAACAATTCCGGCAATTATCTGTAAAAACATATACTCATAATTGTTAGTGACAACAAACCCCAAGAGTAAAACTGTAATGACGTGGGTAAAAAGTCCCAATCGCGCATCAAAAAAAGCTTTTAAAATGAGTGGCAAAATACAAAGGGGAACCACATAAATATAGCCCGAATTAAAGTTAATGACGAGTGTTGTCAATAGGACCATCAAGGAAACATTAAAAAATATAAAAGTTACCTTAGTATTGTTTGAAAAAATTTCCAAGCGGTACTTACGCAAGAATAATAGCAGCATCAATAGGGCCAAGGCTACTAAAACAGTATAGGCCGCTAAAATCCAAACATAATTGGCCTCTGTCCATACTTGCGATTCATATTCTGATTGTAGCGATTTTAAAACAGCCAATTTATCGCCTTGAACAACCTCACCTTTGGAGATGATTAAAGTCCCTTTTTCAACACGACCACGCACCAAAGCAATTCGATCGAGACGCTCATTTAAAGCGGATTGTGTTAAAGCCTCGTTATAAACTGTATTAGGGATAACAATATCAAAGAAAATAGTTTTAAAAATCGTTATGTATAATTCCGAATCAGTCCCTAATAATTGTGAATCAATGAAGTTATTCAAATTGGTTTGAGGAAAAAATTGATTGTAAGCGACAGCTTTAGTCTGAGTATTATCAATTAAAATAGAAATAATTTTATCTGGATTGAAATTGTATTCCTGAGGAAGGACACCAACTTTATAAATCCCATGTAAAATAGAAATGCTTGCATCAAACATTTTAAGTTTTAATGGGCCTGCCGGCATATCAAAAAAACCTTTTTCAAATGCTATCTTATGATTTAATTTAACCTGATTTAAAAGTGCTGTATCAACTTCAAAAAAGACAGATGCTTCTTTTGAAATTAATATTTTTTCATTCTCAATCTCCTTATTAGATTTTTTAATTGCAAAATCAAAAGGAGCGTATAAATTTTCAGATTGCCATGGTTTTCCCTTTTCAAAACTATATCTAAATGTGCCGCTTTTTGGGAACAGGTAAACAATTAATACAGTGGTTATAACAAAAAGAAAAATCTTGTATATAACGCTATGATTTCTGTAAAATTTGTTTAAAAATTGATTCATTAATAATAATAATTAACTTTAATATAAAATTAAAATAAGGTTCACAAAAAAGAGGACTCTCGAAAGTCCTAAAATAGGGCATTTTGTTATAAAAAGCTAAAAATACCATCCCTTATATTCTAAAAATTAATTACATTAGTTGTATTTAAATTAAATCTTTTACTATGTATAAAGACGTTGTGATTGTTTCTGCAATACGTACCCCCATAGGGGGGTTTATGGGCGGATTAGCAAGTATTTCAGCTCCAAAACTAGGCGCTATAGCTATAAAAGGCGCCATAGAAAAAATTAATTTGAACCCCAATAATGTCGACAAAGTGTTAATGGGTCACGTCGTACAAGCAGGCGCAGGTCAAGCGCCTGCGAGACAAGCTGCTATTTTTGCTGGAGTTCCAGAAACAGTCCCATGTACTACCATAAATAAAGTTTGTGCTTCTGGAATGAAATCTATTCAGCTGGCGGCCCAAAGCATTGCTTTAGGTGATGCCGATATCATTGTTGCAGGAGGTATGGAAAATATGAGTTCTATTCCCCATTACTACAATGCCAGAAAGGCCAAAAAATTTGGTCCAGGAATCCTTAGAGACGGGATGCAAAAAGATGGCCTTTTGGATGCTTACGGCGAACAACCAATGGGAGTATACGCAGATAACTGTGCTGTGGAATATGGATTCACAAGAGAAGACCAAGATGCTTTTGCCATAGAATCTTACAAACGCGCTACAGAAGCATGGAATCTGGGTAAATTTGACAATGAAATCGTTTCTGTCGAAGTACCCCAGCGAAGAGGTGCATCTGTAATTGTTTCCAAAGATGAAGAATATACTAACGTTAAACTTGAAAAAATACCAAGTCTAAAACCTGCATTTACAAAAGATGGCACGGTCACTGCAGCCAATGCTTCCACTATCAACGATGGAGCCGCAGCAGTGGTCATGATGAGCCTTGAAAAAGCTAAAGCTCTAGGGCTTAAACCATTGGCCACGATAATGAGTTACGCTGATGCCGCTGTAGAGCCTAAGTGGTTTACAGTTGCACCATCCAAAGCACTCCCAAAAGCAATAAAAAAAGCCAACATACAAATTGATGATGTTGATTATTTTGAATTCAATGAAGCATTTTCTGTAGTTGGATTAGCCAATATGAAAATTTTGGGAATAGATGCTGCAAAAGTAAACGTTAATGGCGGGGCTGTTTCTTTGGGACACCCCCTGGGCTGCTCAGGGGCACGAATTGTTGTCACCTTAATAAATGTTTTGGAACAAAACAATGGAACTATAGGAGCTGCTTCCATATGTAATGGTGGCGGTGGAGCTTCTGCTCTCATTCTTAAACGAAATTAAATAAAGAATGCAATACGGGCTATGCAATCACAGCATTGTTGGATTAAGACAAAAACCTTCAGATAAAAGCGAATTGACCTCTCAACTGCTGTACGGCGAATGCTTCAAAGTGTTAGTGCATCGCAAAAAATGGAGTAAGATTCGACTGAGTTTTGATAAATACGAAGGTTGGATTGACAATAAACAGTTTCAATGGATTGAAAAATCTGATTACTTACGTTTGAGTTCTCAAAATGAAATATTTTGTGCAGATTTAGTGAATTTAATTACTGATGCAAATAAGAGAATACAGCCCATTGTTTTGGGTAGTATTTTAAATGCAACTGCTTTAATTAATCACCACTTTGAAGGTGAAAAATTGATTGGAAAAAAAGATAAAGAGCAACTTATTGAAACCGCCTTAATGTATTTAAACGCTCCCTATCTTTGGGGTGGAAAAACGCCTTTTGGCATCGATTGTTCTGGATTTACACAAATGGTATACCGACTCAACGGATTCAAACTTTTAAGAGATGCCTCAGAGCAAGCCACGCAAGGAAATTCCTTAGGTTTTATTGAAGAAAGCAGCCCAGGTGACCTCGCCTTTTTTGACAATAAAGAAGGGGCTATCACACATGTAGGCATTATCATGGAAAACAACCACATCATTCATGCCCACGGCAAAGTCCGCATTGATCGATTGGACCAATCAGGTATTTACAATGTGGATCTTCAAACACAATCCCATAAACTCCGTGTGATTAAAAGTATATAAAACAGTAAATACATTGAATATTGGACTGTTTTAAAACAAGGATAAAATTTTATTTCTCTATACTTTCAGCAACTTCTCTATATTTTTTTGCATTAACATCATCTCCTGTAGCAGAATATATATTTGAAAGTGTTTTAGCGGCTTGAAAGTTATTAGAATCTATGTCAATCGCTTGTTCTAAATATGGAATCGCTTCAAAATAAAGTTCCTTTCTTTCCAATCTTAGTTCATCATAACGACGGTTATCAGAAACCGAGGTACCCAAATTATTCATCTCGTTAATAATGGATTCCTCTTGTTCTAAAATTAAAGCGGCTAAATTGATGTAAGCATTAACATATTTTGGGTTTAACTCAATGGCACGATTGTAATATTTTTTGGCATTTTCTACATCATTGGCCTCCGCTGCAATTACTCCTAAATTGTATTGTAATTCTGGATTTTCAGGATCTAACTCAGTCGCATATTCCAATAGACTTTTAAATTTATCAATATTCCCCATGGCATAATGCACATTGGCCTCAGTCAGGATGAGGTTTAGATCGTCTGGGTTTTCAGTTCTCGCCTCACGCATGGCCTCCAAAGCCTTTTCAGTATCTCCCATTTGGTTGTAAATCAAAGCCATATTTTTAATAATTTCCGGGTATCTAGAATTAGATTTTTTTTCAGTTGGATTGGAATGTGTTTTTGCCTGAACGGAAGCATCTCGCAATAACTTATTATCAAAAGCTTGTTCCATATTTGTGATTACATTTAATGCAAAATACTGCTTTTCAATACCTGTAAAATTTAAAGATTTTAACTCTTTATACATGGTCAATGATTTATCATATTCTTTTGCATTTACAGAAGATGAAGCAGCATAGTATAGATAAATTGTATCTTTTTTAGAGATTCGGTAAGCATTAGAAAAACAATCTGATGCGGAGGAGTAATCATTTTTTTCAACAAAATCACTGCCTTTGTTTACCAGATGATTAATTAAGTTTATGAGATGTATTTCTTTGGACTGAGCATTAACGGGATTAGAAACTTTTTCAAATGCTTCTATGGCCATCACAGTATTCTCTAGATTTGCATCACCTCCATTGTAATAAAGCTTACTCTTCAAAAGATGAAATTCACTTTTTTGTTTTTCATCCATGGATTCTAATAATGCCTCTGCAGAGTCTAACGCCGTTCTTGCTTTTTCAAAATTTCCTTTTTCAAGCGCTTTTCCTGCGTTTCGTAATTCTTTTTTTTGAGCGAAAATAGACCCGGTGAATACGATTACAAATCCTAAAATTAGATATTTTTTCATATTTTTTTTTTATTAATTCTCAGTTTGAGTGTTTTCGGAGTTGTTTTCATGTGTATCTGTATAATTGGATTGACCTTGTGAACCCTCAGTTTCAGTAACGTTTTCATCGCTTTCTTGTTCATCATCTTTCATCACTTTGGCAACCGCAGCAATGGAATCACTGCCTTTTAAATTGATAAGCTTAACACCCTGTGTGGCGCGTCCCATAACTCTTAGATCTTCAACAGCCATTCTTATCGCAATTCCAGATTTATTGATTATCATCAAATCATCTTCATCCGTGACATTTTTAATAGAAACCAAATGACCTGTTTTGGGGGTTATTGAAATGGTTTTAACACCTTTCCCGCCTCTATTGGTAATACGGTAGTCTTCTAGGTTTGAGCGTTTACCATAGCCATTTTCAGAAACCACTAAAATATTACTTTCCATATCATTTACAGAAATCATACCAATGACTGCATCATCTTCGTGCGCCAGCGTAATTCCACGAACGCCTGAAGCGCCACGACCCATAGGACGTGTTTTAGCTTCTTCAAATCGAATGGCTTTTCCAGACTTTAATGCCAACATCACTTGACTCTCACCAGTGGTCAGTTTAGCTTCTAATAATTCATCGCCTTCGCGAATGGTAATTGCATTAATTCCATTGGTTCGAGGTCTAGAATATTGCTCTAAAGATGTTTTCTTAACCTGCCCTTTTTTAGTAGTCATTATGACATAACGCGCATTGATATAGTCTTCATCTTTTAGGTTTTGTGTACAAATAAATGCTTTTACTTTATCGTCTTGTTCTATATTGATTAAATTTTGAATAGCGCGGCCCTTAGAGGTTTTACTGCCTTCAGGTATTTCATAAACTCGCATCCAAAAACATTTTCCTTTTTGAGTGAAAAATAACATGTATTGGTGGTTTGTTCCCACAAATAAATGCTCTAAAAAGTCTTCATTTCTAGTGGTGGATGCTTTTTGACCAACCCCACCTCTATTTTGAGTTCGGTATTCCGTTAAAGAGGTTCTTTTTATGTAGCCTGCATGAGAAATAGTAATAACGACTTGTTCATTTGGAATCATATCTTCGATAGACAAATCGCCTCCAGCATATTCAATTACCGAACGGCGTTCATCCCCATATTTATCCTTGACCACCAGCAATTCATTTTTGATAATTTGCATGCGACGGTCTTTTTTCTCAAGAATATCCTTAAGATTTTCAATTGTTTCCATCAAAGTTTCATACTCAGATCGCAATTTGTCTTGTTCTAAGCCTGTCAACTGGCGCAAACGCATTTCAACAATGGCTTTGGCTTGGATGTCACTAAGTTCGAAACGCTTGATTAGTTTTTCACGCGCCTGATCTGGATTAGAAGAGCCTCGAATGATTTTAATAACTTCGTCAATGTTGTCAGAGGCGATAATAAGACCTTCTAAAATATGAGCGCGTTCTTCTGCTTTGCGCAATTCATATTTTGTCCTACGAACAACCACTTCATGACGGTGATTCACAAAATGAAGAATCATATCTTTAAGATTCAGCATTTCTGGACGCCCATTGACAAGGGCAATATTATTAACACTAAATGATGACTGCAACGCTGTGTATTTAAAAAGCTTGTTTAAAACGATGTTTGGAATTGCATCTCGCTTCAAAACGTAAACAATACGCATTCCGTTACGATCAGATTCATCACGAATGGTTGAAATGCCCTCTAGTTTTTTATCATTAACAAGGTCCGCAGTTTTTTTAATCATGTCTGCTTTATTGATTTGGTAAGGGATTTCACTGACGATGATACACTCTCTTCCATTGAGTTCTTCTATATTGGCTTTTGCCCTCATGACTATGCGACCACGGCCCGTTTCAAAAGCCTCTTTGACGCCGTCGTAACCATATATAATGCCTCCGGTTGGAAAATCTGGAGCCTTGACATGTTGCATAAGCGCATCAATCTCAATAGAATTATCATCAATATAAGCTGTAATACCATCAACGACTTCCGATAGATTGTGCGGGGGCATATTGGTTGCCATACCAACAGCGATACCAGATGCGCCATTAACCAACAGGCCCGGAATGCGCGTGGGCAAAACAGTAGGTTCTTTGAGGGTATCGTCAAAATTTAATTTGTGATCAACGGTTTCTTTATCAATATCAGCCAACATGTCCTCTGATATCTTGCGCATACGTGCCTCCGTGTAACGCATCGCAGCAGGGCTATCTCCATCAATGGAGCCAAAATTTCCTTGTCCATCAACCAACATGTAACGCAGGCTCCACTCTTGTGCCATACGCACCATAGTATCATAAACGGATGTATCTCCATGGGGGTGGTATTTACCTAGGACTTCCCCAACAATTCTTGCCGATTTTTTGTGCGCCGTATTTGATTTTACACCTAATTCATGCATTCCATACAACACTCGGCGGTGGACGGGTTTTAATCCGTCTCGAACGTCTGGCAGAGCCCTAGAAACAATCACAGACATTGAATAATCGATGTATGCTGATTTCATTTCATCCTCTATATTAATCGGGATTAACTTTTCTCCTTCAATCATAAATAATTTTGTTACAATTTTTACTGGTAGCTAATATAAAAATTTCCCCTATTTTAATACTTACAAATACTCTGTTTTTTTAGACTATTTTATCAACAATTTCAAGAAGATAATATTTGATAAATTAACGCCAAAATATTTTGCTTTTTAATTGTTTTTACTATGAATATCCCGAGCATTTATTTTTTAAGATTTTGTTTTGAATAATCCCCTATAAAATTTGTATTTTTATAAAAAATATATTTAAATGGATGATAACTTCACACCCAGAGTCAAAGACGTAATTTCTTTTAGCAAAGAAGAAGCACTGCGGTTAGGGCATGATTTTATTGGTACGGAACACTTAATGCTCGGACTTTTAAGAGACGGTCAGGGGAAGGCGGTCGAAATTCTGAACGCACTAGACATAGATTTAAGCCAACTTCGTAGAAAAGTAGAAATTTTAAGCCCTGCGAATCCCAACATAAGCACAGCCACAAATGAGAAAAAAAACTTACACTTAACAAGGCAAGCAGAACGCGCGCTCAAAACAACTTTTTTAGAAGCCAAGCTTTTTCAAAATAAATCAATCAATACTGCCCATTTATTATTGTGCGTGCTAAGAAATGAAAACGACCCTACAACGAAATTACTCAACAAATTGCGCATCAATTACGATAATGTCAAAGACCAATTTAAGCAAATGACAACAGAAGATAGTTCTACCTACACGGAGTCACCGAAATCTGAAGCTTATTCTAGTAGTGAATCTGAGGATTCACAAGAGAATGATAATGGCTTTTCAAAAAGTACATCTTCAAAGACAAATAAAAAATCAAAAACCCCTGTTTTAGATAATTTTGGTCGTGATTTAA
>CAJWNW010000061.1 GCA_913044085.1 uncultured Flavobacteriaceae bacterium | reverse complement strand
CACCCACAGTTTGCTCTTGGTTTAGCTTTGAAGGAAAAGCCAATAAATTTGAAAAATCAGTCCTATTCATATTACCAGTTGGCTAAGGAAGCATTGATGATGTCTTGTGTAATGCGGTCGTAAATTTCTTTGATTGCTGTTGTTTTTTGAGAACCAATAAGTTGGGCACTGCCTGCGTAATCATAAAAAAATGAAAATCGTTTTTCAAAATCTGATTCCTCATCATTTTTGTTAAAAAACCGAACATTTACACTTATGGTGAGTCGGTTTTGATCTGCAGTATTATTTGCGGTTGCTGTTGTGGGAGAAATACGATATTCAACAATCTCTCCTTCATACATGATGTCTCCATTGGATTTTACCAGCGACAAATTGGTTTGGTTTAGTATAATGTCTTGCAAGGCTAGGGTAAAGTCCCGTTCGATGCCAGGTTCGACTAAATCTGCAGAATTTTGGAAGTAGTTAACCTGAAATGTTTTAGTGTCTGTACTGATTGAAATTCCAGTAAACGAGTACGAACCACAACCCAAAATCAGTAGCGATGCTACGGAAAAAAAAGTTTTTGTGTAAGAATTACAAATCATATTGTTTAATTTTTCGGTAAAGTGTTCTCTCGGAAATCCCAAGTTCATCAGCAGCCAGTTTACGCTTACCGTTGTGCCTTTCCAAAGATTTTTTTATGAGTTCCAACTCTTTATCGTGTAAAGATAAGGTTTCTTCTTCCTCGATATCCTCAATGAAATCATAGTTTTCATTAGAGTTAACAATTTCTATGGTTTCATTTTGAGAGCTTGTTTCAAGAAGATCAAGAACTTGGCTGTTGCTTTCTTTTACACTGCTACTGGGGTCCTTGTAAATTTTTTGAATCAGTTGTTCGTTTTTTTTCTGAACATCTTTGAAATTGTCATTTTCCATCAATTCCATCGTTAGCTTTTTCAAATCATTTAAATCACTTTTCATATCAAACAGGACTTTGTATAAAATCTCTCTCTCCGTACTGAAGTCGTTGTTAAGTTTTTTCTTATCAACAATTGCCGGTAGTTGAATTCCCATGTCTGGCAAATAACTTTTGAGGGCTACAGCATTGATTTCCCTTTTTGACTCAAGCACGGAAATTTGTTCTGCTACATTTCTGAGTTGACGTATGTTTCCAGTCCATCGGTATTTTTGAAGCAACTGGACGGCTTCTTCTTTCAGTCTGATGGTTGGCATCTTGTATTTAAAGGCAAAATCACTTGAGAATTTTCTAAACAGTAAATGAATGTCTTGTTTTCTTTTACGCAGGGCGGGAATTGGAATTTCAATGGTGCTCAAGCGATAGTATAAATCCTCCCTAAACTTCTCTTTATCAATCGCTTCAAACATCTTAATATTAGTGGCTGCTACAATGCGAACATTAGTTTTTTGAACCTTACTTGATCCTACCTTAATGAATTCCCCATTTTCAAGAACACGTAGTAAGCGAACTTGGGTCGTCAAAGGTAATTCGCCCACCTCATCTAAAAAAATGGTCCCACCATCGGCCACTTCAAAATAACCAGAACGTGTTTGTGTAGCACCTGTAAAGGCACCTTTTTCGTGTCCAAAGAGTTCGCTGTCTATGGTGCCTTCTGGAATCGCCCCACAATTTACAGCAATGTATTTTCCGTGTTTCCTGTGAGATAGCTGGTGTATGATTTTAGGCATTACTTCCTTTCCGACACCACTTTCACCTGTAATAAGGACAGAAATATCCGTTGGAGCAACTTGTATAGCTTTCTCTATAGCGCGATTCAAGCCTGTATCATTTCCTATAATTCCAAAACGTTGTTTGATGGATTGAATAGTTTCCATAATCTAATTATTTTTTGAGTAACCAAGTGCTGTTCCTTTAAGTGTGGCACTTGTGCAGTTGTCAATTTTAACCATCACGAAATCACCTACTTTGTACTGTTCTTTTGGAAAAACAACGGTACTGTTTTGAGAGTTTCGACCCGCCCATTCTTTATCTGATTTCTTAGAAGTTTTTTCAATAAGCACTTCGGTAACTTGGCCTAAAAAGCCTTGACTTCGTTCAAGACTGTGTTGCTGTTGAAGCGCTACAACTTCTTGAAGTCGTTTTTTCTTAATTACTTCTGGGATGTCATCTTCTAACTTTCTTGCTGCCAAGGTTCCAGGGCGCTCAGAATAAGAAAACATGTAGCCAAAACTGTACTTAACGTACTGCATTAAACTTAAAGTATCTTGGTGGTCTTGTTCTGTTTCAGTTGGAAAGCCGCATATCAAATCGTGAGAAATAGAACAGTCTGGCAGGTATTTTTTTATGTTATCAATCAACTCAAAATAATCTTCCCTTGAATGTTGTCTATTCATGGCTTTTAAAATCCGGTTGCTTCCGCTTTGTACTGGCAAGTGAATGTAATTGCAAATATTTTCATGCTTAGCCATTGTCTTTATGACACTGATAGACATGTCTTGTGGGTTAGATGTTGAAAAGCGAAAGCGCATTTTTGGGTGTGCGCTGGCACATAAATCAAGAAGTTTTGCAAAATCAGTAGCTGTTGCCTTTTGAATTTCTGTAGCCTTTCTAAAATCTTTTTTTAATCCACCCCCATACCACAGGTAGCTGTCCACATTTTGACCTAAAAGTGTCACCTCTTTATACCCTTTTTCGTGCAAATCATTGATTTCAAATAGGATACTTATTGGATCTCGGCTGCGTTCACGTCCTCTGGTGAATGGAACCACGCAAAAAGTACACATATTGTCACAACCGCGGGTGATGGAAACAAAAGCAGTGACCCCATTCGAATTTAACCTTACTGGGGCTACATCGCCATATGTTTCTTCCTTGGAGAGAATAACATTGACAGCACTGTGACCATCCTCTATCTCAGCCACAAGGTTGGGCAGATCTTTGTAGGCATCGGGCCCAACGACCAGGTCTACAATCTTTTCTTCTTCTAGGAATTTACTTTTAAGGCGTTCTGCCATACAGCCCAAAACCCCTACTTTCATATTTGGATTAATCCTTTTAATTGCGTTATACTTTTCAAGTCGTTTGCGAACTGTTTGTTCAGCTTTATCACGAATTGAACAAGTGTTGACAAGTACTAAATCCGCGTCTTCCAATGTTGAGGTGGTATTAAAGCCTTCCTTTTGTAAAATAGAAGCTACAATCTCACTATCGCTAAAATTCATTTGACAACCATAGCTTTCGATGAATAACTTTTTTGTGTTTTCAAGCTTAGGTGTCAGTGATAATGAGGTACCTTGTTTTGATTCGTTGATGATTTTTTCCATGCCTATTTTTTGCATTGCTTCTTTCGAAGACCGTATGCAAAGATACGATATTTTGATTATTATGACAAAGTGTCAGGTTTAAAAATTTAATTTTTTAATTTATTTCTTGTTTAGCTATAATGAAAACTACTGTAGTTAATATTCTAGCTTTTGGTCTTGTTGGTCTTTTAAGGGTGTTTTTTTAAATTCTTAATTATATTGCCTGTAAAAAAAATGGAATTTAATAACACAAAACCCATTTAGTGTATTGGTTATCATTGTTTTGTGAAATTTTTTAAGCTGCGTTTTTAAATCTATTTTTCCATATAAATTTGAATTTTAGGAAAAATTTAAAAACTACAATAGAAAAAATCATCTACATTTGTTGCCTTAAGAAATCAAGTTATGGCCAAAAACCTTGTCATTGTCGAGTCGCCTGCAAAGGCCAAAACAATTGAAAAATTTTTAGGAAAAGATTTTAAAGTTGCCTCAAGTTTTGGGCATATCGCTGACCTCCCCTCCAAGGAGTTGGGGGTTGATGTTGATGGAGACTTTTCCCCAAAATATGAAGTAACTAAAGACAAAAAAACCGTTGTCAAAAATTTAAAAGATCTCGCTAAAAAGGCAGAAATTGTTTGGTTGGCAAGTGATGAAGACCGGGAAGGAGAAGCCATCGCATGGCATTTAGCCCAGACCCTAAAGCTAGACCAATCCAAAACCAAGCGTATTGTTTTTCATGAAATTACTAAAGCTGCGATTGCCAAAGCTGTTAAAAATCCACGCGCAATCGACTACGATTTGGTAGATGCCCAACAAGCACGGCGTGTATTGGATCGTATTGTAGGCTATGAGTTGTCTCCTGTACTTTGGAGAAAAGTCAAGGGTGGACTTTCTGCTGGCCGTGTTCAGTCCGTGTCTGTGCGTTTGATTGTAGAACGAGAGCGAGAGATTAAAGCTTTTGTTCCCGTATCAAATTACAAGATAGAGGCGCGTTTTACAACTTCCAGTGGCCAGGTATTCAAGGCAAAACTCCCCAAAGGGTTCAATTCAAAAGCTGAGGCCAAATCGTTTTTAGAACAAAATGTCAATGCAGAATTTTCAGTAACCGCCTTAGAAAAAAAACCTGTAAAAAAATCACCAGCACCACCATTTACAACCTCGACTTTGCAGCAAGAAGCTGCTAGAAAGCTATATTTTTCTGTCAGTAAAACTATGAATATGGCACAGCGCCTATATGAGGCAGGGCTTATCACTTACATGCGTACTGACAGCGTGAACTTATCCCAAGAAGCAAGAACTTCAGCTGCCCAAGAAATCACTTCTGCTTTTGGAGATGTTTACAGCTGCCCAAGGAATTTTAAAGGTAAATCTAAAGGGGCTCAAGAAGCACATGAGGCGATAAGACCCACTAATTTTTCTGCTCATTCTGTTAATGTAGAACGCGACCAAGCAAGATTATATGAGTTGATTTGGAAACGCGCCATTGCATCTCAAATTAGTGATGCAAAACTGGAGCGTACCAATGTTAAAATTACAACATCACAGCACGAAAAGGTTTTTACAGCCAATGGTGAGGTTATTACTTTTGATGGGTTTTTAAAAGTCTATTTGGAAGGAACTGATGATGAAAGCACGGAGCAAGATGGGATGTTGCCTTCCATGAAAATAAATGAATCTTTGACAAATAATTCAATAGTAGCCATAGAACGATTCTCAAGACCCCCTTATCGCTTCACGGAAGCTTCTTTGGTTAAGAAATTAGAAGAATTGGGTATCGGGCGCCCTTCTACTTATGCCCCTACAATATCAACGATTCAAAACAGAAATTATATTGAGAAAGGCACTGTTGAAGGCCAAGAACGTATATACAATCTACTGACATTAAGCGCCAACAATTTAAAAGAAACAGAAAAAACCGAAAAATTTGGTTCAGACAAAGGGAAGCTGGTACCTACGGACATTGGAATGATTGTTACAGACTTTCTAGTCAATCATTTTGAAGTGATTTTAGATTACAACTTCACTGCTAAAGTTGAGGCGGATTTCGATGCAATTGCTAGCGGTAAGGCTAACTGGACTAAAATGATGAAACGCTTTTATGAGTCTTTTCACCCCAAAGTGGAAGATGTAAGTCAAAATGCCAATCGTGAGTCCGGAGAGCGTATTTTAGGTAGTGACCCATCTACCGGACGTCAGATTAGTGTCCGTCTGGGCAAATTTGGTCCTATGGCTCAAATTGGAACCATGGAAGATGAAGAAAAACAAGTTTTTGCCAGTGTACCCCCTAATTTGCAATTGAGTTCTATAACTTTTGAACAGGTGTTAGATTTATTTAAATTACCTAAAGACTTGGGGGTTTATGAGGGGGAAGATGTTTTGGTTAACAATGGTCGTTTTGGACCCTATGTGAAATACGGCAATAAATTTATTTCACTCCCTAAAGGCTTAGACCCTTTGAGCATAGATATGGATGAAGCCATCGAAATTATCAAAGCCAAAGCTGAAGCAGATGCACCTATCCATGAATATCAAGGCCTTCCTGTCCAAAAGGGTAAAGGACGCTTTGGGCCCTTTATAAAGTGGAACAACATGTTTATCAATGTAAATAAGAAATATGACTGGGATAATTTATCATCAGAAGATATTGAAATATTAATTAAAGATAAAATTCAAAAAGAAATCGATAAAATAGTTCACGACTGGACTGACGATGGAATTCGTGTTGAAAAAGCCCGCTGGGGAAGACACAACGTCATCAAAGGTAAAATAAAAATTGAACTTCCAAAGACAGTGGATGCTGTTAAACTCACCTTGGAAGAAGTCAAATCAATTATTGAAAAAAAGGTACCAAAAAAAACTATTAAGAAGCGTTCAAAAAAGAAATAAGAAAATGAATTACAGCCTCCTTTCACCAGTTTCTAGTCGCCTTGTAGAAGCCATAAAGGTGTCACATTTTCAAACCTTAGGTAGAAAGTTAAAGCTTCATACTACTGAAACCACCCCTGATTTGAAAGGTATTGATATTGCCATTGTGGGTGTCTTGGAAGTTAGAAATTCAATCGATTATATTGAGCAATCTTTCAATTTAACAGATATTCGCCAATCATTTTATGGTTTATTTCCCGGAAATTGGACGGCTCAAATTGCTGACTTAGGCAATATTTTGATGGGTTCAGATATTGAAGATACTTATTTTGCACTTACCGATATTGTTACTTCCCTACTCAAACAAAATATCATTCCAGTAATTATTGGGGGCAGCCAAGATCTTACCTATGCGCATTACCGAGCTTATGATAATGTGAAGCCGATGATTAATGTTGTCAATGTCGATAAGAGTTTTGATTTAGGTGATTCTTCAAATCCAATTTCCAACAATAACTACGTTGGGAAGGTCATTTTAGAAAAGCCTTACAATCTATTTAATTACACGGTATTGGGGTTTCAAACCTATTTCAATTCTCAAGAAGAAATCGATTTGATGGAAAAATTATTTTTCGAGTACCATCGACTTGGTGAACTAAATAAAGACATAAAAACAGTTGAACCTGCCATGCGAGATGCAGACTTGGTATCTATTGATATTAATTCTGTTAAATCTTCAGAGGTAAGTGCTAAACAAAAATATTCCCCAAATGGTTTTGATGGCCGAGAAATTTGTGCGATTTCAAGGTATGCTGGTATTAGTAATAAAGTATCTTCTTTTGGGATTTACGAATACAAGCCTTCATTAGACGACGAAGCCACTACAATGTTGATTTCTCAAATGATTTGGTATTTCATTGAAGGTTTTAATTGCAGGATTAAGGATGATAATTTTCAGAATCCAGATGAATTTAACAAATATACTGTTTTAGTGCAAGGTCAAGAGTTAGTATTTTATAAGAGTCTCAAAACGGGTCGTTGGTGGGTGGAAACGCCAGTTTTATCAGTTTCACACACTAAAAAAAATAAACATACGTTATTAGCGTGTATGCAAAGTGACTATGAAACAGCTACTCAGGGTCAAATACCTGAAAGTTGGTATAAAGCATGTAAAAAACATTAAAACAATTAGTTTAGGGTTTAATTGAGAATATTAAGCTAAAAAAGTTGTAATTTTAAAATTATATAAATAAGTTTACGGACTTTAATGAATAGGTTATATTGCCTCTAAATACAAACTATGAAGAAAATCGTATTTTTAATATTAGCGTTGTCTCTAGTTGTTAGTTGTGGGAACAAAGATAAAGGGGAACTTACAGGCGTTAAAGGAAAGCGATGGCACCCAGAAAAACCATACGGAATGAGTCTTATCCCAGGTGGGGCATTTATCATGGGAAAATCTGATGATGATATTGTAGACCTACAAGACGCCCCAACACGAACTGTAACAGTTCGATCCTTTTATATGGATGAGACTGAAATTACTAACAGTGAATATAGACAATTTGTAGAGTGGGTCAGAGATTCTATACTAAGAAATAATTTAGCCGAAATGGCAGACCTTGAAGGGAAAACCAGCGAGGACGATGGCATTGGTGAATACGCATATTCCGATACAGGAGATTCTGAAGACCTTTCCCCTTATGAGCGCTACATGCTAGACACCTACGGGGATGAACAGCGCAAGATTAACAGAGACATAGACCTTATATTTGATACAGAAGATTATCCAGATGAACTCTACGCTGAAGTTATGGACGGTATGTATCTGCCTCCCGATGAATGGTATAATGGACAACGAACATGGGACGTAAGTTTGTTTAAATTTAAATTTACGGATATTGATATCGAACTTGCAGCAGAATATTCAGATTACATCATCACTGGGGATATGAAAAGAAGTGATTTCATTACACAATATGACGTTAACGTTTACCCTGATACAACGGTTTGGATTAAGGACTTTAAATATGCTTACAATGTGCCAATGCATAATGATTATTTTTGGCATGAAGCCTATGGTAACTACCCTGTTGTTGGTGTCACATGGCAACAAGCAAAAGCTTTCTGCCAGTGGAGAACAATTTACAAAAACGGTTACCAAAAATCAAAGAAGAAACAAAACGTTAATGGATTTAGATTGCCCTCTGAAGCAGAGTGGGAGTATGCTGCCCGTGGTGGCCTCCAAGGCGCTGCTTTTCCATGGGGAGGACCCTATGCTAAAAACGATCGTGGCTGCTTTTTGGCAAACTTCAAACCTTTAAGAGGTAATTATGCAGCAGATCAGGCACTATACACTGTTGAGGCAGATGCTTATGAGCCCAATGATTACAATTTATTCAATATGGCTGGCAATGTTTCTGAATGGGTGAATTCTTCATACGACATAGCGTCTTATTCATATTCAACATCCTTTAATCCAAACGTTAATAAAAAGGACGATCCGAGAAAAATCATTCGTGGAGGTTCATGGAAAGACGTCGCTTATTTTCTACAGGTCAGTACAAGAGATTATGAATATGCAGATTCTGCTAGAAGCTTTATAGGCTTTAGAACTGTTCAGGATTACCTGGGGACTGATGCGACTGCAAATGCAGCAACAAATTAGAAATTAATATAAATATTATACTTTAAAAATTATTATCATGGCAAAAGAAGGTAACATTACTATCACAAATATGGTCTACGGACTTGGTGCAGCAATTGTAATTGTAGGGGCACTTTTTAAAATTCAACACTGGCCTTTTGGTTCAGAAATTCTTACAATTGGAATGATTGTAGAAGCTGGCGTATTTACTTATTCCGCTTTTGAAAGAGTGAAAGGAGACTTGGATTGGTCTTTAGTTTATCCAGAGCTTTCAGGTGGTTCTTCAACTAAAGGGGGTAAAAAAGAATCTCCCGAAGGAATTTTAACTAAAAAGTTAGATGCACTTTTAAAAGAGGCAAATATTGATGGAGCTCTTGTTAAAAGCTTAGGAGAAAATATAAAAAATTTAAATGCAACAGCAGCTTCCATGGATGGATCTGCAGGGACTGCTAATAGAT
>CAJWNW010000060.1 GCA_913044085.1 uncultured Flavobacteriaceae bacterium | reverse complement strand
AGTGTCACCGCTACACTACTTTAACCTTTAAACCTTCGAGAAATCGGAGGTTTTTCTTAAATCAATCACAGTTTTACTTATAAATCTGTAAATCATTTTAATTACTTTATTTAAGTTTTAAATCAACCACTCAACCTTAGAAGCCATACTCACTCGTCTTTTTACAGGAAGTGTAGTGTGGTCAAACTGTCCAAGATACATAAACCCTAAACAGCGCTCGTTTGCATTCAAGTTGAAAAATGAATGCATCTGTGCAATGTATTGAGGACTGCTCCAATAGCAACCAATTTTTTGACTAACACAGCTGAGCCAAATGTTTTGAACCGCCATGGCAACAGCAGCAATCTCTTCCCATTCGGGGATTGAAACCGTAGTACTTCGCTTCATAAAAATCCCAATGATACAATTGCTTTGTTGGGATTTTTCAATTATCTTTTTTTTTTTGAATCGGCTCTGGGGTCATCTGGGCTGTGCGCTTTCATGACTTGAGCCATGACTTGTCCTAGACGGGCTTTTTCTTTATTTTTATAAACCTTAAAAAACCAAGGTTGTGTCATTTTATGTGTAGGCGCCATATTGGCATTTTCAAGCAATTGATTCAAGGTTCCTTTGTCTATTTCACCCTTGTTAAATTGGCTTGGATAAACTGCGCGCCTAAATGCTATGAGTTTGTTTATATCCATAATTATATTAAATAGATATAAAATTAATGTATAAGAATCACATAAATAATTAAATTTGAAAAAATATCACACCCCATAAATAGTCTGAATGACACTTTATTGTCCAATCATAAGAAAATCGAAAACTTTAAATCTAGTACATTGAATAAAATAAGTGTACTTTTAATAGTTGTTAAATTTAAAAACTCATTTTATGAGAAATTTAATCCTATCTCTTTTATCGCTATTTTTCATTTGTTGTAAGACAACGGGGAAAACATCCGCATCTAAAATTGAAATTTACGATGATGCTTTAAAATCCATTGTAAATATTGAAGCACAAATTGAAGTTTTATCAGATTCCATTTCACTTCCGGAAGGGCCAGTTTGGGATGAAAAAAATAGCTGTTTATTATTCGTTGACATTCTAAAAAATAAAGTTTTGAAGTGGGATGAAAAAACAGGCATTTCAGACTATATTACACCTGCTGGAAACACAGGGTATGCCCCCAATTTAGAGGGTGGAATCCTGGGAGCCAATGGGCTGGCTATAAATTCCGAGGGAACTCTTATTTTATGTCAGCATGGAGACAGAAGGTTGGCAGCAGTTGAAAAAATTGAGGGGGTTACCGCCACTTTTAAAACATTAATTGATAACTACCAGGGCTTGCGTTTCAATAGCCCCAACGATCTAACCATAGCTGAAGATGGTACCATATTTTTTACGGATCCGCCATTTGGCTTTTTAGATATCGAAAGCTTCAAGTTTGTAGACACTAAGTTAAAAGGTTTGGAATTTAACGGTGTTTATAAATTAAATCCGAAAAATAAAGAAATTTCTCTTGTAACTAATGCCATTGATTTACCAAATGGGACCGCATTATCGCCGGACCAAAAAATACTTTATGTCAATAAAATGGGTATGCTTGACAAACAACCTAAAATCATGAAAATTGAACTTGAAACACAAAAGTTAGAAACACTTTTAGACGGCGCAGATTTAGCTAAAACATACGACGGAAGCTTTGATGGTATGAAAGTCCACAGTTCTGGGCTTATTTTCACATCAGGACCCGGAGGGCTTTTGATTGTTTCGCCTCTAGGTAAATTGATGGGGAAAATCGATTTCGGGCACATTACAAATTGTGCTTTTGATAAAGATGAAAATTATCTCTATGCAACAGGATTTGTTTCTAATCCAAAAGTATTTCGAATCAAATTAAAATAAACAATTTATGAAAAATTTGAAACTGCTCACGCTTGGATTGTTTTTGACTGTTTTTTGCTGTACAACCGATGAAGGGGCTGCACCATGTATTGTTGACCATAACTTAGAAACAGGCGAAGCTGAAAACGTGACAGCTAATTCAGCCAGCTTGACAGGAAGTATTAGCATTGTTTCTGAGAATTGCGAGATACCACTTGGTTCGCTACAAGGGTTTGTTTATGCCACCCGTAGCGCACCCAATATCAATGACAATTTAATTACAGACACAGGGACAAACATAAGTGTCACACTGAACGGCCTAAGTGCTGAAACAACATATTACGCTAGGTCATTTATTGCTAATTCAGTTGGAGAGTACTACGGGAATGAAATTAGTTTTACCACTGGGCAAAACCATACACCAATTAATTATGGAATTAATGAATATAGCGTTGAATTCCAGGGTTTTAATCGTAATTTCATTGTTTATGTCCCAGAATCGTATAATGCTGAAAATCCTACTCCAGTATTATTTGTTTTTCATGGTTTTGGCGGTTCAAATACTTCAACGATGAATAGTACCGGCTTTAATCTCATTGCCGATCAAGAAAATTTTATAGCGGTATACCCTCAAGGCACAGATTTCTTAAACATAACTCCGCATTGGAATGTTGGCGGATTTACAAATGGCAGCACAACAGACGACGTGGGCTTCGTTGAGTTTCTAACAGGGCTTTTATCGGAAATGTATTCTCTTAATTCTAATAGAATATATGCAACTGGTATGTCAAACGGTGGGTTTATGAGCTTCTTACTAGCCTGTCAATTGAGTGATAAAATTGCAGCTATTGCTTCTGTTACTGGCTCAATGACTACAGAAACTTTAGAACAATGCAGTGCTATCAGGGAAGTTCCTGTATTACAAATTCATGGAACTAATGATCCTATAGTTCCATATAATGGTCCGCAGGCATGGAATACTCCAATTGAAGAAGTCTTGGATTATTGGGTTCTGAACAATGCGTGTTCAGACACACCAGAAATAAATACCTTAGATGACGTAAATCTTAATAACAACCTAACAGTGGATAAAATAATCTATAATAATGGCACAAATGGTTCCATTGTTAAACATTACAAAGTTTTTGGAGGACAGCACACCTGGTTTCAAAATGCAGATATTGATTCTAGTGCTATTATTTGGGAATTTTTCTCTAATTACGACCTCAATGGATTGATAAATTAAAATTCTTTTGTTCTATTTTAATTAATTTTATGGTCAACTTTTAGACTTTGAATACTAATTTTAGCAACAAACAAATAAACAGGCTAGCCATACCGGCTATTATTGCGGGTATTTCCGAACCAATTTTATCACTAACAGATGCTGCTATTATTGGGCATATAACTTTAGATGCTACTGTTTCTATAGCAGCAGTCGGGATTGTTTCCTCTTTTTTTTCCATGCTCATTTGGGTCTTAGGGCAGTCTCGGTCAGCCATTTCTTCAATTATTTCCCAATACCTTGGAGCAAACAAACTCAAAGACGTGAAAAGCCTTCCGGTGCAAGCCATTGCCATCATTTTGATGTTAAGCGTTTTGATTTGCGCAACTACCATTCCTTTTAGTGAGGAGATTTTTAAATTTTATAACGCTTCGGGGTTATTATTAGATTACAGTGTTGACTATTATAAAATTCGGATCATTGGTTTTCCATTTACCCTCTACACATTTGTTATTTTTGGGGTGTTCCGAGGACTACAAAACACTTACCACCCTATGGTTATTGCCATCATTGGGACCGCTATAAATATTGTTTTAGATCTTGTATTGGTCTATGGAATTACGAATTTTATAGAGCCCATGAACCTTAAAGGTGCCGCCTTAGCGAGCGTTTTGTCTCAAGCCCTGATGGCGGTCACTGCTACCGCACTGGTTTTAAAAAACACCCCTATTACTTTAAAAATTAAAGGCCCCATAAATAAAGAGCTGCCAAAATTTTTAATGATGATTGGCAACCTAATTCTGCGAACGCTGGCTCTCAACCTAGCCCTTTACTTTGCTACAAGTTTTGCAACGGGCTACGGCACTAACTACATTGCCGCCTATACCATTATCATCAACTTGTGGTTTTTTGCAGCTTTTGCTGTAGATGGCTATGCCAGTGCTGGAAACATTTTATCTGGTAAACTTTTCGGGGCTAAACAATTTGAAAGCCTGATTGAATTAAGCCAACTGCTCACCAAAAAAGCGCTTCTAGTGGGGCTCTTAATGGCTGGATTGGGAGGGCTTTTTTACAAATCTGTAGGAGTGATTTTTACATCAGACCCAAAAGTTCTAGATAATTTTTACGAGGTGTTTTGGATTGTTTTAGCTATGCAGCCCCTCTGTGCAATTACTTTTGTATTTGATGGCATATTTAAAGGGCTTGGTAAAATGAAAGCCTTGAGAAACGTATTGTTTGCTGCCACTTTTTTGGTGTTTATTCCCTCCCTACTTCTAGGTCATTATTTAGATTTCAAGTTGCACGGGATACTGTGGGCGTTCACAATGTGGATAATTGCTAGAGGGGTGCCATTGGTGGTGAAATTTAGAAAACAATTTTTACCGCAAGCCCGAAAACACTAACTTTGTTTTGATTTTGTTTAAAACAGAGTATTAGAAATGTCCAAAATAAGAATTACGAAACAGTTTTCCTTTGAGACCGGCCACGCGCTTTATGGTCATGATGGTAAATGTAAAAACATTCACGGCCACAGCTACCGTTTAAATGTAACATTATTTGGAACCCCCATAACGGACGAAAGCAGTCCAAAATATGGGATGATTATGGATTTTTCTGATTTGAAAAAAATAGTCAAACAAGCCGTTGTAACACCCTTTGATCACGCCACAATCTTTAATAAAAACACACCACACTTAAAACTGGCTGAAGACTTGAAATCTAGTGGCCATAAGGTCGTTCTTGTCAACTACCAGCCTACCAGTGAAATGCTGGTCATTGATTTTGCTGAAAAAATTAAAAAACTCTTACCTGCTAACATCCATTTACACGCCCTTAAACTTCGAGAAACTGCCAGCTGCTATGCAGAGTGGTATGCGAGTGATAATGTATAAAGTTTATGAAAACTATTCAAATATCTAAAGGGAAAAAGATTTATTTCACATCAGATCACCACTTTGGGGCGCCGACAAAAGCAGACTCTAAGCCCCGTGAAAAAAAGTTTGTAGCGTGGTTGGATGACATAAAAAAAGATGCCGAAGTCTTGTTTATTCTTGGAGACCTCTTTGACTTTTGGTTTGAATACAAACATGTCATCCCAAAAGGGTTCACTAGAGTGTTGGGAAAATTGGCGGAGCTGAGTGACCAAGGGACTAAGATTCACTTTTTTGTAGGCAATCACGATATGTGGATGCGAGGCTACTTTGAAGAAGAATTTAACATTGAAGTATACCACAAGCCCCAGCAGTTTAAATTAAACAACAAAACTTTTTTTATAGGCCATGGCGATGGCTTAGGCCCATATGACAAAGGGTATAAGCGCTTAAAAAAGGTATTTAAAAATTCTATCTTCAACTGGCTTTACCGTTGGCTTCATCCAGATTTTGGGGTGCAGTTTGCCCAATACCTCTCCTTAAGAAACAAACTCATTTCTGGAGATGATGACCTTAAATTTATGGGAAATGACAAGGAGTGGTTGACCCAATATGCGCGCAGAAAATTAAAAGATAAGCACTTTGATTATTTTGTGTTTGGCCATCGGCACTTGCCACTTGAGATACCATTAAACTCAAAATCAATATATTTTAATTTAGGGGATTGGATTACGCACTTCACCTATGGTGTTTTTGACGGTGAAGCATTTTCACTAAAGAAATTAGAAGCATAAAAACTGCAATTTTAAGTAGTTTAAGCCTATGCTGCTAATTAATTTATTTTGGACGCTTTTGATGTTTATTGATTTAAAATAAATATCTTGGGCAAATAAATCAATTAAACTTAAATGGAATTTTTTGAAATCCCCTTTTTTGACGACGACTTTTATAAAATGTGTGTTAGGTTTTTAATCAATTTCATAGCACTAACAGCGCTTGTAAAAGGCTGCTATTATGCCTTTTCAAAAAAGGCCGATTATTTGTTTACATTTTACCTGGTCGGTACTGTGGTTTTTTTCTTATGCTTTACATTAAAAAAATACGAAATTGACTTAGGGCTTGCCTTGGGTTTGTTTGCCATTTTTGGAATTCTACGTTACCGAACAGATCCGCTAAAGGTAAGGGAAATGACCTACCTTTTTATTGTTATTGGGCTTTCAGTAATCAATGCGTTGTC
Source organism: uncultured Flavobacteriaceae bacterium (assembly GCA_913044085.1). Taxonomy (GTDB): domain Bacteria; phylum Bacteroidota; class Bacteroidia; order Flavobacteriales; family Flavobacteriaceae; genus UBA3537. The sequence goes on along the minus strand of CAJWNW010000060.1, from coordinate 3,070 downwards.
CAATAAAAAAATGAGTTATATAGAAATTCTTACAGCCAATGCTGTGGTGATTTTAATGGCTTATTATCTAGACCGGTACTGGAGCCGTCAGAGCCGTCAAAGAACCGCCTCCAAAGATGTTCTATATCAATCACTCGACTACATAAAACCAGACCAACACGAGCTATTAAAAAAAGACCTTGAAGACAAGTTGGGCTTTGAAATTTTAAAAGTTGAAATCGGACAAATCGACTTTGAGAAAGAAACTGTCAAAGTGAAAATTCGCTACAAAAAACAATTATGAAAAGATTTATTAGGGGCTTGTATAGCCTCCCTCTTATTGCTTTAATTCTTTTTACAACAACGCCATTTTTTGCACAAGACACTGAAGACCTTGAAGGGTGGAGCGCCATTGAATTGAACTTAAAGGCAACTGATAAACTCTTCTTTTCTGTTTCTGAGCACCTCCGATACAGAAATGATATTAGTTCACTTAAAAACTACTTTACACAAATTAAAGTGAATTATGAGCTTTTTAAAAATTTCGAACTAGGCGGTGGGATTCGCTATATAACTGACAACGATGATGTCGGTAATAAGCAAGGCCATGAATACCTGTTTAGATATCAATTTGATGCGGTTTTCAAACAAAAAATTGATAGGGTAATGGTTTCTTTTCGATTGAGATATCAAAACAAAAACCAGCTTGGTCTTTCAGAAAGTGAAGGGGATGCTCCAACAGAATACACCCGTTATCGAGTGGGGCTGAGCTACAAAGTAAAACCCATTAAATTAAATGTAAAACTCTTCGGAGAGGTCTTTAATGAACCTCAAAGCCCAGAAAAAAATAAGGGGTTTAACAGACACCGCTATACTTTAAAACTAAGTCGAAAATTTAAAAACTTTGGGGCCTTGGGTATTTTCTACGCACTACAAGATGACTATTCCTCGCCCATTAAAAAAAGTAAATCTATAGTTGGCTTTAAATACAGCTATAACATTAACTTGAATAAATAACTGCCCTATTATTACTAATTTTCGTGTGCTTCCAAGTCCTTTTCTAAATCTAAATTTCTAAAGCTTGGTGAGACTAGGCCCGTGGTAAGTGCTGTAATCAGCGTCATCGTCCCGCCAAACACAACGGCCGTCACAGTGCCCATTAATTTGGCTGTTAATCCACTCTCAAAAGCGCCCAACTCATTTGAAGATCCTACAAACATAGAATTGACAGAGGAGACTCGACCCCGCATATGATCCGGTGTTTTAAGCTGTAAAATTGTTTGTCGAATGACCATGGAAACCCCATCAGTGATGCCGCTAAAAAAAAGCGCAAAAACTGAGATCCAAAAGACCGATGAAAGCCCAAATACAATAATCGAAATCCCAAAACCAAACACGGCTACAAGCAATTTCATCCCAGCTTTACGACTGATTGGAATATATGCTGTTGTTAACATCGTAATAAAAGCTCCAACAGCCGGCGCGGCTCTTAAAACACCAAAACCCTCTGGGCCTACTTTTAAAATATCCTGTGCAAAAACGGGTAAAAGGGCGATAGCTCCCCCGAAAAGTACCGCAATCATATCTAAGCTAAGGGCACCTAAAATGGCTTTTGTTTTAAACACAAAACGTACACCCTCTTTTAAGCTTTGGATGATAGGTTCACCAATTTTTGGGTTTAAAACTGGTTTTTTGGAAATCAGCAATCCCAATAAAAATGATATAACAACCAATACAAAAACGATGCAGAGCGACCAGTGTACACCCAGCCAATTAATGGTTAACCCTGCGACAGCGGGGCCTAAAATTGAAGCCATTTGCCATGTTGAACTGTTCCAGGTTGCAGCATTTGGATATACCTTTTTAGGAACAATTAGCGATACTAAAGAAAAAATGGTGGGCCCAAAAAAGGCACGTAACAAGCCCCCAAAAAAAACAAAACCATAGATTGAATAGAGAATTGATTTTTGACCCCAACTGGCCATAATGGAGGCCTCTGAAAGAAAAAATAGGCACAAACTAATCAATGAAAATAAACCAATACAGCACAAAAATAAATTGCGTTTTTCTCGCTGATCAACAATGTGTCCGGCAAATAAAGCCATACTCAAGGCTGGAATTATTTCCATAAGCCCAATAATACCCAAAGATAAAGGGTCTTTAGTTAAAGTATAGACTTGCCATTCAATAACAATAAATTGCATGGACCATGCAAACACCAATACAAAACGAAGCAATAAAAAAATATTAAATTCTCTAAATCTAAGTGCCGCATAAGGGTCTATATTTGCCATAATTTAGGGTTTGATATCTTTTAGTTTTAATTGCAAACTGACCTGACCATCCCATTCATTTTCTTCAATGACATAAGCAATATCAAAAGGAGTTTTGTTCTGCACTAATGCTAATTTGCTGCCCAAGCCAAAACCAATGCTATTGAGCGGTATTGTATTGTTTTTGTAAACGCTAATTTTAAGATGTTTACCGTCCTGTCCAACACATTTTCCATAACCAGAGTCATGTACTGCACTTGTGCTAAAAACAGGAGTCATGTTTTGAGGACCAAAGGGAGCAAATTGCCTTAATATTCTATAAAATTTGGGAGTAATCGCACTTAAATCTAATTCAAAATCAATATGGATTTCTGGCGTTTTAAGGTGCAAGGGTAAGCTAGATGCAACCTCAACTTCAAAGGCAGCCTTAAAGGCGGCATAATTATCAGGTTTTAAACTCAAGCCTGCAGCGTATTTGTGCCCACCAAACTGTTCAATATAGCGGCTACAATTTTGAAGGGCTGTATACACATCAAACCCGCGAACAGAACGCGCCGAAGCCGTTAAAAAATCCCCGCTTTTTGTAAATACCAAGGTGGGGCGGTAGTAGGTTTCAATCAGTCTAGAGGCAACAATTCCTATGACGCCCTTGTTCCATTCAGGGCTGTAAACAACTGTCGTTGCTTTGTCTTGCTCCTGGTTTTGATCAATTTGTAAGAGGGCTGATTTGGTGGTCTCTTGGTCCAGTGTACGTCGTGTTGTATTAAATGTTTCAATGGCCTCAGAAGCTGCTTGGGCTTTTGTTGTATCTGCTTCCT
>CAJWNW010000059.1 GCA_913044085.1 uncultured Flavobacteriaceae bacterium | reverse complement strand
ATTTGGTGTATGGGCGGATAATTTGAAAAATTTCTTTGGCTAAGTGGTCCCATGCCGTCGTAAAGGGTCTGCATTTCTGCCAGGATAGCAACTTGTGAATTCATGATCTCATTTGGAGTGAATAAATAGGGATTGATTCCTTTAAACAACAGGCGACCGTCCCAGATAAATCGAAAAAAATCTTGAGATAAAGCCGGGTAATGCCCTAAAAATACGGTTCTAAAAAGAAGCCCTGTTACAACCATTAAAACCCATGAAATTTTTAGTTTTAGCATGCCATAGTAAGCCATAAACAGGCTCAATACACAAAGGCCTAGCATCACATGTTCATAGCGTTCTATATTGTAGCCAAGATGAGTATATAGAGCAATTGAAAAGGTAATCGTAAAAAAAGTGGCGAAACGCTTGAAATGTAATGATTTCAAAAGCATGGGGGAAAGGGTTAGACTCTTGGTTTTAGGGAATTAAAAAACACAAAGCCGAAACCTAAGAACAACATCAAGTGGAAAGGAAATAAACCAAAATCACCACCTTGATCTCCAACGACAAAAGCACTGTACATACCAAAGCCAAAGTAGAGCATCAAAAGCCCTTCTAACAACACATTTAAGGAGGGTTTTTTTCGCAGGTATTTGTTGTTTTTCCAGCTGTCTGTGAGCGAATTCATATTAAATTTAGGAGTTCTTATAAACTCACTTCTTTTCCCAATATGCCCCTCAATAACAGCAATGGAATTGTGAAGTGAAAACCCCATAGCAATGGAAAAGAAGGTAAAGAACATCACAACATATTGTACAAAATCCTTGAACGTTGATCCATGTGTTTTTTTGTACATATACCAATAGCATATAAAAAAGATCAAAGTACTGATCACAAAAAAGCTCATCACATAAAAGTAGGCTTTCAAATGGGCGTATTCATTTTTAATGTACAACATTGGTATGCTTAGTATTCCCACAATCAAGACATTTAAAAACATGGTGCTATTTAAAAGGTGCAGCATTCCATGTATTTTAGTTTTAAATGGAAGGGTGTTATTAGCGAAAACCCTCGAAATCATCTTTCTAAAATTCTCAGCACCTCCTTTGTTCCATCTAAATTGTTGAGAACGGGCTGCACTAATGACTACTGGAAGTTCGGCAGGGGTTTCTACATCTTCCAAATATTTAAATTTCCAATTTCTGAGCTGAGCTCGGTAGCTTAAATCCAAATCTTCTGTTAGCGTGTCTCCTTCCCAATTGCCAGCATCCAAGATGCAGTCTTTTCGCCAGACACCTGCAGTACCATTAAAATTAATAAAGTGGCCTTTAGAACTGCGACCGACCTGTTCTAATGTGAAATGGGCATCCAGTGCAAAAGCTTGTACTTTAGTGAGGACCGAATAATCTCTATTGATGTGACCCCAGCGGGTTTGAACAACCCCAATTTCAACGTCTTTAAAAAATGGAATGGTTCGTTTTAACCAGTCCGGTTTTGGAAGAAAATCGGCATCAAAAATGGCGATAAATTCTCCTTTGGCAATTTTTAAACCTTCTTTTAGCGCACCCGCTTTAAATCCTTCTCTGTCCGCTCTGCAAATGTGTTGAATGTCGAAACCTTTTTTTTGTAATGATTTAATTTGCTTGGCAGTTGATTCCAAAGATTCATCCGTGGAGTCGTCTAAGACTTGAATTTCTAGTTTATGGTTTGGATAATCAAGCTTGACAATGTTATCCAACAAGCGCTCCATTACATACAATTCATTGTAAACGGGCAGTTGTATGGTGACCTGTGGAATTTCATCTTGATTTGTGAAGTCAAATTTTGGACTTTCTATAGATATTTTATCGGCCTTTAAATAATTTAATAACAGGTTCAATTGTGCCAGAGCGTACATAAAAATAAGAATGAGCGCGGTGGAATATATGACTATTATAATCGACTCTAGAATCATTTTTTAAAACTGTATTTGAAAATCCAAGTAAGAATTTTCATCCCTGCAAAGATAGTACCTTTTAAAGTACCAGACACTTTTGAAACTCCAATTCTGTTGCGGTATTTAACAGGAACTTCTGAATAACTAAAATTTTGCTTTAAAATTTTGAGTTGCATTTCGACGGTCCAGCCATAAGTTTTATCCTTCATACCAAGTTGTTGAAGCACTTCATACTTAATGGCCCTAAAGGGCCCTAAATCTGTAAATTTAGAATTGAAAAATAATCGCATTAAGTTCGTTGCAAGCCAATTTCCAAAGAGCTGTTGCGGCTGCATGGCTCCTTTTTCGCCCAAACGCCTTTTTCGACTGCCTAGTACAAAATCTATATTTTGATTCAAAATTGGTGCTATGATTTCAGACATTTGTTCTGGGTAATCACTGTAATCTCCATCTAAAAAGACAACAATGTCTGTTTTTTTATCTGAATTTTTAATGTATTCGATGCCTTTTAAACAAGCAGAACCGTAGCCTTTGTTGGGCGCCACTAAAACCGTAGCTCCTGCGCATTTTGCCACTTCTGAGGTAAGATCTGTAGAACCATTGTCCACTACGATTGTTTCTTGAACAAAGTTTGGAATATCTCTAATCACTTTCGATATTGCTGCGGCCTCGTTGTAGGCAGGAATAATGACTTTAACAGTATATTCCACAACTTATATCAAATGATTTTTAACTCTTTTTGTTGCGCAGGAACAATGTGTGCATCAAAATACCAAGCGGACCATTTTTCCAAGCCTAAATACAATCCTATACCAAGAATGGCAATGGTGAAGGTCAATAATATCAAGTTTTTCTGTTTTCGTTTGGGGTCAATACTGCACTGATTTTGCTTTTTTCGAAAGCTGTAAATTCCATAAATTCCAATACAAAGTGCCAGAAATCTTAAAATCCAAGCGCCCGTTCCAGTGCTTCCATCTTTTTGATAAAAAAAATCTGCAAAAGAGATGGCGTACACCCCACTCATGAGTCCAAACATAAACAACACAGCAGGGGCAACACAACATAAAATACCTGCCATAGCTGCACTGAAAGCGTATCTCAAGCCCCATTTGACTAGGTTAGGTTTTTCATTTTGGGTCATTATACATAGATTTTAATCTTTAAATATACTTAATTAGTATGACATAAAGCATTACAATACCTTGATCAGTTCTTTAAATAAAATAATGAGATTGGGTTCTGCAATTTCAGCCATTTTCATAATGTCTGAAACCTCCACTGCTTTTAGATTATCTGGGTCACATTCATCTGTTAGGACCGATACCGCCGCGACCCGCACGCCTAAATGATTGGCAACAATAACCTCGGGTACGGTGCTCATTCCTACTGCATCCGCTCCAATGAGTTTAAGCATTCTATATTCTGCACGCGTTTCGAGTTGGGGCCCGTAAACACTAGCGTAAACCCCATGATGTAATGCGATACCTTTGGCTTTCGCAATGGCCTTTAAACTAGTATTCATCTCAGCATCGTACGGTGCACTCATATCCACAAAACGTGTACCCAAGCGTTCCACACCACTAAAGGCCAAAGGGGAGCTTCCTTGCAGGTTGATGTGGTCTTCAATGAGCATCAATTCACTTTTTTTGAAGTTGAGATTAATAGCTCCAGAAGCATTGGACACCAATAGGCTTTGGATCCCAAAGGCTTTCATGATGCGTACTGGATAGCTTACATCTTGAAGCGAATAACCCTCATACAAATGAAAGCGGCCTTGCATGACGATGGTTTTTTTGCCATCAATGAGGCCATAAATAAGTTTCCCTTTATGAAATTCTACAGTCGCTGTTGGGAAATTAGGAATTTGGTTGTAGCTCACCTCATGAATTATTTCAATTTCATTTATGAGTTGTCCTAAACCAGTGCCTAAAATGATTCCAATTTCAGCATTTTCAAATCCTTTTTGTTTTAAAAAGTCAACGGTTTCATTGATAAGTTTTAACATCAATATTTAGTTTTTTAAGCAGTTCAATTTCTTTTTTTAAGTCCTCAAAATTATCAATATCATTCAAGGGCTCCATAAGCGCAATAGATTTTGTCTTTAAATCCTTTAACGTCTCTTTTAAAACAGTAGAGGTTCCCCAGTTTTTGTTACAAAAAAGTGCGGGTAAATTTCTTTTTAACCCCAACAAATAATAACCGCCATCTTGAGCGGGGCCAATAACAACCTCTTTTTTATTCAACTGTTGCAGGGCTTTTTCAATATGTGATGCTTTTAGACTGTACAAATCGCTGCCCACGATCAAGACCTTTTTGTAGCCTTGTTCAAAGGCTGTTCTAAAAGCATTTTCCATGCGTTGGCCCAAATTACCTTTAGTTTGCAGCGCTTTTGAAAAATTCATTTCAGTCCAAATGTCATGTTGTTCAATTTTTTCAGAGTAAAACACCTTTTTATCAGCCGATACTTTCTGAGTCATTTCCGCGGTATGGCGCATCAATTCCATATAAATTTCCAGCGCCATTTTATCTCCAACTGTTACAGCTAGACGTGTTTTAACAGTCCCTAATTGTGGGTTTCTTACAAAGACCATAAGCAATGAAGTTTGCATAGTTTTATACAACGGTTCCTTGGCAACTGCTGCCAGCACCTGCCGTACAGCCATAGCAATGTTGCGAAATTTGAATGTTTCTTTCCCGCAATTTATGGGCATTAAAATCACGGATGTGGGTAATACGGTTTTTAACTTTTAAACCTAACATTTGATTGAAATCACAATCGTATAAGTAGCCATCCCAGCCTATAGAGAGGGTGTTTTTACACATGACATTTTCTACTGCTTTTGGATTGTAAGCGTCAACCAAACTGTACATATAGTCTTCATAGTTTTCAGACGCGATGAGGTAGTCTAAAAAGCGGCTTATGGGTAGGTTGGTAATGGCAAATAAGTTATTAAACTGTATCCCAAAATCTTCATACAATGCCTTTTTAAAATCCAATTCCATGCTTTTTTGGTCTCCGGGTAAAAAGGCTCCCGAGGGGTTATAAACCAGGTCCAATTTCAATTTTGAATGTGACAAACCATATCCAACGCGATTCAATTTTTTCAATGCTTCAATAGAACGGTTAAAAACCCCTTTTCCGCGCTGTTGATCTGTTTTTCCTTGGGTCCAGTGGGGCATGGAAGACACAATGTGTATGTTGTACTTTTTGAAAAATGATGGTAGGTCATCGTATTTTTTATGGGCCATTAATATGGTTAAATTAGAACGAACGATAAAGTCTTGTACGCCAATTTTAGAGGCTTCTTCAATAAACCACTTGAAGTGGGGGTTCATTTCTGGAGCACCTCCTGTCAAATCTAGCGTATGTGCACCCGAAGATTTTAGGACTTCCAAACATTGCTGCAGGGTGTCTTTGGTCATGATTTCTTTGCGATCAGGGCCCGCATCAACGTGGCAATGGGCACAGACTTGATTGCACATATAGCCGACATTGATTTGTAAAATTTCAAGTGCAGAGGGTTTAAGTGGGAATTGATTTGTAGCTTCCAGTTTGGATTTAAAAGTGGGTAATGCTCCATTTTTAAAAACACCATTAGCAAGTAATTCCAATTGCCTTTTGGGCTGGGAAAGTTGTTTGTCTTGCCGTTTCAATGATATTTTTGGCATGCCTACATGGAGAGTTTGTTGTACTTATTCATCATTTGTACACCATGGACTAAAGTTGCACCACTTTCAATAGCAGCTCCTGCATGTATAGCTTCCATCATTTCCTCTTTGGTGATGCCGCGTTGGAGTCCATCTTTGGTGTAGGAATCAATGCAATAAGGGCATTTAACCACGTGGGAAACCGCCAGTGCAATAAGTGATTTTTCTCGTGCTGACAAAGCGCCTTCTTCAAAGACTTTTCCGTAGTAATCAAAGAATTTTTCTCCAAGCTCTTGGTTCCATTCACTGATGTCACCAAATTTTTTCAAATCGTCTGGGTTGTAATAGGTTTTACTCATTAATTTCTAAATTTATATATAAAAATTATTTTTTTTATTTGTAGCTATTTCTTATTAAATAAAAATATTAAAAAAAACTATACAAAGGCTATACGCTTTTTCTTTTGTTATATTTTCTTTCCCTTACTTAAGAACGAATTATTTTTATTGTAGTTGTATGGTATTAGTAGTATGAATTCTAGAATGATATCGCAAATAATATTTAAATTTATTTAATCAAAATTAACTTTTTTATGAGAATAATTACCCGACTATTCATTGTCATTAGTTTCACTGGTTTTGGTCAGACTACTATTGATTTTGAACCGGAAGGCGTTGGAACTGATTGGAACTGGACGGTAGATGCTAATGGTTCAAATGCTCCACTGGAATTTGTATCTAACCCTAACAACAATGGCATAAATTCATCCAACAATAGTGCTAAATTTACTGCAAGTCCTAATGGTGAACCTTGGGCGCTTGCCTACACAGATGCTTCTCCAATTACATTTTCCGAAAGCAACAGCCTTGTTAGGATGATGGTCCTAAAAACTGTAGTAAGTACTGTTGCGATTAAATTTGAAGATTCTACAAACCCATCTTTTTTTAAACAAATTGAAGTGGCTAATACCGAAATCGATGGCGATTGGGAAGAATTAACCTTTGATTTCAGTACCGTCATTGGTAATTCTTATGACAGAATGGTAATAATCCCTGATTTTTTGACGCGATCTCAACCGAATGTCATATATTTTGATCAGATTTCATTTCTAAGTGGTGGTGCTGTAGAAGATTATAATTTAGAAGACATTGACTTTGAGGTCAATGGTTTTGGAGCAAATTGGGTTTGGACAGTTCACAACAACCACTCTAATCCAGCTTTAGAGATTGTACCTAACCCTAATTTAAACAGCTCAAATTCTTCAGAAAATGTTGCAAAATTCACCTCTACTGCTGATGGTGAACCATGGGCCTTGACCTTCACCGATAACATAGGTACATTTTTATTCAATCAGAATAATAAAATTGTTTCATTAAAGGTTCGAAAGGATGTAGCATCTAATTTTGGTATTAAATTTGAATATGTCGACCCGACCAATGCACAAGTTCTGTACTTCAAAGAATTGCAATTACCAACAACGATAACAGATGGTAATTGGGAAGTATTATATTTTGATTTTAGTTCCGTGGTTGGAACGGCTTACAACAGGCTTGTGATAATTCCTGACTTTGAGAGCCGTTCTCAAGACAATATAAGCTATTTTGATCAAGTTTCATTTAGTAGCGTCGCAGGTTTTCAAAATGTATTTTTTGACAGCCTAAAATTAGTTCCAAATCCAGCAAATAATTTGGTTCAAATTTCTGGATATTTTGATGCCATTACAGCAGTTCAAATTTTTGATATACAAGGGAAATTGGTTAAGAAAATTGTTTCTTTTAAGCAACAAATCAATATAAGTGACCTAAATGCGGGGCTGTATTTCGTTCAAATTACCTCAGCCAACAAAATCGCGACGAAAAAATTAGTCATTTATTGAACAATAAGAGTAACAGTTTTTTTGGTTTAAAAAAATAATTCTTGCGCTAATTCAAAGGTATTAGAGTGGGCATCAATAATTTCTTTGAGGTGAATGGAGTAGCCTCCTCCCATGCTAACTTGTAGCGGTATATTGTTCCGTTTACATAAATCTAAAACAAAAAAGTCTCTTTCTTTACAGCCTTGAATGGACATGGACAAACGTCCCAATTTGTCATTTTTTAAAACATCTACTCCGGCCAAGTAGAATATAAAATCTGGCTCAAAGGCATTCATATGTTTGGGGAGTTCGTATTTCAATGCTTTTAGGTAAGCATCATCTGTTGTACCATCCTCAAAGGCTAAATCAAAATCACTTTCTTGTTTTATAAAAGGATAATTTTTTTTACCGTGGAACGACAGCGTGTAAACCCTATCGTTGTTTTCAAAAATAGAAGCCGTACCATTGCCCTGATGTACGTCTAGATCGACAATCATCACGCGTTTTGCAAGTTTGTTTTCTATGAGATAGTTAGCGGCAACAGCTTGATCGTTTAGCATACAAAATGCTCCTGGTTTATCTTTAAAAGCGTGGTGAGTGCCCCCTGCAATATTCATTGAAATTCCATGTTTAATAGCGTATTGGCTATTTTGGATACTACCCTGGGTAATGATTCGCTCCCGTTTTACGAGAGTTTTCGTCAACGGAAAGCCAATTTGTCTTTGGTCTGTCTTACTTAAAGTCAAGTCCAAAAATTGATCGTAGTACGCTTCTCCGTGGGCTAAAATTGCATTTTCTTTTGAGATTTCAGGGGGTGCAAAAAAACTGCTTTCGTCGCATATATTTTTTCTAATTAGCTGATGGGGAATCAATTCGTATTTAATCATTGGAAAACGGTGGTTCTCTTCCAGTGGATGCCTGTAACTTTTATCAAATGCGATTTTTAACATTTAACAATCATTTATTATAATTTTTTAAAGGAATTTTTTTTGTAAACTTTAAATTGCATTGAGAACAATTAACGTAAATTATAAATCATTAAAATTAAGCATTTTTAAAAAAAATCAATGAAAAATCTAGTCATAATTGCCCATCCTAATGAAGATTCATTTTGTTATAGAGGAGTTTTTAAAACTGTTAAAGAAACTATTGAATGTTCAGGGCAAGATTTAAAAATCATTGATTTATACAGAGATAGTTTCACAAGACCTAGAAATGCGATTATTGAGTCCTATAAATGCCTTGTGACTTGGTCTGATAACATATTCATCATCTCACCCGTTTGGTGGTTCCGACTCACTCCTAGAATGGAAATATTTTTTGATGAGGTCTTCACACCTGGTTTTGCTTACCAGTTTGTAAATATTACAAAGCTCTATGCCTATCCAAAACCTTTTCTAAAAGACAAGAAGGTGCGTACTTATATGACTCACGGCGCGCCGGCCTTACCTGTTTTAACCCTCTATTTAAACTCGGTTAAACTACGATTAGTAATGGGGGTTTACACTTTTGTTTTTGGTTGGAGACTTTCGCTATTTACCAAAACAACTCAATTTTGGTCAGTGCCTTTTGTGTCAGATGCCAAACGCAGAAAATACCTTGATAGGATTCGTAAAAATACGGTAAAAGATTTGAGGAACTAAAACTCTACTTGTAATTTTTAAAGTCGAAGATTATGAAATCAAATTGAAGCAATTACGTCATAGACGTTTAACGCTTATTTAAGTTTTTAAAATAAAACACCTTGTGTAATTAATTTTAATTGGCGCAACAATTCTCGTTATTACATTGACAGTATTTCAAATTGTAAATGTGAAAAGAGGTAAGGGTAAGCGCCGCGGCATAATTCAAAATTTCAGAGACGGCCAACCAAGCTATTTTTTCATTGAGAATCAAAGAAAAAAGTACAATCCAGCCAATCCATAAAGCATATTTCATGAAGTTTTTGGAGGTTG
>CAJWNW010000058.1 GCA_913044085.1 uncultured Flavobacteriaceae bacterium | reverse complement strand
ACAAATTTAAAAACCATGCTCAAACAAAGTGTCTCCAACGAAAAATTTGAATGCGGTACCGATGAAGCGGGTAGAGGTTGTTTGGCAGGGCCTGTCACAGCGGCAGCTGTTATTTTACCGAAGGGATTTAAAAACAAGTGGTTGAATGACTCAAAACAACTCTCGCATAAAAGACGCTTGGAATTGCGCCCCATTATTGAAGCACAAGCACTTGGATTTGGAGTGGCACACATCTTTCCAGAAGAAATTGACAAAATTAATATTTTAAATGCTTCTATTTTGGGAATGCACAAGGCCATCAATCAATTGGATAAGACCACTTTTATCGCTGTAGACGGCAACCGTTTTAAACCCTTTGGAGACATCCCCTATAAGACCATTATTAAAGGAGATGCAAAATACCTGAACATTGCTGCGGCCTCTGTGCTTGCGAAAACATACCGGGATGATTATATGGCTACAATTCATGAAGAATTCCCTATGTATAATTGGAAGCAAAATAAAGGTTACCCAACCAAAGAACACCGAAAATCTCTCCAAAAATATGGGGCTACAAAATACCATAGAAAATCTTTTAAACTCCTCCCCGACCAGTTGCATTTTGAATTTTAATCCTATCTTTGTTTACAGCTGAATGTAATTAACTAATGAGAAGTAAAATCATCCTTTTGTTGTTTGTGATTTTGATGTTTGGTTGTGAAAATAAACATGGTTCTCCAGCAAATATTGAAGACTTTATTCCTGAGAGCTCCACATTTATTTTAAAAATCAATTCATTAGAAGGGTTCAAAAGCGCTTTAAAGAATAATTCGCTTTTAAGTCAAACGAATTTGCAAAAGCTTTTTGAGAGCCATTTAATGCCAATTGATAGTTTAAAAATATCGGGGCCCTTACTCATTTGTTCAAATTCTAATACTGCTGAACCCAATTATACATTTATTGCTAAAAAAAGACACTTGGGACCCAAAATCCTTTTAAACTCCAAATTTATTCAAGACAGCATATGGATTTATAACAAAAATTATACACTAAATACCCCGCATAAGAAAACTTTAAAACACCCTTACCTGAAATTTACAAACATACTTAAGCCTGATGCGACATTTTCAATTTATATGGCTTCGTCAAAGCAAATTGAAGGGCTAGATTTTATTTTTAACAATCTTTTATTGGACGTTTATGCCAGCCCATCAAGTCTATCTTTAAGTGGGGTATATACAGATTCTAAATGGCCCAGTTTGTTTGATAGAATAAATCCAAAAACCTCTAAATTAAGTCAGATTGCACCCAATCATAGCCAAAATTTTAAGTCTTATAACTTTTCTGATTTTGAACAATTTTTTAAAAATATAAGGCAAAATGACAGTACATTAATCCCTTCAGAATTTGCCAAGTCTTTTTTTGAAACAACTGAAGAAATTGGCAGTATTGAATCTGAAAAAGGAACTGCTATAGCTTTGTACGCATTAGACATAAGGGCAAGTAAAGATGTTTTGGCAGGCCAGCAAGAAGTTCTAAAAACATTTCGCTCTATACCTCTATTTAAATTTGAAAACGGTTCTATTTTCAAGGAAACTTTCGGCAATTTATTACCTGATATCGAACCTTCATCATATATAATTATAGACGAATTCATAGTATTTTCTGACAATGAAACAACCCTAGAAGACTTTATTTCTAAATACACCAATCAAAACAGTCTGGCACAAAGTCAAGGGTACCAATCCATACAAAAAACACTAAGCGATGAGGCGTCTTACCATGAAACATTCGATTCAAATCGCTTGGCCATGGTTTTAAACAGCCGCTTGGGTACCAGTATGACAGCAGAATCCTTGGAATCATTTCAAAATTCCAGTTTTCAGGTCGTTAAAGACGACAATACAATTCATTTTAATGGGTTAATTCAAAAGCAACGGCCTGTTTCTAACACACAAAAAGTAACTGAAGTTTTTAGCTTTAAGCTACATGCACAAATTATTGGAGACATTCAATTTGTAAAAAACCACCAAACAAGACAAAAAGATATTTTGGTACAAGATGTTGAGAATCAATTGTATTTAATTTCTAATGAAGGAGTCGTCCATTGGAAAAAAAGAATGTCAGCTCCTATCTTGGGCCCTGTAGAACAGGTGGATTTATTTAAAAACGGACGCCTTCAAATGGTGTTTGCTACTGAAAACAAACTTTATGTTTTAGACCGTTTAGGTAGGGATGTTGGACGATTCCCACTAACGTTCAAGGATAAAATCTCACAACCCTTGGCTGTATTTGATTATGACAAAACAAGAAACTATAGGTTTTTAATTACACAGGGAGCCAATTTGTTAATGTACGATGGTAATGGAAAACGTGTAAAAGGATTTAAATACAAAGCAGATTCCAAGATCAATAACACCCCAAAACACGTTCGATACAGAAGTAAAGATTACATTGTCTTTTCTGAAGGAAAAAATTTAAAGATTTTAGACCGCCGTGGAAAAATACGAATTGGTGTTAAAGAAACCATTAATTTCTCAGATCAAAACCTGTACTTTTATAAAAATAAATTCTCAACGCTTGACGCCAAAGGCGATTTTGTTCAGGTCGACACTAAAGGCCGTTTCAGTTTGCAATCTCTAGGCTTTGAGTCAGGCACTCAAATAACAGCTTTTAGCAAAACATTGGTGGCACAATGGAATAACAACTTACAGATTAAAGCTCAAAAAGCAACGCTTGATTACGGCAATTATAGCCCCCCAAAATTGTTTTATTTAAATGACAAGATATACATAAGCATTACAGATCTTCAGTCCAATAAAGTTTGGTTTTATGACAGTCAAGGAAAGATACTTCCAGATTTTCCTGTTTATGGGGCTTCTAATGTTGATTTAGCAAATGTCGATGGGGATGCGGCCCTTGAATTTATATGTCAAAGCAGTGCTGATAGCTTCGTTATGTACCAAATGTATTAACTTTTTGGGCTTCAAAAAGATTCAAGAAATGCTCCAATAATTTTTCTTTAACTTCATTTTCATCCACCTGATCTCTCTTTAATTCTACTCTTAACGATGTAACAGATTTGCCGCGAATTCCACAAGGAATGATGTGATCAAAGTATCCTAAATCGGTGTTGACATTGAGCGCAAATCCATGCATGGTTACCCAACGGCTGGCACGAACTCCGAGCGCACAAATTTTTCGAGCAAAAGGCGTTCCTACATCCAACCATACACCAGTTTCTCCCTGACTTCTTGAAGCCTCTAAACCGTAGTCCGCAAGTGTTAAAATAATAGTTTCTTCCAACAAGCGAAGGTATTTATGAATATCTGTAAAAAAATTTTCAAGATCTAAAATTGGGTAACCAACAATTTGGCCAGGTCCATGGTAAGTGATGTCTCCCCCCCTATTAATTTTATAAAAATTGGCGCCTTTTGTCTTGAGTTGTTCCTCATTTAAAAGTAAGTTGGAAAGATCGCCACTTTTTCCTAAGGTATAAACATGTGCATGGCTTACAAATAAAAAGTGATTGGGTGTAGATAATCCGGCATTTTCGCGTCTATTTCTGACTTTTATAGCCACCGTTTTTTTAAAAATTTCTTCTTGCAAATCCCAAGTTTCTTTATAATCCTTTAGGCCTAAATCTTGAAACTGAATTGATTTATTCATGTTGTAAAAATAAGGGATTAGTGATTTGGATTATTAAGAATGACCAAAGCAGCAATAACACCTGGCACCCAACCACAAAGCGTCAAAATAAAAACAATTACAAAAGAACCACAGCCCTTATCTACTACTGCTAGGGGTGGAAATAAAATGGACAATAAAACCCGCCAAATACTCATCGTAATAAATTTGAAAATTATAACGCTACAATAAGACAAAAATACATCAAAATCGTTACAAACTATTGAATTTTAAATTCCCTATTGAAATCCAATGCAGAGTCGTTATATTTGTTATCAATTAAGATTAAACAACTATGGCACAGCTTTCCGAACAAGAACTTGTCCGACGCGAAAAACTTTCAAAGCTTCGTGCGTTAGGAATCAATCCTTATCCCGCCGACCTATTTCCTGTAACCCATAGCAGTCTGAGTATAAAATCCAATTTTATAGAAGGAGAAAAGGTGGTTATTGCTGGACGCTTAATGCGAAAAAAAGTGCAAGGGAAGGCTGCATTCACGGAAATTCAAGACAGTGAAGGGCGCATTCAAGTCTATTTTAATAGAGATGAAATTTGTCCGGGTGAAGACAAGTCTGCCTACAATGATGTCTTTAAAAAACTTTTAGATTTAGGAGATATTATTGGAATTGAAGGAGAATTATTTATCACTCAAGTGGGCGAAAAAACAATCCTGGTCAAAAATTTTAAACTTTTGAGCAAGGCACTCAAACCGCTCCCACTTCCAAAAACAGATGCGGATGGAAATTCTTATGACGAATTCAACGATCCTGAAATGCGCTACCGTCAACGCTATGCAGACTTAGCGGTGAATCCTCATGTCAAGGCGGTCTTTATTAAGAGAACAAAGCTGTTTAATGCGATGCGAAAATTTTTTAATGATGCTGGGTATTTTGAAGTAGAAACACCTGTCTTACAACCCATTCCTGGAGGCGCTGCAGCACGACCATTCGTTACCCATCACAACAGCTTGGACATTCCCTTGTACATGCGTATTGCTAATGAATTGTACCTAAAACGTCTGATTGTTGGTGGATTTGACGGGGTTTATGAATTCTCAAAAAATTTCAGAAATGAAGGTATGGACCGCACCCACAATCCTGAATTTACAGCCATGGAAATTTATGTGGCCTACAAGGACTATAATTGGATGATGGAATTTTGTGAGCAACTCTTAGAGTTTTGTGCCAATGCAGTCAATGGGACTACCAAAGCCACCTTTGGCGCCCATGAAATTGATTTCAAAGCACCCTATGCTAGAGTCACTATGACAGAAGCCATAAAAGAATTTACAGGCTATGACATTACAGGAAAGTCAGAAGAAGAACTAAGAACAGCTGCCTTAGGTATGGGGATAGAAGTTGATGAGATTATGGGAAAAGGTAAATTAATTGATGAAATTTTTGGTCAAAAATGCGAAGGGAACTACATTCAGCCAACCTATATTACAGACTATCCAAAAGAAATGAGTCCACTTTGTAAAGAACACCGCAGCAATCCAGATTTGACCGAACGCTTTGAACTGATGGTGTGCGGAAAAGAAATCGCCAACGCTTACTCCGAGCTGAACGACCCCATAGATCAACGCCAGCGCTTTGAAGCACAATTAACATTGGCCGAACGAGGCGATGATGAAGCGACTCAATTTATTGATGAAGATTTTCTGAGGGCTTTGGAATATGGAATGCCTCCAAATTCTGGAATGGGCATTGGAATGGACCGCTTGATTATGTTTTTAACCAATAATGCATCCATACAAGAGGTTTTATTTTTTCCACAAATGAAACCGGAGAAAAAATCTTTGGATTTAAATGAAAATGAAAAAACTATTTTCGACATCATTCAAAACAAAAAAACCGTACGCCTATCCGAAATAAAAATACAAGCTGGGCTTAGTAATAAGGGGTGGGATAAAGCAATGAAAAGTTTAACAAAGCAAGGATTGGCAAAAGTTGTCAAAACAGAGAATCAGCTTATAGTTAAACTTTTGGACTAAACCCTAAAATATAAGCCTAGACTATCACTATATTGTAATTTCTATAAGACAATGAAAACAATCTTAAAAACAACTGTTTTATTAGCCGCACTTGTGGTTCTCCATTCTTGTGCTATCAGCATCAAGGCAGGCTCGGTTAAAAAAAACAAAGACAACGTATCAAAAACCAGCACCAAGCCAAAGAAGGATGGAATCAAACCCTATTCAGAAGTCATCACAAAAGATGCTGTTTCTGATGATGGGCTTTTTAAAGTTCATAAAATTGAAACCGATTTTTATTACGAAATTCCAGATTCATTGTTTGAAAAAGAAATGCTCATGGTCAGTCGCATTGCGAAAACAGCATCTGGTATTGGATTTGGCGGTGGAAAGCAAAACACCCAAGTTTTGAGATGGCAAAAAAAAGATAAAAAAGTCTTATTGAGAGTTGTCTCTCATGAAGTTTTTGCAGCAGATTCTCTGCCCGTACATGAAGCAGTTGTGAATTCAAACTTTGAGCCAGTTTTATACACATTTCCGATTAAAGCCTACAGCAATGATTCCACTGCAACTGTTATTAATGTAACAGATTTATTTAAAACGGATGTGAAAGCACTTGGATTAGCGAACTATCGGAGAAAACAATACAAAATATCCCGCCTAGAAAATAACAAGTCATTTATTGAAAGTGTCAAAAGTTATCCAAAAAATATTGAAGCCAGACATGTTAAAACCTATGCAGCATCGGAACCGCCATCAAATTCTAGCATAGGAACCATTTCAGTTGAAATCAATAATTCAATGATTTTATTGCCTCAAAACCCAATGAAGCGTCGCTATTTTGACCAACGTGTAGGTTGGTTTGCAAGGGGGCAAGTCGATTATGGATTGGAGGATCAAAGAAGTCGAGAATTAGTGTATTTAGACCGTTGGCGACTTGAAATCAAAGCAGAAGACCTCGACAAATTTGAAGCTGGAGAATTGGTGGAACCTAAAAAACCAATTATTTATTATATTGATCGTGCCACCCCTAAAAAATGGCGCAAATACATCAAACAAGGCATAGAAGATTGGCAAGTCGCTTTTGAAGCAGCCGGTTTTAAAAATGCCATCCTTGCAGCAGACCCTCCATCCACTGAGGAAGATCCCGAATGGAGTCCAGAGGATGTTCGTTACTCTGTAGTAAGGTATTTAGCATCACCAATTCCAAATGCAAATGGCCCCCATGTAAGCGACCCAAGAACAGGAGAAATTTTAGAAAGTGACATCAATTGGTACCACAATGTTATGACCTTGCTTCGTGGCTGGTTTTTTGTTCAAACAGCAGCCATCAACCCTGAAGCTCGAGGTGCTGAATTTGAAGATGAGGTTATGGGGCGCCTGATTCGGTTTGTGTCGGCACATGAAGTTGGTCACACCCTCGGTCTCCCACATAATATGGGCAGCAGTTGCGCCTATAAGGTAGAAGATTTAAGAAATGCTGAATTCACTCAAAAATATGGCACCGCGCCCTCTATCATGGATTATGCACGCTTTAATTATGTCGCACAGCCTCAAGACAAAGGTGTCGCGCTTATGCCTAACATTGGTGTTTATGATAAATATGCCATTGCTTGGGGGTACCGGCCAATACCCGGAAAAACTGCTGTAGAAGAAAAAGAAATATTAAACAGTTGGATTACAAAACATGCTGGAGATCCCATGTATCGCTTTGGACACCAGCAAGCAGGTGATGTTGTAGATCCAAGTTCCCAAACAGAAGACCTTGGTGACGATGCCGTATTGGCCAGCTCCTATGGGATTAAAAACTTGGAGCGTATTGTTCCTAATTTGATTCAATGGACAACCAAAGATGGAGAAGATTACAAAGATTTGGAAGCCATGTATGGGCAAGTTCTTTCGCAATTCAACCGCTATATGGGGCATGTTGCGAATCATATTGGAGGTGTTTACGAGCATTACAAAACAGCCGATCAAGAAGGCGCAGTATACACCCATGTATCTAAAGTAAAACAAGCAAAGGCTCTGGACTTTTTGGATAAAGAATTGTTTCAAACCCCCTCATGGTTGATAGACAAAACTATTTTTGAACGCATTGAGTATTCAGGTTCTGTAGAACGCATCCGCAAGTTACAAGAGCGAACTTTGAAAAATCTATTGAGTTTGGGGAAAATGGCGCGGCTTATTGAAAATGAAACCTTGAACGGTTCAGAGGCTTTTAAACTGACAGATTTAACCACTGCACTGCGCAACAGTATATGGAGAGAACTCAAAAGAGGTCAAAAAATTGACACCTACCGCCGAAATCTTCAAAGAGCGCATATTGACCGGCTTGCTTATATAATAAAAGCTGAAGATCAAAGCAAAAGATTGGGCAGCGATTATGTAAAATCAACCGCTGTAAATACAAGTCAGTCGGACATTAGAGCTGTTAGTCGATTTGAATTAAATGAAATTAAGCGCATGACAAAACAGGAAATTATTAGAACCACAGATGGTATGACGCGCATCCATCTTCAAGATATTGTGGAACGGATTGAGGCTGTTCTAAATCCGGAATAGTTTTTGTATATTTAAAAAAAATCGCTATGAAATCTATTTTTAAAATATTAGTTCTCCTTTTTAGTCTTTCTGTATTTGCACAACAACCGCCGCGACAAGTAAATTCAGAACGTGGAAAGCTGCCCAATAACCGCATTAAAGCGTTTAAAACACTGACTCCTGAACAAGAAGCTACTCTTTGGACTAAAAAAATGACTCTAGAATTAGATTTAAACCAAAACCAACAAGATCAGCTGTATAAACTTATTCTAGCGAAAACAAAAAAAGTAAAGTTGAGTATTGAAAATAAAACTGAGGAGTACCCCAGTAAAGAAGATATTTACAATATGCATATCTCTAGGCTTGATGAAGCTATTGCCATGAAAGAAAGTTTAAAAAAAATCTTAACTGAGGAACAGTTTGCTCAATGGGAATTGATGAAAAATAAAAAGTCATTAAAGACCAAGTATAGAAAAAACCCCTCAAAAATAAAAAAGTAGCAATACAGCTGTGTTTTTAATTCATTAAAAAAAATCCAAACCCAGGTTTGGGTTTTTTTTATAACAGGTTTTTTGCAAACTTGTTATGAATCCATAAAATCCCCAAACCAAAAACAATGGAAGCGATAATTAGGATATTATTGATAAAACCTTCAACCGTGAAAGACATCCGAATAAGGATTGTTGAAATAATAAACCCAGAGTTTCGAATGACCTTGTGGAACTTATCTGTATAGAAAAAAGAAACCAATAATAATAAAACGTCTACGATGATAAGAACCGCGAAAAATTCGTCAAAAAACAAACTGTTGACATCTTTGAGGGCTGCCGAAATATTAGAGGGCACTGAAGAAGTAACCCAGCCACTAAAAGTAAATAATCCAATAACAATAAAAATAGGAATGAGAGCAGATGCCATTATTTTTTTAATCTTAATGAATTGCTGTATTTGTGGACTTTCAAGGTGATCTAATGAATCTAAGCGGTCTAAATTGTCCCTTAAATATGAAAAAAGGTAAATTAGAAAAAATAACAATAAGGCAGTTATTATATCATATGTAAATGCGATGTCATTTTTAATTTCAAACCAATTTGAAGTCAATTCCAAATTAGACAGATCTTTAAAAATCCGTCGTATAACAATAAGCGTAATAATTTCATATTGTTTGGTAATGTAGGTAGTTATTGATCTTGGTAAGTAAAAAATCAACAAGTAGACTTCGTAGATTAATATAAAAGAAAATGGCGTGTAGATGGCTGCAATCGGATCGTCAAAAAAATTAGACGCTTCAAAAAGATCTAAAATCCCATAGCGTTTCAGGTAAATGAGAGCAAGATGAATAACAAAACTAATCACGCCTATAATCAGAATTATTTTTTCAATTTTCAATTTTACTTTTTCAGATATTAAAATATTATATAAACTGTCAAATACCCGTATTTTTGCCATAATTACCTGTTGTTATTCATATTAACCAAACAAATTTACACTTTAAGATATAAAAAAAGATTGGTAAAGCGTTAAAGTATGTTAATGTCAATTTTTGTTAATTTGTAAAACTATGTCAAAAACAAGAATCTTTATGATGTTTTTTTAGATAATAAATTATGGTTTTGATTGAAGCGGTTGGCTATTTTTTTGCAGTACTAATAGGAATTATTTTAGGTATAATTGGAGGTGGCGGATCTATACTCGCAGTTCCTATGTTCACATATTTATTTATGATTGACGAAAAATTAGCTACAGGATATTCGTTATTTGTGGTAGGCTGCAGCGCTTTGGTAGGTGGCTTTAAACAGTATCAAAAAGGAACTGTAGATTTTAGAATTGCACTTATTTTTGGCCTTCCTGCCATCCTAAGTGTTACTGCTGTTAGATTGTTTTTAATTCCAGTAATACCAGATGAATTGTTTGTAATTAGCGATGTTGTAATTAGCAGGCGCATGGGTATATTGGGCGGATTTGTAGTAGTAATGATCCCTGCCGCCTTGAGCATGTTGAAAAGGCCAAAAACAAAAATTGAAAAGGTAAAATTAAAGATAGTTGCCTTTAACTACCCCTTAATTTTAACAATTGGGATTCTAATTGGTAGCGTCACAGGGCTTGTAGGTGCGGGTGGTGGATTTTTAATCATTCCTGCCTTAGTCTTTTTTGCAAATATTGACATTAAAACAGCCATTGGAACCTCACTTACAATCGTAAC
>CAJWNW010000057.1 GCA_913044085.1 uncultured Flavobacteriaceae bacterium | reverse complement strand
GCGTCTTTAGTTTTCTAAAAAAATTATGGAAACTTTATATCAATGAAACGGGTCTGCGAGTCACGGAAGAAGCACCGCCAAAAGAAGCGCTCAAGACCCTGCATAAAACCATTAAAAAAGTGACAGAAGACATTGAGCAATTTTCTTTCAATACCTCGGTTTCTAATTTTATGATTGCAGTCAATGAATTGAGCGCCCAAAAATGTACAAGCCGCTCTGTTTTAGAGCCGCTTTTGGTTTTAATTTCACCTTATGCACCCCACATTACTGAAGAATTGTGGTCAATACTGGGGCATGACACTTCTGTCTCTAGCGTCAAATTTCCTGTATTTGAACCCAAGTATTTGGTTGAAAGCACAAAGAATTATCCAATCTCGTTTAACGGAAAAATGCGTTTTACTTTAGAATTGCCTTTGGATTTAAGTAAAGAAGCGATTGAAAAGCGCGTGCTCGAAAATGAAAAAACAATTGCGCAACTTGACGGTAGAATTCCAAAGAAAGTCATTGTAGTCCCAGGAAAAATTGTAAACATTGTTGGTTGAAATTAATTATATAGAAGGCATTGGCTTGTTGGCTGCCGCATTAACGACATACTCCTTTTTACCCCAAGTTTACAAAACTTGGAAAACCAAAGACGTTTCAGCCTTTTCATTGACCACTTTCTCCTTATTTTTTGCAGGGATTATTTGCTGGTTAATTTATGGGATTTACATGGAAAGCCTGTCCATGATTCTGGCCAATACCATTACCTTGGTTTCGTCCTTTCTAATTTTGGTGTTTATAATCAAGTACAGGAAATCTGACTGACAAAATTTCATTTTTAAAGGATTGGCCTTATTTTTGTTGACGTACTAATAAATTTATAAACTATGGGATCCTATTATTTGTTGCTTGGCGTTATTGCTTTATTTAGCTGGATGGTCAGTTCAACCCTGAAACGCAAGTTTGCTAAATATTCAAAAACACGTTTACGAAATGGCATGTCCGGTGCAGAAATTGCAGAGAAAATGTTATCCGATCACGGCATATCTGATGTAAAAGTAGTGTCTGTAAAAGGCCAGTTAACCGACCATTACAATCCCAAGAATCGCACGGTCAATTTAAGCGAGGCTGTATACCATCACCGCAATGCCGCCGCTGCGGCAGTAGCGGCCCATGAGTGTGGTCATGCTGTGCAGCATGCCAAAGCTTACAGCTGGTTGCAGATGCGCTCGACTATGGTACCTATGGTAAGTATTGCATCCAGGTTTTCTACAATTGTGATTTTTGTGGGATTATTGCTGGGTTTTGGTGCCGGCTTAGGACTGGGATATTGGGTGGTTTTATTAGGTTTTGTAATGATGGGTGTTGCGACTCTTTTTAGCTTTGTGACCCTTCCTGTAGAGTACGACGCTAGCAATCGCGCATTGGCCTGGTTAAAAAACAGGCATATTGTTTCCCGTGAGGAGTATAAAGACGCGAAAGATGCCTTGCGTTGGGCGGCTCGCACTTATTTGGTGGCAGCCTTGGGCGCCTTGGCAACCCTTGTATATTGGGCTCTGCAAATCTTTGGCAGACGTTAAATTTTAATCTGTCGGTCTATTTGTTGGTTTAAAGAGATGAAAGTTTCCGTTCTGGAAACACCTGAAATATCCTGAATACTTTTGTTTAAGACGTTCATTAAGTGTTCGTTGTCTTTACATAAGATTTTTATAAGAATGCTCCAGTCTCCAGTGGTGTAGTGGCATTCCAAAACTTCAGGAATCCGCTTTAACTGTCGTACTGCATCGGCATTGTTTTTTGCTTTTTCTAAATATACACCTACAAATGCCATGGTTTTATAGCCCAAGGCTTTGGGGTTGATGATAAATTTTGAACCTGCAATCAGCCCAGAGTTTTCTAATTTTCGAAGTCTTTGGTGAATGGCAGCTCCGGATATTCCGACATTACGCGCAATTTCAAGTACCGGCATTCTCGCATCCTTCATTAGGGAACGCAGTATAGTTTTATCGATTCCATCGATAGATATAGTTGACATTTTAATGTATTTTGTGTAAAATTAGTAATTTTTAGTGATAAAAATTACAATTTGTAATTAAATTAAGTATTTAGGCTATTATATCCTAAGTAATTTACATCTTTTTCATAAAAAGTAATTCCAAAATTGTCTAATTCTTTTAAAATTGGTTTATATATTGATTTTTGAATAGGAATTTTAACCCCTTTTAGTTTTATTTCGTTATTAAGAACCATTAATGTCGCAATTGCGACAGGCAATCCAACCGTTTTAGCCATTGCAGTATAGGTTTGATTTTCTCCAATACACACCATTGTGGCATCTATTTGGTGTTTTTTTCCTGATAATTCGTATCCAAATTTGTGGTACATTACTATCATATCCTTGTCAGCTTGGTTTAAACTCCAACTGTCCATCAAGATCTTTTGTAAAATTTGTGCAGGGGTCGCATTTTTAAGGCCCACTTTTTTCTGTGCATTGAAGAGATTCAGTTCCATAAGCTTGTCCCACAGGATGTCATCTTGGTCAATTTTCAACTGATGTCTCAGTTTGAGTTCTACAGAATCGGAAGGACTGTATGGCAGAAATGAATTTATAAAATCTCTATAACTCATGGCCTCGCTGTCCTCAATTACATAACTGTCATCAGTCATGCCCAATGCTACAAAAATCTGCCAGGCTTTGCTAAAGCCCACGCGACGAATGGTCCCGCGGTAGAGGGTTTGAATGTTCTGTAACCCATAGATATTTTGATATTTTAAGGAATTTCGGTTGGCATAGGCTTCAAAACGCCCATAACCGTCTACCTCTAAAAACTCAGTTCTTCTAAACAATCGGTTGTATGGGATATATTTAAACTTCCTCTCTTGAATAAATTTTGCTGCACCACCTTGACCGGCTGTAACTACATTTCTTGGGTTCCAAGTGAATTTATACTGCCATAAATTGTCATCACTCTCTGGCGCCACCAATCCTCCGGTAAATGATTCAAAAAGAATCATTTTACCACCTTTGGATTTTATACGGTCTATGACCTGCATGGCACTCATGTGGTCAATGCCAGGGTCAACCCCCATTTCATTAAGAAATAAAAGTCCTTTTGCTTCCACGGCTTCGTGAAGGGCCTGCATTTCATCACTGACATAGGAGGCCGTGACCATATTTTTTTCAAATCTCAAACAATCCTTTGCCACTTCGACATGAAAGCGTGCGGGAAGCATGGAAACCACAATGTCTGCTCTTTGGATTTCATTTGCTCGTTGATTAGCATCAAAAACATCAAACTCCAGCGCATCGCCATTGGGATGCCCATCAATAAGCTTTAATGCAGCAGATTTATTTTTATCGGCAAGCCGAATCTGGAGTTTTTCAGTGTTGGATTTATCAAGCAAGTATTTTACTAGGGAGGCTGTGGATTTTCCGGCGCCAATTATCAAAATAGTTCGCATCTTATTGTTTCAATTCTTACTTTTGCCTCTAAGTTAATAAATAGAATTTCTAAATGATTGAAATCCAAAGGAAAATCTTTATTGCCGCCACATTGCTAGGTTTATTGGGGGTAGTTTTAGGCGCTTTTGCTGCCCATGGTTTGCGCTCGGTACTGATTGATTCGGCCCTGGAAAGTTTTCAAACAGGGGTTCGTTACCAGATGTACCATGCGTTTTTTCTTTTTTTTATAGGCCTTAACTCACATTTGAGTGCCCTACAAAAAAAATATATTTTTAGCTTGACCCTGGCCGGTATTATATTATTCTCTTTATCTATTTATTTGTTGGCCACCAATGCCATGACTTCCATTGATTTTACGTTTCTTGGACCTGTTACCCCCATAGGAGGGTTATTTCTGATTAGTGCTTGGGGGGCTCTTCTTTACGGACTTATTAAGCATAAAAATTAAGCTTAAATACAGCTGTTTTTAAAAGAATATTTACCTTTGCGTTTTGTACATAATTTTGTTTTTATGCAATATATCCAGCCCCATACGAAAACGATTTCGTTAGTCAACTACGGAATCACATCTAAATCAATTAATTACCAACTTTCAGCAGCAGCGCTTCACGATAAAACCATTGCGCTTTGTGAAGGGATTGAAACTGCTTCCGGTGCCCTTGCCATTCGCACGGGGGAGTTTACTGGCCGTTCACCAAAAGACCGTTTTATTGTCAAAGATACCATTACTAAAGACCGCGTCTGGTGGTGGGAGATTAACATTCCTTTTTCTCCAAACGATTTTGACCATTTGTATGACAAAGTAACGGCATATCTAAGTAACAAGGAACTTTATGTACGTGACAGTTATGTTTGCACCGACCCTAATTACCGTGTCAACATACGTGTGATCAATGAACACCCATGGAGCAATTACTTTGCTTATAATATGTTCTTGAGACCAGAGGCCTCTGAGTTAGAAGACTTTTTACCAGAATGGACGGTCATCAATGCGCCAGGTTTTAGGGCCAATCCAGATGAAGATGCGACTCGTCAACACAATTTTACAATTTTAAATTTTTCAAAAAAAATAGCCCTCATTGGTGGCACAGGTTATACCGGAGAAATTAAAAAAGGCATCTTCTCCGCCCTTAATTTTATCCTTCCAACTTACAAAAACACTTTACCCATGCATTGCAGTGCCAATGTAGGACAAGACGGTACGACGGCCATATTTTTTGGTTTGTCGGGCACTGGAAAAACAACCTTATCTACAGATCCGAAGCGCAAGTTAATAGGCGATGATGAACACGGATGGACCTCAGAAAATACAATATTCAATTTTGAGGGTGGGTGTTATGCCAAGGTCATCAATCTTTCAAAAGCACAAGAACCCGATATTTACAAGGCCATCAAAAAAGGCGCAATTTTAGAAAATGTTGTTATGAATGCTAAGGGTGTGGTCGATTTTTCAAATAAAAGCATCACTCCAAACACGCGTGTCAGTTACCCCATTCATCACATTAAAAACATACAGTCTGGATCAATTGGCAGCAACCCAAAAAACATTTTCTTTCTCACCGCCGATGCTTTTGGCGTTTTGCCTCCGATTTCAAAACTCACACCGGCCCAAGCAGCCTACCATTTTATTTCTGGATATACCGCCAAGGTAGCCGGTACTGAAGCCGGTGTCAATGAGCCAAAGCCTATTTTTTCTGCTTGCTTTGGGGCCCCTTTTATGCCGTTGCATCCTACGAAATATGCAGAAATGCTCACTGCAAAAATGAAAGCCAACGGCGCCACTGTTTGGCTGGTCAATACAGGATGGACTGGGGGGCCTTACGGTATTGGGAAACGCATGGATCTTAAATATACGCGCGCCATGATCTCAGCGGCTTTGGACGGCTCACTAGAGGCCGCTAACGAAAACAATTACCACATCCACTCGGTTTTTGGGGTTTTACAGCCCCGAGTTTGTCCCAACGTACCAACAGCGCTTTTAAGCCCTAGAAAAACATGGAAAAACGATACGGGCTTTTATAAAACTGCTTATAAATTATCCCAGTCTTTTATCGATAATTTCAAGCAATTTGAGGCCTATGCCAACGCAGAAATTATGTCAGGGGCTCCAAATTTAAAATCCAGCTAAACACAGAGTGAATTCGATTACTTCATGTTTTTAAAGTTAAAATTAAAAGCGTAATTTTAGGTTTTATAAAGAACCATGCGTTACGCACCAATTTTATTTTTAATTTTCTGTTGTTCTTGTCATTACTTTGAAAAAAAGAAACTCGACTCGGAAAAGCTTTTAGAGGAAGAATTACAAGCCTTCAATTGGAACGCACTGGACCAATACCCCAGTTTTGAATCTTGTGAAGATGGTATAGATTTTGAAGCCAATAAAGTTTGTTTCGAGACGGTTTTAACCACCCATATTTTTGAAGTTTTAAAATCCAATGAATCTATGATTTCAGTACCATTGAAAGATACTTTGATCTTAGACCTGTTGGTTTCAAAGCGTGGAGGCTTGTCTGTTAAAAACTTAAAAGGTAGCCATATTTCAGACGAGACATCTGCGCGTTTTAAGGATGCTTTAACCAAAAGCTTTTCAGCACTTCCCGTTCTCTACCCTGCCATAAAAAGAAGCCAGCACGTACAAGCAGTCTTCCAATTGCCCATCATTTTAAATGCAAATTAATGGTGACTGAAAAAATCATTTTAGGCATTGACCCCGGAACCACTATTATGGGTTTCGGATTGATTAAAGTCAAAGGCAAATCCATGTCGTTTTTACAGTTGAATGAATTGCAACTCAAAAAATACAGCGATCATTATTTAAAGTTGAAATTAATTTTTGAACGCACTGTTGAACTCATAGACACTTACAATCCTGATGAAATTGCCATTGAAGCGCCTTTTTTTGGAAAAAATGTACAAAGTATGCTAAAGTTGGGCCGGGCTCAAGGGGTGGCCATGGCAGCGGGATTATCCAGAGAAATTCCAATTACTGAATATTCTCCCAAAAAAATTAAGATGGCCATCACTGGTAATGGCAATGCCAGTAAAGAACAAGTGGCTAAAATGTTACAGAGTCTTTTACAACTTAAAGAGTTGCCCAAAAACTTGGACTCTACGGATGGCCTTGCTGCGGCTGTTTGTCACTTCTATAACGCTGGAAAGATTAGCGCGGGAAAAAGTTATACAGGCTGGAGTGCTTTTGTCAAGCAAAATGAAAATAGAGTAAAAAAATAATTTAAACCTTGGCAGGACTCTATCTCCATATTCCATTTTGCAAAAAGGCCTGTCATTATTGTAATTTTCATTTTTCAACGAACCAAAAGCATAAGCAAGATCTTATCGAGGCGCTTTGCAAAGAACTTCAACTTAGAGCAAAAGAATTAAAATCAGCACCATTGCAATCCATTTATTTTGGAGGTGGAACACCATCGCTTTTGTCCTTGGAAGATTTGAACACAATTTTTCACACCATTGATAACTCCTACAATGTTAAACCTGATGCAGAAATCACTTTGGAAGCCAATCCGGATGATTTACCCCCTAAGAAAATTCAAGCATTAGCATCCACCCCCATCAACAGATTGAGCATCGGAATCCAATCTTTTTTCGATGAAGATTTACAGCTAATGAACCGTACACATAGTGCTAAAGAAGCGCGCCGATGTATAGAAATGGCAACGCCCTACTTTGATAACATCACAATAGATTTATTGTACGGAATGCCACAAATGTCCAATGTACGTTGGGAAAAAAATCTTCAAATCGCCTTTGATTTAAAACTTAACCATTTGTCTTGTTATGCTTTAACCGTAGAACCGAAAACAGCCCTAGCGCATTTTATAAAAACAGCCCAACACCCCCCCTTCAACGATACCGTTGCTGCCCAACATTTTCAAACCTTAGTAACTGCAACCGCCAACGCTGGATTTACTCATTACGAGGTCTGCAGTTTTGCAAAACCAGGCTATTTTTCAAAACACAACAGCAGCTATTGGTTGGGCAAGCCTTACCTCGGCGTCGGGCCGTCTGCGCACTCTTTTGACGGTAAAAAACGGTCTTGGAATGTATCCAATAACAAACAATACATAAATACAATTGCTAGAAACGAATTGCCATTGACCTCAGAACTACTTACCCTTGAAAATCGTTTTAACGAATATATCATGACGGGGTTGCGTACCATGTGGGGGGTTTCACTCAAGCGAATTGAGGAAGAATTTGGATTGGGAGTTCAAACAAGTCTGATCAATAATGCACATGGTTACTTGGCATCTGAAACCCTCAAAATTGAAGATGCCCATTTGAAAATGACTCCAAAAGGCCAGTTTTTATCCGATGGTATTGCCTCTGATTTATTCATCGTTTAAATTTTTAGTAATTTTATCAAAACCCATTGCATATGAAAGCGATCATTCATGCCAACAGCAGAACTTACACTATCTATGTGGACCAACCAATTGACATTTCAATCCCTTTAAGGGCGTCCAAAGACAATGTAAATGCATGGTATTTACCTCCGCCCAAAATTTATCCTACGAAACTTAAAAATTGGATCGGAAGTGTTAAAAGTGGGGCTGCCGTTAATTTCAATTCTATTGAATTTAATCCCCATGCGCATGGTACTCATACTGAATGTGTCGGGCATATCACGGAAGAAACCTACAGTATTAATTCGTGTTTAAAACAATTTCTATTTGTCAGCGAGGTTATTACAGTCGTCCCCGAAAAAAGAGGTGAAGATTTAATCATTTCAGAAAAACAACTGCGATATGCGATTGGCAATAAAAAAAGAGAAGCGGTGATCATTCGCACTTTACCCAATACCAAAGACAAACTCAGCAGACAATATGCCAACACCAATCCGCCATTTTTGTCCGAAGCAGCGGCGATTTACCTCAGAAATAAAGGGGTCAAGCATTTATTAATTGATTTGCCAAGTGTCGACAAGGAAAAAGACAATGGCGAACTTTTAGCACATAAAGCTTTTTGGGATGTTCATGGTGCCATCCGAAAAGAGGCGACCATCACCGAACTAATCTATGTCCCGAATGCAGTCAAAGACGGCAAGTATATTTTAAATTTGCTCGTTGCCCCTTTACAAAATGATGCTTCTCCCAGTAAACCTATTTTGTATAAACTTTTCGATTAAATTTTGATCCCAGCAACGCTAGACATCATCCGCAGCTTCTGCTTGCAGCAGTTAAAAACAACAGAATCATTTCCTTTTGATCAAGATACTTTGGTGTTTAAAGTCTTGGGTAAAATTTTTGCCCTTTGCCCTTTGTCCAAATGGGAGGCTGGTGCCCCCTCAATTACTTTAAAATGCGACCCCACTTATGCCTTACAAATTAGAGAACAATACCATTGCATAAAACCTGGCTTTCATGCCAACAAGAAACATTGGAATACCATTTATCTAAAAACAAACGAAGTTTCCACAGAATTTCTTTTTGAACTGATTTCTCACAGTTATGACATGGTACTTCAAAACATGTCTAAAAAACAACGGGATCAACTAAAGCACGCTTTATAGCGGATTGTTTTTTTGAGATAAATCCACAAAATATTTATAAAACAAAGGAATGGTTTCGATCCCTTTCAAATAATTAAAAACACCATAATGTTCATTGGGGGAGTGGATGGCATCACTGTCCAACCCAAAGCCCATCATAATGGTTTTGCTCTTTAAAATTTCTTCAAATAGGGCTACAATAGGAATGCTGCCACCACCGCGCTGAGGAATGGGTGTTTTTCCAAAAGTCGCTTCGTAGGCTCTGGCTGCTGCCCGATAGCCTGTATTGTCAATGGGGGTTACATAGCTCTGACCACCGTGGTGGGGAGTCACTTTTACAAAAACACCTTTGGGTGCAATATTTTCAAAATGAGTTTGAAATCGTTTAGTGATTTCATGGTGGTCTTGGTTGGGTACCAGGCGCATCGATATCTTGGCTGAGGCCTTGCTTGCAATCACAGTTTTTGCGCCTTCTCCAGTATAGCCCCCCCAAATACCGTTGACATCTAAGGTGGGTCGAATGGCGTTTCTCTCGTTGGTGGTATAGCCTTTTTCACCAAAAACGGCTTCAATTCCAAGGGATTCCTTGTAGGCTTCTAATGAAAAAGGAGCCTTTGCCATAGCGCTGCGCTCTTCTTTTGTCAGTTCTTGTACCTTGTCGTAAAAACCAGGAATAGTAATCCGGTTGTTTTCATCGTGTAAGGAGGCAATCATTTTTGATAAAACATTGATGGGGTTGGCCACAGCACCTCCATAAATTCCAGAGTGTAAATCCCTGTTTGGTCCCGTTACTTCAACCTCTACATAGCTCAAACCTCTAAGTCCCGTTGTAATTGATGGGGTGTCTTTTGAAATCATCCCCGTATCTGAAATTAAGATTACATCGTTGGCTAATTTAGTGGCATTTTCTTTGACGAAAAGCCCTAAATTGTCACTTCCGACTTCTTCTTCTCCTTCAATCATAAATTTCACATTACAAGGCAGTTGATGGGTTGAGGTCATAAATTCTAAGGCTTTGACATGCATGTACATTTGGCCTTTGTCATCACAGGCACCACGCGCAAAAATGGCACCTTCCGGATGTAATTCAGTCGTTTTAATTACAGGCTCAAAAGGCGGGGAGTCCCACAGTTCCATGGGATCTGGGGGCTGGACGTCGTAATGTCCATAAACCAATACGGTTGGCAATTTGGAGTCAATGATCTTTTCTCCATATACGATTGGATAGCCTGCAGTTTCACAAATTTCTACATGGTTGCAACCTGCATCTTTTAGGCTGTTGGCTACAAATTTTGCCGTAGCAATGGTGTCTTTTTTATAGGCTGAATCGGCGCTAACTGAGGGTAATTTTAGCAATGAAAAAAGTTCATCTAAAAATCGATTCTTGTGTGTTTCAACATAAGTTTTAAGTCCTTTCATGGGATTTTATTTTTTTCAAAATTACGAAATGACCGCAAATAATTTTCTATGGTTCAGTTTGAATTTA
>CAJWNW010000056.1 GCA_913044085.1 uncultured Flavobacteriaceae bacterium | reverse complement strand
TTTGATATGAAAAAAAAGACCATAAATATCAATACCACCAATAATCAACTTGTTGTTATTTATATTTGCAAAACTCAGAATAGAACTGTTGAGTTCTTTTATGGAAATTAGGGAGTCGTTTTTATGGTCCTTTATTAGAATGTTTTTCAATTCAACGTCTCCATTGAATTGAAGTCCAACCTTTTCAACCTTGATGTTGGTATTAAATTTTTTATTGATTTGCTGGGTTGCGTAAGATCCAAAATAAGTTTGAACACTTGGAAGTGAGACCACCAATAGAAACAAAATAAACAGCACTACTAATACTGCTAAACCCTTGACAAATATGTTAATACGTGCGCTAATGATTTCTAATATACGCTAAAATTATAAAATCCAAAACAAATGAAATTAAACCAAATTTATGAGTGAGAGATAAAACATTTTTTAATTACTTTGTAATATTGAATATTACACTGCAATAGTTCTGCCAAACTGATACAAAGAAAACGAATAAAAAGAGGATATCCTTAAATGGTGAAAGAAAAAATATACATTTTGGGCATTGAATCGTCATGTGACGACACTGCAGCATCTGTTTTATGCGACGGTAAAATACTAAGTAATGTCATTGCCAGTCAGTCCATACACAAAGCATATGGTGGGGTTGTTCCTGAACTTGCCTCAAGAGCCCACCAACAAAATATTATACCAGTTGTTGACCAAGCTTTGAAAGAAGCTGGAGTATCCAAAACAGTACTTTCAGCAGTTGCTTTTACAAGAGGACCTGGGTTGATGGGGTCGTTATTGGTAGGGACTTCATTTGCAAAATCATTGGCCTTTAGCCTTAAAATACCACTGATTGAGGTCAATCATATGCAAGCGCATATATTGGCTCATTTCATTGAAAAATCCGGTTACGAAAAGCCCAAATTTCCATTTTTAGCCATGACTGTTTCTGGTGGACATACACAAATTGTTAAAGTCAAAGATTATTTTGATATGACCGTTATTGGTGAAACTATTGACGATGCCGTTGGGGAGGCTTTTGATAAAAGTGGAAAACTATTAGGGCTTGGATATCCAGCAGGACCTGAAATTGACAAACGCGCTAAATTAGGGAATCCAAAGGCATTTCATTTTACAAAACCCAAAGTAAAAGGTTTAAATTTTAGCTTTTCAGGGCTAAAAACTGCCATTTTATATTTTGTTAAAAATAAAAGCATAGAAAATCCAAATTTTATCGAGAATAACATCAATGACATATGCGCCTCCATTCAGTATACGATTATAAGCATATTGATGGATAAACTAAAATTGGCAGTTAGTCAAACCGGCATTAACCGCATTGCTATCGGTGGAGGTGTTTCAGCCAATTCTGGATTGAGAGAGGCCTTAAACAAAGCCCAACAAAAGCACGGTTGGACTCCCTACATACCAGCGTTTGAATATACAACTGACAACGCTGCAATGATTGCTATTGTTGGATTTTTAAAGTACATAAAAAACGATTTTACAACACAAGAAATTACCGCTCAATCGCGTTTAAAAATATAATAGTTAAAATGCAATTATTTTACAATTCTAAAATTAGGGCCAATGATAAAACATTTTCTTTTGATAAGAATGAAAGCCGACATATTTTAAAAGTATTGCGCAAGAAAATTCATGATAAAATATTTATCTCCAATGGCCTAGGATGTATATTTGAAGCAGAGATTAATAGTGAAAATCAAAACAAATGCGAAGTTTCAATTTTAAATGTATCCGTTGAAAAGCCTAAAGATTTTAAAATTCACTTGGCAGTGGCGCCGACCAAATTAAATGATCGCTTTGAATGGTTTATAGAAAAGGCGACTGAAATTGGTGTAGACATTATTACTCCAATTTTTTGCAAAAACAGCGAACGAAAAATCATAAAAGAAGGACGCTTTCAAAAAATACTTGAATCCGCTGCAAAACAATCCCTAAGAGCGCATTTTCCAGTGCTTAAAAAGGCTATTTCTTTTAAAGAATTTATTGCGCTTAAAGCCAAGGAAAACTGTTTTATCGCCCATTGTTATGAACAAACAAAAAAGCCCTTAAAAGAACTTGTGCCGTATAAGAAAAATACAATAGTTATGATTGGCCCGGAAGGTGATTTTAGTCTTGAAGAAATTCAAATTGCTCATAATGCAGGTTTTCGTTCTGTAAGTCTGGGCAAAGCGCGACTGCGAACCGAGACGGCAGCCATTGTCGCATGTCATACCCTACAGCTTTACAATGAATAAAATAAATTATATATCGTTTTTTATATTGATAACTTTAGGAAACCTGAATGCTCAAAATTTAGCTGTTCTACAGTATGAAGGTGGTGGGGATTGGTACAGTAATCCAACGGCACTCAAAAATTTAATTCAATTTTGCAATGCAGAAATCAATACTAAAATGAATTTAGAACCTCAAACGGTATCTGCGGATGATCCTGAAATTTTTGAGTATCCGATGCTACATATGACAGGACACGGCAATGTCGTTTTCTCTAAAGAAACACTTCAAAACTTAAGAACTTATCTATTGGGTGGTGGATTTTTACACATTGATGATAATTACGGGATGAAGCCCTTTATATTGCCTCAAATTAAAAATCTGTTTCCAAATATGAAGCTTACAGAGGTACCATTGAATCATCCCATTTATGACATTCATTTTAAATTCCCTGAAGGGCTCCCAAAAATACACGAGCACGACGGATTAGCGCCCAAAGCCATGGGAATATTTCACAAAAATAAGTTGGTTTTACTTTTCACCTATGAAAGTGACCTGGGGGACGGATGGGAAGATTCAGAGGTGCATAATGATCCTGAAACAGTTCGGGAGAAAGCACTTAAAATGGGCGCCAATATTGTCAAATATGCCTTTGAGAAATCTTTTTAAACATGCAATTGAATCACTACAACTCAAAATTTAATAAAAATGTATTTCCGATTGTAATCGTAACAGAATCGGTCATGCGGCCTGTCAACATAGGAAGTTTACTTAGAACAGCAGACGCCTTTGGAGTTGAAAAAATAATTTTTGGAGGCACCCCAATTGAATTTAATAAAAAAACTTGGAATGCTTCAAGAGCCACAGAAAAAGTAGTTGATTTCAAGCAAGTTGAAAACACTGTATGTGAAATCAAAAATTACAAAGAGGCGGGATATAGAGTGATAGCACTTGAAATTACAGATGAAAGTGTCCCCCTTTACAAACTAAAAAATAATAACAATCAACATACTGTTCTTGTTGTAGGCAGTGAGCGTCATGGAATCACAAAAGAATTGTTAGATCTTTCAGATGAAGTATATCACATTGAAATGTACGGACAAAACAGCAGCATGAATGTCGTCCAAGCAACGTCCATTGCACTCTATGAAATTACAAACAAATTGAAGCATGCTTAATTTAAAAATTTTAGACACTGAGGTTCAAAATTTTGTTCAAGAACATCTTAACCACAATTTAGCAGAGTTGAGCTTGAAAGGCAGCCCTTTTGAAGGCATCAAAACTACGGAGTTAATGAACCAAATTCAGGGAAAATTAAAATGTAAGAAAAAACTGCCCAAATGGTTCAAAACCATGCAAATTTTATACCCCAATAAATTAAATATTGAACAAAGTTCTTCAGAATTAACTGCTAACTACAAGAGCAAATTGATTAAAGGGGAATCACTTGTTGATATCACTGGCGGGTTTGGTGTGGACAGCTATTATTTTTCCAAAAAGATTAAACGCATAATCCATTGTGAAATTGACGCAGGCTTGTCAAAAATTGCATCACACAACTTTAAAAATTTAAAAGCCACAAACATTGAGACTATTGCTAAGGATGGCATTTTATTTTTATCCGATTCAACGCATATTTTTGATTGGATCTACATTGATCCTTCCAGACGAGATAAGGCTAAAAACAAACGTTTTTTTATAGAGGATTGCCATCCAAATGTAGCCCAGCATTTAGATTTGTATTTTAAACGAAGTAATAACATTCTGATTAAGTTGTCACCGATGTTAGACATCAAAGCAGCCTTAAGAGCACTTCCAAACACTAAGGAAATTCATGTGGTAGCAATCAAAAATGAGGTAAAAGAATTATTGTTTGTATTAGAAAAAGGATTCTCTAAAGAAGTTAGCATTGAAGCCATAAACCTAAACACAGTACAACCGAATTTTAAATTTAAATTCAGTGAAGAGAACAAAGCGCTTATAAATTATCGAAATCCTTTTAAATATCTATATGAGCCCAATCTTGCTATACTCAAATCTGGTGCTTTCAAAACTGTTGCATTACGATTTGAAATTGAAAAACTCGCACCACACACCCATTTATACTCTTCATCAAAAAGAATCGAAAATTTTCCTGGAAAAACATACTACATCAATGAAATACTCCCCTTAAAAAAAGGAAAAATTAGAAAGAGATTAAAAGGTATTAAAGGAAACTTAAAAACAAGAAATTATCCTCAAACTGTATTACAAATAAAAAAAGAATTTAATACAATTGATGGTGGAAATCAATATATTTTTTTTACATCAAGCAAAACAGAAAAACAAGTACTATTATGTTCAAAATTAAATCCAACTGGAATATAAGACATCTTTTTTTTGAAAAATAATCTTAAAACATTAAAATACTTGTGAAAAACAATTAAATTGCTATTTGATTATTAATTTAAAATTAAAAAAATGAAAAAAAATATTTTAATGTTAACCCTTTTCTTTAGTTATTTAATCACAGCACAAATCACAGAAGCGGGAAAGTGGCTTGGGAATAATGAACTTAAAGACAACCCTTATGAACTGGCCTCAGATGAGTATATGAAATTAACCATGGAATCTATCGCCGCATATAATAAAAACGACGTCGAAAAAGAATTGTCATTCTACGAAAAAGAATATGCTGACAACGCACGTGAATTCATGACAAAATACCACGGAGAATTAAAAAGTGTAAGTATGCAGCCCTGGGCCATGTTACCCGTGCGTGTTAAAGAATCAGACAATGTGAATATGCTTGTGTGGTCAACAGAAAATAGAGAATGGAACAATGGTAGCAAACAAAAAGTTTATTTGATGGAGGTATTTACTTTCAATAAAGACAAAAAGATCAATAATTTTAATCAATGGAGACGTTACGATCCCAAAAACGAATTCGGACTTCCTTATGGAGGTAAATTCTATGGAAAAAAAGACAATGAGTATACGGGCAGAAACCTGGTATTTTCCAACCGTGGAGAAGTTGAAGCTATTGAATCTTTAATTGAAAACTACAATAAAATGGATGGAGAAGCCTGTCAATCATTATTTGCAGAAAATGCTATTTTTGATGCCTATGACGGTGTAAGATACACCATGAGCGCTGATTTTTTTGAGTCTTATTTTGAAAATTACGAATCTGTAACTTGGAAAGCTTATGGCATTGTGCCTTTAAAAATTCAAAATACCGATCCTGCGTCTGGTGTATTAGTGTCAGCAACAGAAAAGCGCATAGCCAAAGATGGGACTGTTTGGGATAAAGAGTTGATGGAGCAATTCTATTTTAATTTAGATGGTAAAATTGAATATGTTGAACAATGGATACGTGATAAAAAGGAGTGAATTTGATTTTAAAAAATTTAAAAAGCGCTTTAATGAGCGCTTTTTTTAATTTTTAAATTTAGCAAAATATATATTTCAATACACTTTCCGAGCAATCAAGAGTCCGTTAACTTGAGAACACAAACCGTTAAAAGTTTCCCCCCCAAAATTAACATCAAAAGACATAACATATGGAAAATAACCTTCTTTAGTTGAAGACCAATAAGTCAGTTCTTCATCAAAATTACCCATTCCAATAGAATGTACATTTGTAAATATGGCTTCCATTGAATCACTACTTGGAACAAACCAATCGTTGAAGCCATTAAATTCTAAATCACTTACTATTTTAAAGGTATAATCATCACTTCCAAATTCTTCTATACCACCATTAGCAGGACTGTTGTCATTGAGATTTCCTTGAACTATTAGCTGGGTGTTTTCCACACCTGAGCCAATTTGATGACTTGTATCTAAATCAAAAATATCACCCCACCTTTTATTTCCAATTTGGGAATAATCTGTAGCAACAATTAAACTACCATCATTTTCATCAAAATGAAATATGAAGCCACCACCATAGTCCAGCCCATAAAGAACCTCAACTCCAACATTCTCAACAATATCTGCTGGTGCAACACCATTGTTGAGGTTTTCAATAATGTCTAAATCTGTATTGTAAATTGTTGGGTCTATATCATCAGTGCATGAAACAAAAGCTACTAGGTAAGCAATTAAAAAAATTGATTTTTTCATTTGTGTTATTTTAAAACAAGGTAACAAAAATAATAATATTTAGCAGTTATAGTTTGATGATTTTTTTTATTTTTGAGAGTGTACCCACCTCTATTTTTATTGAATAGATTCCGGCTGAGAGACTGCTCACGTCCAAAATCTGATTTTCGATTATAGATTTTAAAACCACAGCACCCAATGCGTCATAAACTGTCACTGGCATTGGTCTTTGGGATGAATAACTGAACCTAACATAATCCGAAACGACCGGATTTGGATAAAATCGGAGCGCGCTTAAAGCTGATGAAGCTTGGCTCGAAAGTGGACTACTTAAAATGAATTGCAAGGCATCATTGGCCATAACTTGGCTTTGGTGTGAGGCACCAGGAACATCGCGCCTTTCCCAATTAAACACAGTATCTGAATCTCCTGCCAATGCTTGACTAGTGCTAAAAAAATACTGTCCTCTCACATAGCGATTTAGCCCCTGTTGATTATCAACATCTGAATTATGCCTTAGCCCTGAGGAATTTGAATCAGTATCATTTGTACCGAGATGTATGATAAGCTGCTTTGAAAAAAATTGGTCTAGATTAATATTTAAACCATTTGCAGGAGATTGTAAAAAATCAAATAAATTCTGATCAGCAGGACCGAAAGGCAATGAAATTCCATATGGATAATCAACGCCAGATTGTGGAACAGTATACCAACCTGCATTGGAACATACTCCCACTCCCAATTTGCTATTTGGTACAAATAAGGCAAAACGGTGTAAAAACTGGGCTCCACCTGAATGTCCCCAAGCATTATAAAAAGTTTGTGTGCCCGAAACATTGAACTTAATAGATTCAAATAATGGGTCGATTGTAGAAAATGTCCACTCACTGGGATCGTTAAATTCAGATTGCGCAGGATTATCTCCATCCTCAAAAACGTTTCCCATTAAATAATTATCACCCAATCCTGGGTAATTAGAACTTGAAAATTCTGGAGCAAAAATCATAAAGCCGTGTTGGTTGGCCATATCAATCCACAGGTCTCTATAATCATCTCCATTTCGCCCTGATCCGTGAAAAGAAAATAAAATGGGCATAATAGAAATATCCCCTTGTGGAATGTGATAAAAAACCCTGATAGATGGTCTGTTTAATGGATACTGGGGATTAAAAGTAAAAGCACCTGTTGAGTTCGGATTTAGATTCTGACAGTAGCTAAAGCTTGTAATAATTAAACATACAAGAAATTTGAGTCTATATTTCAATTAAAATACAATTTGAATTAAAAATTCACCAAGACTTTGGTGGGTTCCAGTGCTGGGCTCAATTTTAGAAAAAGAGGCCTGCATCTTAAGATTATTATTATCAAAATATTTAGTCACACCAAAAGTGTAACTGTTTGCATCCCCCAAAATTGAGGGGGTGTTTGAATCAAACTCTGGGGTAACCGATTCGTACCTAAAATCAAAGCTAAATCCTTTTTTTGTTACATAACCCGTTTGAATGCTATAGCTTTCACCCAAGGCTAAATATTCACTGATTTGCATTGGAATTAAAATTGTTGAAGTATTTTCGTTTGTATACGCCATATCGAGATTTTTGGCACTGGCATCAACGTATTCAGCCAACAGCGAAAAGCCTTTGTATTTCAACAATAAATCGAGATATAGTTGTGAATAATCTGGTAGACTTTCGTTACCATCTGCATCGTACAAGAAAAAATCTCCATGACCTTCACCCGAAGAACTGCTGGCGCCTTCATTGGTACTAAAGGCTGTACCTATGACAAACTTTGGTTTTTCTTCATGTGCTAAATCTGCAGTGAATAAATCATTTCCTTCGGAAAAATAACCCATTGGGTAAAGGTCCAATCGCCCTCCAATTTTTAAGCCTCCAATATCGCTGTCACGTGAATCAGATCCAAACGAATTCCTTCCATCTCCAGAAGTTACCGCAAGCATCGGGACAATACCAAATCTGTCTCCAAATTTAGATTCTAAAAATAGACCAAATTCACGTCCAGTATTGCTGAAATTTTGACTGAGCATACTGCGGTCGGTAAATTGAAGTCGGTCTTCTCTGTATGTCATCGCTCTATTATTCACAAAACTCTGTTTTTGACCTATGGTAATGACCGTATTTTTAAAAGGATGGTAGGCTACCCAAGCATCTAATAAGGGCTCTGATTTACTGTAATCTGTTTGAATTAAAAAGCTTACTTTTTCATTGACGGCTTTTCCGCTAATAATTAAAAAGGCACTTTTTGAATTGAACTCATTTTTAGAATCTGTTTCAGCTGCTCTAGAATAATTGTAAGCGGGTTGAATAAAACCACCCAAGTTGAATTGATAATCTCCTTCATTAAAGGAAAAATTCAAACCACTTCCCAATTCAAAGCTGGCTGTATTTTTGTCGGCTTTTTCTTGAGCAGTTGCAATGAAGGCAATGCTTAAAAATACTTGTAGTAACGCTATTTTTTTCATGTGTCTATCTTTTACTTATTTAATTTGATATTCTATAAATTGGCAATCTTTGATTTTTTTCAGTTTTTAACACCCCAAAAGAAACGAAACTGTTTGGAGCTTCTGGTTCTAAAACCTCAGCTACAATATTGCTGCGTCTTTGCTGCATTGAAATTTTGAAAGTTCCTTTTGGAAATTGAATATTTTGGGATGAAATTTCAGTTTTTATTGTTTGTAGGTTCATTTTTTCATATTTTTCATTCGATCGTTTGTATTCAGAAACCGTGTAAGTTTCAACAAAATATTCTTGGTTATGAGTCAAAGTATCAACTTCGACACCTAAAATTTTCAACTTATCTATAAGAAGGGTTTCATTATAATCAATAAGATAAGCCTGCGGTCTTTCGCGTACAATATTTGGCTTTGCTTGAAGACCGTCACGCATGGTTACTTCTATATCAATTAGTGTATTGGTATCCAAATCAATGGCTTGTATGCTATCTTTATAAATCGATTTTAAACTGGTAACGACCACATCATTTCTTTTAGCTGTTGCTTTTCTGATTTCATCTTTAATGAGCTCAACATTGTTGAAGCTAGTTTTCATGTAGGATATCGCCATTAAATAAGTAATGTAAACCCGGCGTTTAAAGGCAGTTTTTCCAATACCAACCCCTCTTATTTCAAATAAAGTTGAAATCGTATTGGTTAACGCAAAATTGGTAGCACTAGATCTGGCATTTGTTGATCCCTGGTTAAAATGAATTTCACCAGCATATTTTTTAGTAGATACATAAGGGCGGTGGTTGAAATTATTTTCATCCAATAATTTTTCTGCATTTTTAATAAATAAATTTTGAGTGAGCAGTCTTAAATTTTCAGGAACATTTAAATTTCCACTGTTTAGAAACATAGCATCATAAAAGGCTGTAATACCAAAATTACTAAGTTGTGCAAAATCTTTTCGATAGGGTCTGTACTCATGAAAATCTAGAGCAACTTCGGGACTAAAATCTGAAAATGCTTGTTTTATAACAATACTTTCTGGAGCCATTAACTTTGTTTGATCCCTATTTAGATCTAAACCATTGGCCGCATAGCGACTTTGTTTTAAATAGCCGTCAATATTAGCCATTGGAACCACTGCCAATTCAATTTTATCCAACAAATATGAAACCTCCATATCATTTAAAATTTTATCCAGCAAATACAACATGCCTTCTGTACTAGCAGGTTCATTTCCGTGAAGGCCACCCATCATCCAAACTTTTATTTTTTGTTTGTCGTTTGTTTTGTTCAAACTCAACAAAGGAATTTTTTTTCCTTTTTGACTTTCACCTATGTAGCGCAAGTGAACAATATCAGGATGTTGATCTACTAAATTATTTAAAAAGGCCATCAACTCATTGTAATTGGTATAGCCTTTCTTTTTTTGGAGTGCTGGCGTGGTATTATCTAGGGCTTCATAATCTGGAAAAAAGGTTCTTGTTACCTTTTTTGATTGCGGACTTATCTGCGACCATAGCGTCGCAGATATCATGAAAGCAAATATAAAAACCAGTCTTTTCATCCTTTTTAAAATGCAAATGTTAACATGACTCTAGTAAGGGTTTCGTTGCCAGTGATGGCATCTCCATTCTGGTCATTAATGCCATCACTCCCATCAATATAGGTCCAGGAGGCTTGAATTTTGGCACCATAATTACGAGACAGGTATTTACTAAGCCCTAACGAATAATAATTAGGCCTGTTATAAAAAGTTGCATTGTTTAAAAACGAATGCTTATCGGCATTCAAATGTGTGTAGCGCCCATCAATCGAAAAACCATTC
>CAJWNW010000055.1 GCA_913044085.1 uncultured Flavobacteriaceae bacterium | reverse complement strand
GTGGCCGCTGGTAAAGAAGATTCTGATGAAATAAGTCACTCACAAATGCGAAAAATAATTGCAAAACGTTTGGGTGAATCTAAGTTTTCCGCACCACATTATTACTTGGCTGTAGAATTTGATATGGATAACGCGATTGTATTTAGAAAACAGTTTAACTCTATGCCAAATACAAAAATATCTTTTAATGATATTGTAGTTAAAGCCTGTGCATTGTCACTTCGTAAACACCCACAAGTTAACTCTCAATGGTTTGAAGACCGCATGAAACTCAATAACCATGTTCACATTGGTGTAGCCGTCGCTGTTGAAGATGGTTTGGTCGTTCCTGTGATTAAATTTGCAAATGAGCAAAGCCTGCCACAAATTGGAACTGCCGTGAAGGATTTTGCAGGACGTGCTCGCAGCAAGAAACTAA
This sequence comes from uncultured Flavobacteriaceae bacterium, assembly GCA_913044085.1. GTDB lineage: Bacteria > Bacteroidota > Bacteroidia > Flavobacteriales > Flavobacteriaceae > UBA3537. The sequence continues at coordinate 10,259 of CAJWNW010000055.1, read as the reverse complement.
CTCCCCAAGAAATGGAGGGCAGTACTTTTACGATTTCTAATTTGGGTATGTTTGGGATTGAAAGCTTTACTTCAATCATCAACCAACCCAACTCTGCAATTTTATCCGTTGGTACCATCGTTCAAAAGCCCGTAATTAAGGAAGGTCAAATTACTGTAGGAAATACAATGAAACTCACCTTAGCTTGCGACCACAGAACAGTTGATGGAGCTACAGGTGCGGCTTTTCTACAAACGCTCAAAGAATATATTGAAAATCCTGTAACGATGTTACTTTAGGGTGTCTTTTGAAAATATAAATCTCACTGATAAGTATTTTATTAAATAGCTATATCAAATAAAGTTCAACTTAAACAGTTATTTTTCTTTTAATTAAAAATCTCTATATTGTTAAATAATTAATTATAATCATTTAACAATATGCTCTATAAACACAAAGCAACTATTTCGAGATTATTATTTTCATCACTAGTTATTTCAACTTTGTTCAGTTGCAATGAAGAACCAATAGGTAATTTAGGCAACAACAACCCAAATAATCCACCTGCTAACTTTAGCGAAAACTTTGGTCAGACTGCTTACCATGATTTCATAGGTCAAGTCGTTGATTTTGAAAATAATCCTGTTAGTGGAGCATCAATCATGATTGGTAATTCGTCAACAAATACTGACAACAATGGAGTTTTTATTATTCGAAATACAGCAGTGTACGAGAAATTTGCTTACATAAAAGCTGAAAAGGTTGGCTTTATTCATGGCTCAAGATCAGTAGTCCCGAACTCAAGTGTAAACCATATTAAAATTATGCTCTTACCACAAACTGTAACTCAAACAGTCAGCTCCGGGATTAACTCAACTGTGAGTTTAAGCAATGGAGCTGCTGTTAATCTCTCTGGAGAATATAGCAATTTAGACGGTAGTGATTATTCAGGAAATGTACAAGTGACTCTACATTTTTTAAATCCTACTGATGAAGCAATGACGCAACAGATGCCAGGAATGCTATTGGCTCAGAACTATCAAAACGAAGCTCAAATACTAAAAACGTTAGGTATGTTAGCAGTTGAGTTGAGAAGTGATACAGGTGAAAAACTAAATCTATCAGAAGGTTCAGAAGCAACAATTTCGGTCCCATTAGATCCTGAAACACTCAATGGAGCGCCTAACGAAATCCCACTTTGGTATTTTGATGAAGATAATGGCTATTGGATTGAGGAGGGTAGTGCCACACTTCAAGGAAACAGTTACGTCGGTACAGTAAGCCATTTTTCGTTTTGGAATTGTGATATTCCTACAGAATATGTTAATATATGCATCAATATTAGCGATGCTAACAACACCCCTTTAAGCAATATAAAAGTAGGTATTGAAAGTGAATTTAATGGCATAGGTTATGGCATTACAAATGAAAACGGAGGGGTTTGTGGAATTATACCTGCAAATCAAGTTTTAAATTTAAGTTATTACTTTAATGGCATATGTAACGATGACGAAATCCCTAATACATCTCAAACTTTTGGTCCATTTAATCAAGACATAAATCTTAGCGTCATACTTGATGTCCCTGAGATTGAAGAATACATTGAAACCATCACTGGAGTCTTTAACAAATGTGATGGAAATGCGGTTGTTAATGGTTATGTAGAAGGAATTATTGAAGGAGGTTCAAGTATTTACAGCATTGTAACCGACGGAGTTTTCGAAATTAATGTTTTGAGTTGTAATGAAAACTCAAGCCTAAGTATAAACGGATACGATTACGACACCCTAGAAACTACTGGAGAGATTAATTATACAATCACAAGTCCAGAAACAGACCTAGGAAATTTATATGCTTGTGATAGTATTGATGAATTCATTCAGTATAGTATTGACGGTGGAGATTTAAAATATATTTTTTCAGACATTAACGTTCAAGAGGGCGGACAATTTGGATTAGAAATTCAATATTTAGGACTAGACAATAATAACAATTGGGATGACTGCTTCTGGTTAAGCATTAATTTGAATTCAAATTATCCAAATAATGAAGGAGAATATCAGTACGGATATGGAAATAACGATTTTGGTTTTATTGAAACGTGCCCAGTTTATCCTGATTCGAATGCAAACAACGAAATAATTTTAAACCTCAATTCATATGGTACCAATATTAATGATTACATTGATATTGATTTTGGGGGCTCGTATTTTGACTACCAAGGAAACCCACACACCATTACAGGTGTAATTCATGTGAAGCGGGATAATTAATTTTGCTGTAGATATTAAACAAAAAACCCCAACAAGATGTTGAGGTTAAAAATGTGGGCGCGAAGGGATTCGAACCCCTGACCCCCTGGGTGTAAACCAGGTGCTCTGAACCAACTGAGCTACGCGCCCTTACATTAGGTGTGCAAATATAGAGTAGTTTTTCTTTTTGCAAAAGGATTTCTGGTAAAATTTAAAGGACCTCAGCCACAACAAATGTACTCCCCCCAACAAAAATGATATCATCGTTTGAGGCCTGTTTATTTGCGGCTTCAAAAGCAATTGTTACAGAGCTATAGGCTTGACCTTTTAAACCTATATTGTGGAATTTTTGAGCCAATAATTCAGCATCCATTCCTCTTGGGATGTTAGGTTTACAAAAGTAATACTGCGCTTGTTTTGGAAATACATCCAAGAGTTTTTCTAAATTTTTATCATTTACCATCCCAATCACAATATGCAATGATGTGAAAGATTCTTTGTTCAATTGATTAAAAACTAATGTCAAAGCTTCTCTGTTATGGGCGGTGTCACAAATGGTTTTTGGGGTTTCTGATAACAATTCCCAGCGCCCTCTAAGACCTGTGAGTTTTTGTACGTTTTTCAAGCCTTTTTTAATATGACTTTCTGAAACAGCAAATCCTTTTGTTTTTAAAACCGCCAAAGATTGTAAAACAGTTTTGATGTTTTTTTTCTGGTAATCTCCCAACAAGCTGCACGGTAAAGTATAATTTATTTCTTCATCTGCAAAAGAAATATCAGCCTTCAATGAACTGGCCTTATCAATAAAAATAGCTTTAAGTTCACTTTGTGTTTCTCCAACAACTACGGTCCTATTTGATTTGATAATTCCAGCTTTCTCAGCGGCTATTTTTTGTAGTGTTTCTCCTAGAAATTGAGTGTGGTCAAAACCAATATTGGTGATCACGGACAGCTCAGGGTTGATAATATTGGTAGAATCCAAGCGCCCTCCCAAACCGACTTCAATAATAGCAATATCAACTTTTGATTTTGCAAAATAATCAAAAGCGAGACCAACTGTCATTTCAAAAAATGAAAGTTGATGATGTGCTATAAAACGCCTGTTTTGTTCTATAAATTCCACAACGGATGCCTCCAAAATGTTCTTGCCATCAATTCGAATCCGTTCTCTGAAATCTTTTAAATGCGGAGAAGTGTATAAACCAACGTTATAGCCTGCTTCTTGTAGTACAGCCGAAAGCATATGGGCTGTAGAGCCTTTACCATTGGTACCGCCGATATGTATGGATTTAAACTTATTTTCGGGATGACCTAAATGGGATGCCAATAATTGCGTCCTACTGAGATCTTCCTTATAAGCAATTGACCCCTGATGTTGATACATAGGCAATCTGGAAAACATCCAAGTTGTTGTTTCTTTATAGTTCATCAGGACATTAAGTGAGCGTCAAAAAGATTCTAAAACAAGGTTCTTGTGAAGAAAAAGACCAATGCACCACAGATAAAGCCCGTAAACGCCAACCAGGTGATTTTTTTTAAATACCAGAAAAAGTTAATTTTTTCCATTCCCATTGCTACGACACCTGCCGCAGATCCAATGATAAGCATACTACCACCTGTCCCTGCAGAATAGGCAATAAAATGCCATAAAATATCATCGGCTGATTCAGAAAACATCCCTAAAGATGCGGCAACCAATGGTACGTTGTCAATTACTGCAGAGCCAACACCTAAAAGCAGCACAACTAAATCCGAAACAGCGGTACCTGTTACTTCTGTACCAATGTGAGGCGTAGCGACTTTGAGCCAATCGGCAAATCCGAATAAAATACCGAGGGACTCTAAAGCTGCAACGGCCATCAAAATTCCTAGGAAAAATAAAATACTGGGCAATTCAATCTTGGATAAAGAATAATGAACAGGGCTTGAATTTCCATCTTTAATTAATCCTTCTAAACTAAACTTAGACGAAGTGTATATTTCAGCAAAAATTGCGACAACTCCCAAAGAGAGCATCATCCCAACATAAGGAGGCAGGTGCGTTACCATTTTAAATATAGGCACAAAAACTATGGCTGATAATCCTAAGTAAAGCATAGTTCCACTAAAACGCCCCGGGGGCTCTTGCACTGTGTCATCCACTTCTAAATTACCTTTAAAAACCGAAAGTCTAGAGGCTAAATAAGTTGGAACAAGCATGCAGGCCAAAGACGGTAAAAGCAAGTAGCCAAACAAATGGGTCGTCGAAACTTTATCAGCAATCCAAAGCATGGTTGTTGTAACGTCACCAATGGGAGAAAAAGCACCCCCTGCGTTGGCTGCAATCACAATAAGTCCTGCAAACCACAAACGAATATCTCGGTCTTTTACTAATTTTTGAAGCAAAGAGATTAATACAATGGTCGCCGTTAAATTGTCAATTATGGCAGACAAAACAAATGCCAACCAGCAAAAAATCCATAACAGTTTAGTTTTCTTTTTGGTTTTTATAAAATTTTTAATGGTAGAAAATCCATTGAAATAAGCAATGATCTCAACAATGGTCATGGCCCCTAAAAGAAAAACTAAAATTTCAGCAGTCTTGCCAAGGTGGTGTAAAAGTGTTTCTTCCATGAGGTGCATTTTACCATCATGGGTGAGGTTCTCAAAATTGGCAACCAAAGCATGCTTTGAAGAATCAAACCAAGTTTTAAAATCGTCGATACCAAAAGAAATAAAGGCCCAGCTCACAGCCATCATAATAAGAGCAGGAATAAGTTTATCAATTTTTAAACTGTGTTCTAAAGTGATAGCTAAATATCCAGTGATAAAGACGGTGATTATAATTGCTTCCATGGTATATAAATGAATCAGTTGGATTTAAATAGGTTTGATTTTCTTGTAATTCCAACAAATATAAAAAACATTTTATGCTTTTAGTTGGAAGAATAAAAATAAATTTTACCGCTACTGTGATCTTGTTTAGCACCAGTAACAGTCTGTAAACAGTTCACTTCTCCCCGCAATTTTAGGGCGCCTAAAAACCCGAAAATAAGGGCCTCTTTATAATGGACTAAATCCAAGTTTACATCTGAAATTTGATGTGTGTAGCGCTGTGAAATACGCTTCATTAAAAAAGAATTGAGAACGCCACCTCCCGTGTAAAGGCCCCTTTTTAAATCTTGTTTTTTTAAAATGTTTACAATTTGAATTACACTGTGTTCAACCAGTGTTCTTAAAATTGAATGAGGCGGTAAGTCAAAGTTGTCCACAAGAGAGTAAATCTCATTTTGAACCCATTCCAATCCCAGTGATTTTGGTGGCTGTTTTTTGTAAAATTCAAGATTATTGAGAGCTTCTAAAAGTGGTAAGTGTAAAGTTCCTTTTTTTGCAAATTCACCGTTTCTATCAAATGGACAGCCCAGCAACTGTGCATAGTGATTCAGCGTAATATTGGCAGGACAAATATCAAAAGCGATCCGCTGGGAGTTGCTTTGGAATGAAATATTGGCAAAGCCACCAAGGTTTAAGCAAAAATCGTATTGAGGAAATAAAAGCAAATCCCCTATAGGTACCAAAGGCGCACCTTGACCGCCCATAGCCACGTCCTGGACTCTAAAATCACAAACGACAGTTTGCTGAATAGTATCGGCAAGTATTGGTAAATTTCCAATTTGCAGGGTAATGCCTTTATCCGGTTGGTGAAATATGGTATGTCCATGACTGCATACGGCATCTAAATTTTTGATGTTATACTTTTCAATAAATAATTTTAAACAATCAGCTAAATGCATTGTATAATCGCGATCTAATTTTATCAAAGCCTCAGAACTCATTGTCATGGCAGATTGTAACCGCGATTTGATAGAAGGCGCATAGGCATGGGTTTCGGCGGCTAAAATATCAAAACTCCAATCCTCTTTTTTTGAAAATTTTACCCAGCACAGATCCACTCCATCCAAAGAAGTACCAGACATCACTCCAACAATACTGTAAATTTTATTTATCACATTGATGAATTTAAAATTATTACTTTAAGATGTTTGCAATTTTGAATTATATTTGAATACATTGTTTGCGAATGTAATAACTTAAAATCTATATGAAATTTAACCTATCCGAAGAACAAATATTGGTGCGAGATGCCGCACGTGAATTTGCTCAAACTGAACTGCTCCCCGACGTAATTGAGCGCGACGAACTTCAAAAATTCCCCCACAATTTAGTGAAAAAAATGGCGGAATTAGGCTTTATGGGTATCATGGTAGACCCAAAATATGGTGGCAGTGGTATGGATACGCTGTCTTATGCACTCATCATGGAAGAACTTTCTAAAGTTGATGCCTCAGCAAGTGTTATTGTTTCAGTTAATAATTCGCTGGTATGCTTTGGTCTAGAAGCTTATGGGACCGAAAAACAAAAAGAGAAGTACCTTACAAAATTAGCAACAGGTGAATGGATTGGTGCATTTTGTTTAAGCGAACCTGAAGCTGGAAGCGATGCGACATCCCAAAGCACTACCGCAGTTAACAAAGGAGATCATTATCTTCTAAATGGAACTAAAAATTGGATTACAAATGGGGGACGTGCCCAAGTTTATTTAGTGATTGCACAAACAGATAAAAACAAAGGATACAAAGGAATTGATGTCTTTATTGTAGAAAGAGACACGCCTGGCTTTGAAATTGGTCCAAAAGAGAACAAGCTAGGAATTCGCGGAAGCGATACCCATACCTTGCAATTCAATGATGTGAAAATAACTAAAGAAAACCGCATCGGCGAGGCTGGATTTGGATTTAAATTTGCCATGAAAACATTATCCGGAGGACGCATAGGCATTGCAGCCCAAGCCCTGGGAATTGCAGCAGGCGCCTATGAACTATCACTCAAGTATTCTAATGAAAGAAAGGCTTTTGGAAAAGAAATCAGCAATCACCAAGCCATTGCCTTTAAATTGGCAGACATGGCAACCGATATTGAAGCAGCACGGCTTTTGGTTTACAAATCAGCTTTAGACAAAGACCAAGGCCGCAGCTATGACACTTCCAGTGCGATGGCAAAATTATATGCCTCAAAAGTCGCTATGCAACATACCGTAGAAGCCGTTCAAATTCACGGAGGCAATGGATTTGTAAAGGACTATCATGTCGAGCGCATGATGCGTGATGCCAAAATTACACAGATATACGAAGGTACTTCTGAAATTCAAAAAATAGTGATTTCAAGGGCCATTCTAAAAGATTGATTCTGTTAGAAAATTGGTTTACTTTTGAGAAACTAATTAAATCTTCACTTTTTGATAAAAGATTCTTCGACTCATTTTGGGTTCATATCCATTGTTGTTCCACTTTACAATGAGGCAGACAATGTACATATACTGAACGAAGCGATTCACAACGCTCTAAAGGGGTTCAAATATGAGTTACTATTGGTCAATGACGGCTCCACAGATGGCACTGGTACGCAACTAAAAAAATTAAAGCATCCAAACCTTATTGTTATTGAATTACAAAAAAATTATGGCCAAAGTCTGGCCTTATCTGCGGGAATAGACATAGCAAAAGGGGATTATATTGTTACAATGGATGGGGATTTACAAAACGACCCTAGGGACATTCCATGGATGCTCGAGAAAGCCAAAAATGAAAAATGGGATTTGATATCTGGTATACGTACCAACCGAAAAGATTCATTCATTAAAAGAATACCTTCCAAAGTAGCCAATCGCATCATTCGGTTAGCAACAAACTTAGACATCAATGACCATGGTTGCGCATTAAAAATATTTAGCAGAAAAACTGCAAAAGAATTGAAGTTGTATGGTGAAATACACCGCTATGTGACGCTTTTATCACATTTTAATGGAGCTCGAATAACACAAGTTCCTGTAAGACACAATCCGCGTAAATTTGGAATTTCTAAATATGGTCTTGAGCGCATATTTAAAGTCATCTACGACCTTTTTTCATTGATTTATTTAAAACGTATTGAAATTAACGACAAAGACCAACTTAGGCCTAAAAAACACAAAAGTTCTTACATAATTAAAACTATTAGGACACAAAAATGAGTTTATAAAAAGAAATTCCAAACAATACCGAATCTAACAATAAAATCTCTATAAGGATAATTGGGCGCCGAATAGAAGTTGAATCCAGTAATAGACGAATTAAAGTGTTCGGCTTTTATAAATATTCGCGTTTGCTGTATTTTAGCATTTACAAAGAAGTCAATTCTAGGGAAATCGCCAAAAGAGGCGTTGTTTTGCACATAAAATTCCGCTAATACTGGATCATATCCATTCATATTGTATTTGGAGAAATAACTAAGGTTGAAGCCAGTTTGTAAATACAATGCATTTTTAAATAAATTATCGGCATAATAAAAAGTATGCCTTGTGTTAATTTGGGGCATGTTAAGGACTTGATCCCCCTCCAAAACATGCTGATACATGACGGTATTATACAAACCAAAATTTCTGAATTTAAATTCTTTCTCGTACTTCGCACGTACATAATTGACAGTACCTTCATATTGACGAGGCTTCACCCCAAGCCCCTTGTCTTCAAAATAGAGATAGTTATTGACTGTTGTATAATCCACTGACAAATCACCGTACTTTTTAGAACGCAAATCAAAAGCCAACTGCTGAGATTGTTGATTTTTAAAACTGTTCTGCCAATTGTAGCTCAAATAGTCGCTTTGATAAAGACGGTAATTATAATTGGCTACAGAAGAATTTGAATTGAGTGCTGCTGCGGTGCTGAGATCTTCATTTATTTTGTAATTGGCTTGAACATCCAAAAAATTACCTTCTAAATCCCCTGCTACATTCACACCCAAATCAGCTGTAAGGGCTACCGCACCAATTTGATTTTTATAACCACCCTCAAAAGACACCACGCTCTCTTTAAGGCGATTGACTATGGTCTGCCCATCCAGTATGACCAAGGAGTTATAGCCATAATTGTATTTATTGAAACCTAATTTTGCCTTAAAAATTCCAAGGGTATTATTGTTATATTCGGCATTGACTTCAGTATAAAAGTGGTCAAATGTATTTTTATCTGACAAATTAGAGGTCACAAAAGCATCACCAAATGCAGCTGAATTTTGAGCCTGAGTGTACTGGTAAAATTTATCTTCCATTTGTAGAACGTGCCCAAGCTTTAAGCCGTTATTCCCTAAGGAATCCTTTAGCTTAAGTTGATAGGTGTGGTCGAGATAAAAGCGGCGGCCCTCAAGCTTGTTTTCCGCATCCTCAAATAGTGGATCAAATAAGGATCGATCTATAAATTCAGAATTTCCATTTTCAAACTCTACCAATTGATCATCAGCGATTCCGCCATTTTCTTGATTTAAAAGGTCTTGGTTAACGAGGTGAGCGCGCAATTGATAACGCTTGTTCTTGGTATGGTAACTGGACGTAAATCTAAAATTTCCTGTGCTAGAAAGAATGTGTTGGTATTTCCCAAGAGAGCGCATCCCCTTGTAGGCGATGGAGAAATTAAATTGTTCTGAAGTATTTACAGTAAAAAAGGCGTCTAACAATTGGCCTTGTTCAAAGTTAGATTTATACATAAGTTCAGTCAATGGCGTAGGCACACGGTAATAATGAATGGCATCGACATCCATATAATTAAAATGCTTAGCTTTGGCTCCGAAACCAGGTTGTATGCTGCGTCTGTAAAAGTTTTGGCTTAGAGAATTAAAACTTTGTCCCATATTATTAAATGGGAGTAATTCGAAATAGTCACGCCTGAGGTAATTGAATTTATATTCTTTTTTTATGGTTAGTGTCGTGTCTAAGTGCACAGTGTCAAGCTTTCGCGAAATGATTTTGTAATCTTCAATTTTACCTTTGGGGTTTTTCGAAACATCTTTAGAATCTCGACTGGTCTCACTGGAGCTATTTCTGCTTATATCTTTTGAGGGATTCTCTCTCAATACTTTATCAGCCGGAAGTTTCCGCTGCCCAAAAACAGCAGTCGAACAAAAAGCGAGCAGAAAAATGACAGCATATTTGTATACCATGTTTATTAAAAAAAA
>CAJWNW010000054.1 GCA_913044085.1 uncultured Flavobacteriaceae bacterium | reverse complement strand
TTTGACAAAGATTATAGAGTTGATCTTTTTAAATCTGTTACTGCCGGCTGGAAAATTTCAGATGAAGTCTTTTTACAAGACAACGCAGTTATTGATTTTTTAAAGCTAAGGGCTAGTTATGGAACACTTGGGAATTTGGTGGGGAGTGATTTGTACAGAGCGACTCTTAGTGGAGAAGCAACCTACGTTTTTGACAACTCCTTGACCAATGGAACGGCGCTAGGACCACTGCCAAATCCTGTTGCCTCATGGGAAACAGCGGAAAAGTTAGATATTGGATTGGATGCACAGTTGTTTAGTAATAAGCTAGATATCGTTGCAGATTATTTTTTTGAAGATCGTGTTGATTTATTAATACCTGGATTACCGTTTTCAGGAATTTTAGGAACTACAGCTCCAGGTTCAGGGAGTCCTGTTGTTAATGCAGGTACAACAAGAACAAAAGGTTTTGAATTGATGCTAAATTATGCAGACAATATTAATGATAACCTTTCGTATAGAGTTGGATATAATTTTACTCAGCTAGAAGGTGAAGTTATTTCAATCAATTCGGATGTGGCCATAGAAGGCGGTTCGTTTGGGGTCGGTCAATTGGCACCTTCTCGAATGGAAGTAGGTCAGCCTATAGGTTATTTTTATGGGCTTCAGACAGATGGAATCTTCCAGACGCAAGCAGAGGTAGATGCGCACCCATCTCAAGCTGGGCTTGGTACTACTGCTCAACCTGGGGATTTGCGTTTTGTAGATATCAACCAGGACGGTAAAATTGACGCCAATGACCGCACCTTTATTGGAAAGCCGCTTCCAGACTATATCATGGGATTCAATTTAGCGATTGAATATAAAAACTTTGATTTTTCTGCTTATGGTTATGCGGAGTTGGGAAAAGACATGGTTCGCAATTATGAGAGGGATCAACCTAATGTAAATAGACTTGATTATTATTTAGATAGGTGGACTGGCCCAGGGACAAGTAATGAAGTTCCTAGAGCTACCACGGGAGCAACGTCCAATAAGTTGTTTTCAGATTTCTTTGTTGAAGACGCCTCTTTTTTACGTGTCCAAAATTTACAGCTTGGGTACACAATGTCATTGCCTGACGGTCTAAAAGGTTATTTTCTACATCCAATTTCAAAGTTAAGGGTTTATTTTTCTGTAAATAATCCATTTACTTTTTCTAAGTATAAAGGTTTTGATCCTGCGGCTACATCAGGAAATGCAATAGGAGGAGGAATTGATCCAGGGTTTTACCCCGTCACAACACAATATTTAGTAGGACTTAATATTTCATTTTAAAAATACAGTACAATGAAAACAAAAAATAACAACATATTATTAGGAGTCCTGGGCTTATTATTAGCCTTCGGAATTTACTCTTGTGAAGACAAGTTCCTGGACGAGGAAGAGAACTACCTAATTGATTCAGAGAATTATTTTAATTCTGAGGACGATTACTATTTAGCACTAGTAGGTGCTTACGATATGCTACAAGCAACTTATGTCAATAATTTATTAGGTGAAATTGCATCTGATAATACCCTTTGTGGGGGTGAAAGTGCAACAGATGTTATTGGATTTCAGCAAATTGATGATATGACACATACTCCCGTGAATAGCAATTTACGTGATGTATGGAATTGGATGTTTGCGGGTGTTAAACGTACCAATTATTTTCTAGAATTTCAAGACAAAACAGACTTTAATGGAAGAACAGGAATGGTAGCAGAAGTTCGTTTTTTAAGAGCGTATTATCATTTTGAATTGGTTAAATGGTTTGGTGGAATTCCTGTAAAGGAATATGACAATGCATTGATCGGTCAAGGCAAACGATTCGCCCCTGGAGATGAAACCTCTATTCCAAGGAATTCAGCATCTGATATATATGCTCTCATAATCACTGATTTAATTTATGCTGTAAATAACCTTGAATATGTTGCCCCTCAAATAGGACGTGTTAATAAAGGAGCCGCCGAAGCATTGCTGGGTAAAGCTTTTTTATATTATCCGTCCGAAAATAATATTTTTAACGACATTTCGTCAACAATACCTAAAATAATAACTAATGATTATTTGGGATTACCGGATGATTCAGAGGTTAATAAATATTATGCTGCGTCAGTAACTTTACAAAATTTAATAAATAATGGACCTTATCAATTGAGTGATGATTATGCACAAATTTTCGAATTAGAAGGTGAAAATGGAGTTGAGTCTGTTTTTGAAGTCCAATATACTGACGAAGAAGGTGCTGGTTTCGGTTGTTTGCAATGCAGTGAAGGTAATGTTGCTGTTGGATTTATGGGAATTAGAAACCATACTGGACCAACCTACGATTCAGGATACAGCTTCAATGTTCCAGTCCAGGAAGCTTTTGATGCATTCACAACCGGAGATGTTCGCAGAGATGTTTCTATTTTAGACATTGTTTCCTGGGCTAGCGCTACAGGTGCTGAATATGTTGAAGGTTATGAGCATACAGGTTATTATAATCGTAAGTATCTGCCTCGTAAGGGGGATTTAAACATTGGTGATCAAAACCTGACTAACCCTAATAATTATAGATCCATTCGTTTTGCGGATGTTTTATTAATGGCTGCTGAGGCATTAAACAGAGGCGAAATTGATGACGCTCAAGCACTTGCATACGTTAATCAAGTTAGAGAACGAGCTTTTGGTAACAGTAATAGCAATATTTCAGTATCAGGGCCACAATTAACTGCTGCAATATGGGAAGAAAGACGTCTCGAGCTGATGGGCGAAGGGCACCGTTTCTTTGACCTTGTCAGAACCGGTCAAGCAGCATCAGCCATTGAAGGCTTTGAGCCGGGTAAACACGAAGTTTTTCCAATACCCTTTGAAGAAATTCAATTTTCTTATGGCAACTGGAATCAAAATCCAAATTATTAAAATATTAAGAATATGAAAACAATAAGATATATATTGAGCTTATGTTTAATTGCACTGACCGTTTGGACTTGTGCTGATGACGAAAAGAATGTGGATTTTGCCAATACTGCAACGGCACCAGCAAATCTAGCCATTCAATTTGATATTACCCAGGACAATACTGGACTTGTAACCATGCTACCAACAGCCGAGGGAGCGGTGTCCTTTGACATTGCTTTTGGTGATGACACCCCTAATCCCGTGTCTGTAGAAAATGGAGAAAATTTATCGCACAATTATGTGGAGGGAACATATAATGTATCTGTAACTGCTTTTGGGGTTACAGGACTAACTTCAAACCTAACACAAGAGTTGGTCATTTCGTTTGAATCTCCTACAAATTTAGAGGTATTTATTGAAAATGACCCAGCAGTTTCCAAGCTAGTCAATGTGACTGTAAATGCAGATTTTGCTGTAAACTTTGAAGTTTACTCAGGGGAGTCAGGAGTTGTTGATCCCGTAGTTGCTAATATTGGAGAGACAGCTAATATTCAATATTCTGATCCTGGAATTTATGATATTACTATTATAGTTTTGGGCGCTGCTATTGAAACTACAACCTATGTTGAAGAGGGTTTTGAAGTGACGGAAATTTTAGCGCCCACACAAGCAGCTCCAACACCTTCGCCACGTGAATCTGAAGATGTAGTTTCTATATTTAGTGATGCCTATAATAATGTAACATTGGACGAACTTCCAACTACTTGGTCATCAAGTGGATTTGCGGAGATGATGGTTGAATCTAATAATATTTGGCAATTGAGTAATATAGATTTTATAGGAATGGTGACTAATTACGCGGAAGGTATTGATCTTTCTCAAATGGAAATCATGCACATTGATTACTGGGTACCTGATGGGGTTACAAATGAATTAATGGTTAAAATTGTCAATACAGTTGATGGCGGAGAAGATATTGAATCTTTGGGTAATACGGTTAGTGGATCATGGCAATCAATTGAGCTTGACATGAGTGGATTTGATGGAGGTAACCTCGAAAATAAAGAAAAAATCACACAGATATTGATTGATTCTGATGGCGTTGCATCGCTTGTTTATATCGATAATTTCTATTTTTACAAATCTCCTTCAGGACCATCTCCTATTGTTGGAACATGGCAAGTTGCTTCTGAAGCCGGTTCTTTAGGAGTTGGACCAACTCAAGGTGCTACAAATTGGTGGTCAATTGATGCTACTGGTGTAGCTGATAGGGCGTGTTATTATGATGACTCATATGTTTTTGGGTCCGATGGAAGTTTTACAAATGTTTTAGGTTCTGATACATGGCTTGAAGGATGGCAAGCAGGTTTTGAAGGTTGTGGTGAGCCAGTTGCTCCACATAACGGGACCAACCCTGCTACCTACTCATACGACCAGTCATCAGGGACTCTAACAATTGTTGGCGAAGGAGCATATATAGGTTTACCTAAAGCTCATAATGGAGGCGAAGATGGTAATCCAGTAAACAACACAATTACATATATTGTTGATTTCGTGGATGATAATACGATCATAATGGATATTGAAGCCGGGTCAGGAGTTTGGTGGAGATATAAACTAGTAAAAAGCTCTGAACCTGTTTCCCCTATTGTTGGAACATGGCAAGTTGCTTCTGAAGCCGGTTCTTTAGGAGTTGGACCAACTCAAGGTGCTACAAATTGGTGGTCAATTGATGCTACTGGTGTAGCTGATAGGGCGTGTTATTATGATGACTCATATGTTTTTGGGTCCGATGGAAGTTTTACAAATGTTTTAGGTTCTGATACATGGCTTGAAGGATGGCAAGCAGGTTTTGAAGGTTGTGGTGAGCCAGTTGCTCCACATAACGGGACCAACCCTGCTACCTACTCATACGACCAGTCATCAGGGACTCTAACAATTGTTGGCGAAGGAGCATATATAGGTTTACCTAAAGCTCATAATGGAGGCGAAGATGGTAATCCAGTAAACAACACAATTACATATATTGTTGATTTCGTGGATGATAATACGATCATAATGGATATTGAAGCCGGGTCAGGAGTTTGGTGGAGATATAAACTAGTAAAAAATTAAAATTATGAAATACTTAAAATATTATATATCAATTCTTTTTCTTTCGTTTATTGTATTTACAGCATGCGAACAAGACAATTATGAATTTGGACCTATAACAACACCCTCTAATCTAGAAGTCAGTTTCGATATCGTTGGTGCGGACGAAAATAATCCCTACGGAGATGGAAGTGGGTTAGTTCATTTTATTGCCTCTGCTAACAACGCTATTAATTACCAATTTATAATTGATGGTGAGACCGCGGCAGTTTCATCATCTGGTGTATTTCAACGAACTTTTTACAACATAGGGGTAAACACTTATGATATAGTTGTGTTAGCTACAGGAACAGCAGGCAATGCGAGTTCAACAGCATTTAGTATCGAAGTTCTTGCCACTTACACCCCCCCAGAAGAACTTATACAAGCACTTACTGGTGGCAGTTCTAAAACCTGGCGTGTAAAATCTGAAGTTTCAAATCACTTTGGATTGGGCCCTGTTGGTGGTACAATCCCTTGTGAATGGTATGGTGCGAGTGCCGAAGAAAAAACAGGTGTTGGCGCTTATGATGACCGTTGGGTTATCAATTCTGATGGAACTATAAATCACATTACCAATAATGATATTTTTGGAAGGGCCGCTCAAGTCTTTGCTGATTTGGGAGATAATGGAACTGGTGGTGTTGATGGTGCAGATATTTTAAATTATCAGTTTGCAGATTATACAGATAATTGGGTGATTACAGATCCAGGCCAAGTTTCTATCAATTTGACAGGTAATGCCTTTTTTACTTATTATACTGGAGGCAATCATGTTTACGAAATTTGGGATTACAACGAAAACGAATTGTACCTAAAAACAGTTGATGGAGCCAATGAGTTTACTTGGTGGTTTGTTTTAGTTGTAGAATAATATTAAATTTCAAAAAATATGCAGATAGTGCTATCTGCCTCATTATTATATTTTGACATGCTAAAAAAAGCTATTCTATATTTTCTTTGTACGGTTTGTGTAACAGCTACCGTAATTTCTTGCTCTTCTGGAGGAGATTCTTCCTCAAATAGTAATCCTAGCAACGAAACGGTTTATGAATATGAAAGCTGTTGGTCAGATTCAGACCAGCCTTTAATTTATTTTAATAAGTCTGAATTTGATGCAGCCGAAGGTAATCCAAATTCTGAGACGACTCTAAATTGGGGTGTCAATGATGAATGTTATGAATTTAAATCATTAATTACTCAAAATTCAATAACGGTTGAACCTGTGAGTTCAATCATAAATATTGACGGGTGTAGTTGCATGGGTGTTTCAAATTTAGTGGTTGAGGTTAATATTCAAGGTGAAGATAACGACAATCCCAGTGGTGATGGATCAGGTATTTTTTACGGAACAGCGACAGCGGACAATGCTGTTAGTTATGGTTTTAGAATTGGGAATAATGGCGATGAAACACAAAATACAACAGGAGATTTTTCATTTACACTTACAGACACAGGACTTAACCAGTTTCCATTTTATGTTTATGCATATGCTGCAGATGGAACTTCAATTTCCAAAATCACGAATTTAGCAATCAATGTTGAAGGCAATGGGGGTTCTGGAAATAACGATGTACTTATTTGGTCCGATGAATTTGACGGAACAGGTTCAATTGATTTTTCCAAGTGGACTACAGAACTCGGTGGTGGTGGATGGGGGAATCAAGAAGAACAGATATATACTTCTAGTTCTAATAACGTTAGAAAAGAAGCAGGTATATTAAAGATTAAAGTAAGAAAAGAAACTAACGGGACTTATACATCTGCTCGTATCATAACTGAAGATAAATTTGAATTTAAATACGGCCGCGTAGAAATCCGTGCGAAGCTGCCATCTGTTCAAGGATCATGGCCAGCATTATGGATGTTGGGGGCTAATTTTAGGGATCCTGGTGTTGGGTGGCCACAGTGTGGTGAAATTGATATTATGGAACAGTTTGAAAATAAGAACAGCATTCACTCTACTTTGCACTGGAAGCTAGCGAATGGGGAAAGAGCTCTATATGGTGAGAATACCACAAACTCTACATCATCAAATTGGCATGTATATGCGTTGGAATGGACGCCAACAAGTATTAAAACATATTTAGATGGCAATGAGTTTTTCTCTATGAATATTTCTGGAGTTGAACCCTATTTTCCATTTAATGAAGACTTCTTTTTTATTTTTAATGTTGCCATGGGCGGTACCAACGGTGGTGTAATAGATTCAAATTTACAGCAAGGCTATGTAGATGCTATGGAGGTAGATTACATCCGAGTCTACCAATAATAAATGATACTTTAATCGCTACAGTCTAAAAAATGATTCTAAGATTACTACTTTTACTGATGTTTTTATTTGTCCAAAAAAGAGATAAAAATCCTGAGGAATCTGTTATTTTCATGGACAATTTTAATGATACAATTTTGGACCTTAACCATTGGAATTATGAGCTAGGAAATGGATGTCCTGAGCTTTGCGGTTGGGGGAATAAGGAATATCAGAATTATACAAAAGAAAATATTTTTCTTAGAAATGAAAAATTAGTCATCAAAGCCACAAATAAAAACAACCGATATTTTTCGGGGCGTATTACCACTAAGGATAAGATTGAATTTCAGTACGGAACTGTAGAGGTTAAGGCAAAACTTCCTAGAGGTAAAGGTGTTTGGCCCGCTATATGGATGTTAGGTCATGATATAGATGAAAATTATTGGCCTGGATGTGGAGAGATAGACATCATGGAATATGTCGGGAGATTGCCGGGTGAAATTCATAACACCTTACATACAACAGACAGTTATGGAATTTCAAAAAACACTAAAATAACAAGGGTAAATAATATTGAGGATGGTTTTCATATTTATAAAATGAATTGGGACAAAAATCAGATTCAATTTTCAATTGACAATGATATTGTATATACTTTTGCTCCTGAAGAGAAGTCCAATGACATTTGGCCTTTTAATAAACCGTTTTACTTGATATTAAACTTAGCAATAGGCGGCCATTTTGGTGGATTTGAAGTAGACGACACTATTTTCCCTCAAGAATTTATTATTGACTACATCAAAGTTCATAAGGCTCCTATATAGTACTCTGTGTCGTTATCTTTTCAGTAATTAAAGCCGTAGCGCCTTTGTTTTTATCAATGTATTCTTTGTTCTTCTGACCACATGAATGTCTCAAGTTTTCATCTTCTACAAAAACATCTAAAGATTTTTTAAAGCTGGAAGCATCCTGAACACTTACCAACCCACCAAGATCTAACATGGCTTTTGCTTCTGGGAATCTTTCATAATTTTTTCCAATGATAATGGGAACACTAAAGACGGCAGCTTCTAAAGTATTGTGCAGCCCTGTTGTTCCCATGCCACCACCAATATAAGCAACCGCGGCATAGTGGTACAGTTTAGTTAAAAGGCCTATGGTATCAATAATTAAGACTTGTTTTGTAGAAAGTGTTTCTGGATTGTAATTTGTGTACAAAGCAGCTTTGTCTCCTAAAGTGTTTTTAAGTTTTTGAATGCCTTGTTTTTCAATTTTGTGTGGGGCAATGATAAATTTTAAATTCCCTTTTGCCGCTTTGATATAGGCCCCCAAAATTGCATGGTCTTCTGGCCATGTACTGCCGGCAACAATACATGTTTTGTTGTCAATAAAACCTTCTACAAACTCCAATGTGTTATTTTGCTCCAATTGACTTGAAACACGGTCAAAGCGCGTATCGTTCGAAACGGTTACCTCGTTGAATCCGACCCCTTTCAGCAGTGCTTTTGACTCTTTGTCTTGAGTAAAAATATGATCAAAGCTGAACAGTAATTGCCGCCATTTTTTGAGAAAGGATTTGAAAAAATATTGCTGAGGTCTGAATAAGGCTGAGATTAAAAAAACTTTTGCAGAATGGCTTTTAAGAGCTAATAAATAATTGGGCCAAAGCTCATATTTCACAAAAATAACCAAACTTGGCCTGACACCCTTTAAAAATAAGTTCACATTTTTTTTGGTGTCCAAAGGAAGATAAACAACTAAAGGTGTGATGGGGTTTTCTTGTCTAATCTCATAGCCTGAGGGAGAGAAAAAGGTAAGTACAATTTTTGCTTGGGGGTATAATAATTTAAGATTTTTAAAAACCGGAAGGCCTTGCTCATACTCCCCCAAAGAAGCGCAGTGAAACCAAAAAACAGTATCGCTTTCACCAATGTTTTTGAGTAAAAAGTTAAGGGTTTTTTTGCGCCCTATGACCCCTTTTTTAATCTTTTCATTAAAGAGACCTAAAGCTGGAAGCAGAGCGTTAACCAGCTGAATTGCAAAATTGTAGACTACAGTCAAAGAGTGTGGTTTTAAACAAAAATACATTCTTTATCTTAATTTTAGCATTTACGCCTTGCTAATTTTGTATTTTTGCATTGGTTATTAACTTAAAGTATCGAATGTAAATTACTATGAAAAAAATCCAAATGGTTGACCTAAAGGGTCAATATCAAGACATAAAACATTCAGTAGATAATGCCATTCAAAAAGTTATTGATGAGACCTCATTTATAAACGGGCCTAAGGTTAAGGAGTTTCAAACAAATCTTGAAAATTATTTAGGGGTTAAACATGTCATTCCATGTGCTAATGGAACTGATGCACTTCAAATTGCTATGATGGGCGTGGGGCTAAAACCTGGGGATGAGGTCATAACAGCGGATTTTACTTTTGCCGCGACCGTAGAAGTAATTGCACTTTTGGGGCTTACTCCGGTTTTAGTAGATGTAGACCCAAATAATTTTAATATTGACATAGAGTGCATCAAAAAAGCCATAACCCCAAAGACCAGGGCTATTGTCCCTGTACATTTGTTTGGACAATGTGCCGATATGGAGGCTATTTTAAAGATTGCAAAAGACAACAACCTTTTTGTAATTGAAGATAATGCCCAAGCGATTGGAGCAAGTTATAGCTTCTCTGATGGGTCTAAAGCCAAGGCTGGAACATTGGGAGACGTTGCATCCACCTCTTTTTTTCCATCTAAAAACTTAGGATGTTACGGAGACGGCGGCGCAATTTTCACAAACGACGATGATTTGGCCCACACCATTAGAGGCATCGTAAATCATGGAATGTACAAACGTTACCACCATGATGTGGTTGGTGTTAATTCCCGCTTAGATTCCATTCAAGCCGCAGTTTTAGATGCAAAACTTCCTAAGCTAGACTCCTACAATCAAGCACGACGAAATGCGGCTAAAAAATACAATACAGCTTTTAGAATTCATCCAAATTTAGTTATTCCCAAATCTGGAACAGATTGTGATAATATTTGTGATAATTGCGATTGTCATGTATTTCATCAATACACTTTAAAGTTAAAAAATGGGGATCGTGATGGTTTGGTGGCCCATTTAAATGCTAAGGGTATTCCTTGCGGGGTGTATTATCCAATTCCTTTACACCAACAAAAGGCCTACAAAAGCAAGCGTTATGATGAAGCGGATTTTAAAGTAACCAATCAATTATCTAAAGAAGTTTTTTCACTTCCAATGCATACAGAGCTTGAAGACAATCAAATCGATTATATCGTGAATACAATAAAAGAATACTTAGGGTAGAGGTTTTGATTTTCTGTTTTTTTCTTTGAAAGTCGATATTAAAATTAGAACCATTCCTGTGGTTACAGACAAATCAGCGAGGTTAAAAATACCAGTCCTGGCAAAGTTAAAATCCATAAAAAGAAAATCGGTCACGGACC
>CAJWNW010000053.1 GCA_913044085.1 uncultured Flavobacteriaceae bacterium | reverse complement strand
GAAAAAACCATGTACAGAATTAGCAAACCATAACCAAAAAAGAAAATTTTCTGGAGCACTGGGCTAAGATTTGACAAAACCTCTTCCCAGTGTTGTTCTCCAAAATGGTAGGCACTAAATATAATGAAAAGCGCCAATGCAAATACAGGAATAAAGTAAAAGATTGTAATCGCAGCCGTTACCACAAAAAGGTATGTCATTAAAATTTTAAAAAAGCTTGAATTTGTCTTATTCGAAAGCTTATGAACAATCATTATATCGTTAGATCCATGGACCATACCAAAAGTGAAAATCAAAATAAACCCTAAAATTAACTCAAAAGCCTCCGGCAAAAGGGATGTAATCCATAATCCTAAGAAGCTGGATAGGATTGAAAATTTATAAATAATATTCATAAAAAATTGTTAAATACTTGATTTTGGGTCAAAAAAAATAGGAAATTATATGAGTTTATGTAAAAAATTATATATTTGTTTAAACAAAACTAACAAAAATTTATAAAAGATGACAAATTTATTCTTACCACTTATCGCTGATGTTACAGGTAACGTTAACGATCCAGTGAATTTTACATTCTTTATCGGATGTATGGCTATGATGGCAGCTTCTGCCTTCTTTTTCCTTTCATTAAACCAATTTGACAAAAAATGGAGAACTTCTGTTTTAGTTTCTGGTTTAATCACATTTATCGCTGCAGTACACTATTGGTACATGCGTGACGCCGCAATGGCCGGTGCTCTTGATAATGTAACTGCATTTAGATATGTAGATTGGATTCTTACAGTGCCTTTAATGTGTGTTGAATTCTATTTAATCCTTAAAGTTGCTGGAGCTACCAAATCATTGCTTTGGAAAATGATTTTACTTTCCGTAGTAATGTTAGTAACTGGTTACATAGGTGAGTCAGGTGGAGACGCTGTTATTTGGGGAACACTCTCTGGATTAGCTTACTTTGCTATTGCTTATGAAATTTGGCTAGGTGGTGCAGCAAAAATGGCTAAGGAAGCAGGCGGCGATGTAGCCTCTGCTCACAAAATGTTATGCTGGTTCGTACTAGTAGGATGGGCTATTTACCCTGTAGGATACATGGCTGGTACTGCTGGATGGTACGGAGAAGCAGGTTCTTTCTTTGGATTAGAATTAGACATGCAAGTACTATACAACATTGCCGACGCAATTAACAAAATTGGATTTGGTTTAGTTGTATATGCACTAGCATGTAAGAAAACTTCATAATTTGTAATTCCAATTTAAATTACACTAAAAAGCGCAATCTGATGATTGCGCTTTTTTTTCGCCAATTTTAACTAAAGCGGTAGATGAGCCGTTTTTTCTTTTTGTATTTTTGTGTAAAATATATTCTTAATGCCGTTTTCTAAAGAACAATTAATTGATAAGGCAAACGCGGTTTGCAAAGGCAACCTAATGGAAACACTGTCCATCGAGTTTGTTGATGCCACTGACGATTCAATTGTTGCTAAAATGCCAGTGACGTCAAAAGTATACCAACCGGATGGTGTCTTACATGGTGGTGCCACATTGGCTCTAGCAGAAACTGTTGGTAGTTTTGCGGCGCATTTCTTTTTGGATACTGAATCATATATTGTTCGAGGAATTGATATTTCAGCTCAACATGTAAAGAGCGTTAAAGATGGATTTATTTATGCCACTGCTCAGTGCCTACACAAAGGGCGAACCACTCAAGTATTTAGTATCCGCGTGACCAATGAGAAGGAGGAACTCATTACTTTATGTAAATTAACAACCATCAGGCTTCCAAAATAATTGTAATGCCTAAATCTTCAATTTCTGAAAGAATCAAGTTACAGATGACTAGTCAAAAGCCATTTGTTATGTATTCAAATTTCAATAAAAATACCATTAAAGCTTTATTACAAACCAATGCAAAATCCTATCAATCTTCAGGATTTAATAAGGCGGGCTTTGTTTTTGCGCCTTTCAACCTCAAAAAACATCCTACTTACTTAATCCCAGAATCTGTTTCTGAAGCTTTAGAATTAAATTTAAAAAGTAAATCAACTTCTTTTTTATATTCTCAAAATTCTAAATGTAATCCTAATGTTCACAAAAATTTAATCAAAAAAGCCATTCAATTCATTCATAAAACAACTATGGAAAAAGTTGTTTTAGCTAGAACCGCTGAAATTGAATTTTTAAATATCAACGCTTTAGATCTCTTTTATTCTATCGTCAAAGCTTACCCCGAGGCCTACACCTATTTTTGGTTTCATCCAAAAACAGGAATATGGATGGGTGCTTCTCCTGAATCCCTTTTAAAAATTGAAGGTCAAAAGCTTCATTCCACTGCTTTGGCTGGTACACAAAAATATAATGATTCAAAATTAGTGGAGTGGGATGGAAAAAATTTTGAAGAGCAAGCCATTGTAACAAATTTTCTAAAAAAAACTTTAAAAAAGCATTTAGAATTTATTTGTACCTCTGATCCTAAAACAATTAGGGCAGGTAAATTATTTCATTTACAAACCCTACTTTCAGGCACCTTAAAGCCAACTCCAAACGGATTTAAAGCGCTTCTTAATGATGTGCATCCAACCCCGGCTGTTTGCGGAACCCCCAAAAAAGTCGCAATGGCTTTCATAAATGAGTATGAGCCCATCAATCGTAGCTATTATTCAGGCTTTTTAGGGAAAATTATACACCATTCCAACCCCAAACTTCAGTATGCCAATTTAGTCGTCAATTTACGCTGTATGCAATTGGATAGAAATACAGCTAAATTATATGCAGGTGGTGGCATTACTGAAAAATCAATTCCTGAAAGTGAATGGGAAGAAACAGAAGCTAAGATTCAAACCCTTAAATCCGTATTTTAAGCTTCAAAATTTATAATTTCATTAAGGTTTAAATATGTAAAATCAATACCTTTGCAACCTAATGATTTATCCAAAACAAACTTTAGCACAATACGTTATCCAGCTTTGTAAAGCAAAGGAAGTTAAGCACATTGTGATATCTCCGGGAAGCCGAAACGCCCCTTTGATCATTGGATTTACAAACAACCCTTTTTTTAAATGTTACAGTATTGTTGATGAGCGTTCTGCTGGTTTTTTTGCTTTGGGTATAGCTCAACAAACTTCTGAAGCAGTTGCAGTTGTTTGTACTTCTGGAAGTGCCCTTCTAAATTATTATCCTGCGGTAGCTGAAGCCTTTTATACAGGTATTCCATTGGTTGTTATTTCTGCAGACCGTCCAGAAAACCTTATCAATATAGGGGATGGCCAGACAATTATTCAACCGAACGCTTTTGGAGCCCATGTACTTTTCGAAGCCAACTTGAAAATTCCAAAAAAAAGATATTTCAGCAGCTTGAAATCAACAGAAATTAAGACTCAAAAATTAATTTTAAAGGCATTGGATACTGGCTTGAATAAAATGGGGCCAGTACACATTAATGTCCCTTTAGAGGATCCTCTATACGAAACCGTTACTGCACTTGATTTCCAACAAATTTCGACTAAAAGCCTAAAAACAATAGCCACTATCAAACTCAGTGCTTTAAATTTAGGGACTTGGCAAAGGGCTGAACGAAAGCTTGTACTCGTAGGCGTAAATAAGCCAAATACTATTGATGCTAAAATGATTCAAAAACTGGCAAATGATTCTTCTGTTATTGTACTTACAGAAACGACTTCAAACTTGCACCACCCTCGATTTTTCCCCTTTATTGACCAATTGATTACCCCTCTTGATTCAGCAGGACTTAAAGCGTTGCAACCTGATATATTATTAACTTTTGGCGGTTTGATTATTTCTAAAAGAATTAAAGCATTTTTGAGAACATATAAACCAAAGCACCATTGGCACGTAGATTCTAACAATGCCAATGATACGTTTTTTAGTCTTTCAAAACATTTCAAATGTAAACCAAGTATGTTTTTAGATCAATTGTACAAATCGGTTGCTCCAACAACTAGTTCTTACTTTGAATTTTGGCAAGCCGTAAAACAGAAGCGTCTCAAAGCACATAAATCCTATTTAAAATCCATGCCATTTTGTGATTTCAAAGCTTTTGAGTTGATTTCAGCGACCATTCCTAAGTCTTATATGGTGCAATCCTCAAACAGCTCTGTCATTCGTTATTTGCAATTGTTTGAATTTGATAGTTCTATTGCGTTGTATTGTAATAGAGGCACCAGTGGTATAGATGGTTCTACAAGTACTGCTATTGGCGCAGCTATTGTTTCAGAACTTCCCACCTTACTTATATCAGGAGACTTGAGTTTCTTTTATGACGCGAATGGGTTGTGGAACAAGTACATTCCCAATAATTTTAAAATGATAATTATCAATAACGATGGGGGTGGTATTTTTAGAATTCTTCCTGGAAATGACAATTCAAAACTCTTTAAAACCTATTTTGAAACCAAACATGGTCGTAGTGCTAAGGGATTGGCAAAAGATTTTGGATTTGATTATTATGCTGCTAATTCGATTGAAAGCCTATCAAAAGCTTTGCCTTCATTTTTTGAGGCTTCAAACTCACCTCAACTATTGGAGATTATCACACCTTCTGAAGAAAACAGTAAAATATTATTGGCCTACTTTGACGCACTTAAATAATTTTTATAGAAAATGTGACTTTTGGAATTATTACGTGTCTATATCTAAATGAAAGGCTTTATTTAAGCCTGTTTATTTATGTAACATAACCCAAACAATATGAACAAAAGAGAAGAATTGATAGAAAAATATGCCACAGATTTTAAAAAAAAGTGCAACATAAATCCTGAAATGGATTTATTAACAAAAGTAACCAATGCTTGTGGACCTTCTATTTAAAATAAAGACGCCAGTACTGATTCTGCATCTGACGCTTCGGAAGTTAAAACACTTCGGAACAATTTTTTAATTAAAAAGTCAGATCTGAAAGAAACTCCAGAACTCAATACTGCTATCAACGAAGTATTAGAGTTTACGGCCAGTCCAATCGAAATAAATACCGCGCAGTATTATATTATTTATTGACAAAACATTTTGGAAAAGAGTCGGTATTTTAGAATTAGATTCTTAAGAAAAGACCACTGTTTTGTTGCTGTAGACCAATACTTTTTGGTCGATGTGATGCTTGATGGCTGTTGCTAGTACGATTTTTTCTAAATCACGCCCTTTGGCAATTAAATTTTTGATGCTGTGTGAGTGTGAAACGCGAACGACGTCTTGCTCAATAATAGGACCTGCATCCAATTCAGCGGTAACATAATGGGAGGTTGCCCCAATAATTTTTACTCCACGTTTAAACGCAGAGTGATAGGGCTTTGCACCAATAAATGCGGGTAAAAATGAATGGTGAATGTTGATGATTTTAAATGGGTAAACAGCGATTATATCCTTTGGTATGATTTGCATATAGCGTGCCAACACGATAAAATCAATATTGTATTTTTTTAATAATTCAAGATGTCGTAGCTGGGCTTTATCGCTGGTTTCGGCAGAGGTTGGAACGTGATAAAATGGGATACCAAAGCTATCTGCAATGGGCTTTAAGTCTTTGTGGTTACTTACAATGAAAGGAATATCAACTTTTAACTCTCCAGATTTAAATCGCCCTAAAATATCATATAGGCAATGGTCGTATTTTGACACAAATAGCGCCATTTTTAAAACGGAATCAGAGTCGTAAAGTCTCCAATCCATTTGGAATTTATGAGCTACAACCGTGTTAAAAGATTTCACAAAATCTTCTTTTTGAATTTCGACATTGTTTAATGTGCATTCGAGTCGCATAAAAAACACCCCTTCTTGGTGGTCTACGTGTTGGTCCACATAAGTGATATTTCCATCGCATTTCAAAATGAAATTTGTGGTCGCTGCAATGATTCCAGACTGGTCTTTACAATTTATTATGAGAATAAATTTTTTCATTCTAGCAAAATTAGTAAAAACTTTAACTTTCTGAAGGCTTTTCGAAAGTAATTATTAGAAGGAATATGCTTACCTTTGCACAATGATTGAGATTGGTCGTTATAACGCTTTAAAAATCTTAAGAGATACAGATCCAGGCTTGTTTTTGGGAGATTTAGAAGACAATGAAGTATTGCTACCCAATCGCTATGTTCCTGATGCTTTTGAAATCGACGATGTGCTTGAGGTTTTCGTTTATTTAGACAATGAAGAACGCTTGGTTGCCGTTACTGATGACCCTTATATTCAAAAGGGTGAATTTGCGCTACTTCGTTGCAATGCTGTAAATGAATATGGTGCCTTTTTAGATTGGGGTTTGGTCAAAGAGTTGTTTTGTCCGTTTAAAGAGCAAGCTTTTAAAATGAAAAAAGGAGGTTGGTATTTGGTCCATTGTTATTTAGATGAAAAGACGGATCGGCTGGTGGCATCCAGTAAAACAAATCGCTTTCTTGACAATTCAGCACTGAGTGTCCAGCTTTACGATGAAGTGGATTTAATTGTCTCACATCCTTCTGAATTAGGCATGAATGTCATTGTGAATAACTGTCATTTAGGACTGATTTTCAAAGATGCAATTTTTAAAGACCTGAGCATTGGCGATAGATTAAAAGGCATTGTTAAAAAAATTAGGCCTGGTAATAAAATTGATGTCAGTCTTCAAAAAATTGGCTATAGAAATATTAAATCCACTGCCATGGCATTATTAGACATAATTACTGATCACAACGGATTTTTAAATGTTACTGACAAATCCTCCCCAGAAGCTATAAAGTCAGTTGCACAAATGAGTAAAAAGAGTTTTAAAAAAGCAGTAGGCGCCTTGTACAAAAAGCGACTCATACGCCTGGAATCTGATGGAATTTATTTAAAATAAAGCTATGAGTGCTATCAACTGGAAAACAGCCCTTGATTTTGAAGATATTACATACAACAAATGTGAAGGTGTCGCACGGATTGCTTTCAATAGACCGGATGTTCGCAATGCTTTCAGACCCCAAACAACCTCCGAGCTATTAAAAGCTTTTCAAGACGCCAATGAAGACACTTCCATAGGGGTCGTTTTGTTAAGTGCTGAAGGTCCTTCATCAAAAGATGGTATATATTCCTTTTGCAGTGGTGGAGATCAAAAATCAAGAGGGGATGAGGGCTATGTTGGTAAAGATGGCTATCAACGTTTAAATATATTAGAAGTCCAACGCTTGATTCGCTTTATGCCCAAAGCTGTTATTGCAGTTGTCCCTGGTTGGGCTGTCGGAGGTGGTCACAGCTTACATGTAGTTTGTGATTTAACACTTGCCAGTAAAGAACACGCCATTTTTAAACAAACAGATGCCGATGTGACCAGTTTTGACGGCGGTTACGGCTCGGCCTATTTGGCCAAAATGGTCGGTCAAAAGAAAGCTCGAGAAATATTCTTTTTAGGTAGAAATTACAGTGCGCAAGAGGCCTATGAAATGGGCATGATTAATGCAGTCATACCGCATGCAGATTTAGAAGCTACCGCTTATGAATGGGCGCAAGAAATTTTGCAAAAATCACCAATTTCCATTAAAATGCTAAAGTTTGCCATGAATCTAACGGATGATGGTATGGTTGGGCAACAAGTTTTTGCTGGTGAAGCCACACGATTGGCTTATATGACAGAAGAGGCTAAAGAAGGACGCGATGCGTTTTTGGAAAAGCGACCTCCCAATTTTAATAAAAAATGGATTCCCTAAGATGGCAACTTTAAAAACTTGGATATCGGCTTCACGGCTTAGGACGCTACCACTCTCTATTTCTGGTGCATTGGTCGGCTCAAGCTACGCTTATTTTTTAGGTTTTTTTGACGGTTTGATTTTTACACTGATTATTTTAACCACCTTAAGCTTTCAAATATTGTCCAATTTAGCAAATGATTATGGAGATGGAATCAAAGGAACCGATAACCAATCTCGTATTGGTCCTGAAAGGGCAATACAGAGCGGAGTAGTCACGCCAAAGCAAATGCGACTTGCAGTTATTTTAAACGCGCTTATTAGCACTGGTTTGGCTATCGCATTAATCTGGGTTTCTTTTGGCTTTGAGCAGTTGATTGCTTCCACAGTATTTGTAATTTTGGGAGGGCTTTCAATCTGGGCAGCAATTTCTTATACTGTTGGGGATGCTGCTTATGGCTATAGAGCCCTGGGAGATTTGATGGTATTTTTGTTTTTTGGATTATTGAGTGTTTTTGGTACCTTCTTTTTATTTTCAAAGCAAATTGACATTCGACTCTTACTGCCTGCCTCTGCAGTTGGATTTTTAAGTGCCGCTGTTTTGAATCTAAACAATATGCGAGATTTAGATTCTGATAAAAAATCAAATAAATATACCCTTGCAGGCTATATGGGACGTGAAAATTCTAAGATATACCATTTTTTATTGATTCTATCGGCAATCGGGCTTATGATTGCGTTTCAAAGCATTATGTCTTTTTCTTATTTAATGCTTTTCAGTTGGATTGCTTTTGCGCCTTTATTGATTCATCTAAAAATTGTCTATGGTATCAAAAATCCAAAGCGATTTGATCCTCATCTTAAGTTGGTGGCCCTATCAACATTTGCGATGTCTCTATTGTTTGCTTCTGTATTAGTGATTGAACAATTGCAATAACTTTCCTAACGAATAATGAAGGCTACCTTTTTTAAATACCAACTGCAATTTAAACAAGCCAGTGGTACCTCCAGAGGGGTGTTAAGCTCTAAGGATACTTGGTTTCTTAAGATACAAGATGCCAATAAAACGGGTATTGGTGAGTGTGGCATGTTTAGAGGCTTGAGCTGTGATGACCGGCCTGACTTCGAAGATAAATTAGACTGGGTTTGTGAAAATATCAAATTAGGACAAGAAGCCCTATTGGAAGAATTGTCAGAATTCCCAGCCATTCAATTTGGTTTGGAAACCGCCTTTTTAGATTTTAACGCCAATAAATCCTTTGTTTTATTTCCTTCAAAATTCACAGAAGGGGAAGCAGAAATACCAATCAATGGTTTGGTTTGGATGGGAAATACAGATTTTATGAAATCTCAAATTCATTCAAAAATTGCTTCTGGTTTCGATTGTATAAAGATTAAGATTGGTGCCCTCGATTTTGATACTGAATTCAAACTGCTTCAATCCATTAGAAAAGAATATAACGCTAATACCATAGAAATCCGTGTTGATGCCAATGGTGCCTTTTCAACGGATGAAGCACTAGAAAAATTAAAACGTCTTTCCGATTTACAACTACATTCCATAGAACAACCCATTGCTTCTGGCCAAATTGAAGCCATGGCTGAACTTTGTGCACATTCACCCTTGCCAATTGCATTGGATGAAGAATTAATTGGGATTCATGATGTAACAAAACGCAATTATCTGCTACAAACAATAAATCCCCAATTTATCATACTAAAACCAACAGTTGTTGGTGGTTTTTCTGGTAGTCAGTCCTGGATTGATTTGGCAGAACTCCATTCGATAGGTTGGTGGATAACAAGTGCACTAGAGAGCAATGTTGGTTTAAATGCAATTGCACAATGGACTTACCAATTTAACGTAGATCGTCCGCAAGGATTGGGTACAGGAGCCTTGTTTACCAATAACTTGGTATCACCCTTGAAAATAATAAACGGAAGGTTGTCATATGACCCTTCGAATAAATGGAAATTAAATTTATAGATTATGTATATAAAACAGGCTTTTAAAATAGAAAATGATTGGTGGCTTTATATTGTTGGATTTTTCATTGTTGTTGTAGGAATTGTTTTGGGTCAAATTCCATTTACTATTGCAGTTATAATGGAAACTTTTAGCAATGACACTATGGCAGCCATGGATGACCCTTATAAATTGATGGGGATATTAGATTCAAATTTAAATTTATTTTTAATGCTGTTGACCTATGCAGGAGGCTTAGTAGCAGTATTTTTTACTGTGAAGGTCATACATAAACAAAGCTTGGTCAGTTTGACCACTTCTAGAGAAAAAATTGACTGGGGTCGTTTTTGGTTTGCATTTATATTTTGGGGTGTTATTACCATTGGTTTTATTGGCGTAGAGTATTTTTCTAACCCCGAAAATTATGAGTTTAATTTTCAATTGGTTCCATTTTTAATTCTTGTCTTGATTGCAGTTCTCTTAATCCCTTTGCAAACGAGTTTTGAAGAGTATTTGTTTAGAGGCTATTTGATGCAAGGCTTGGGTATTTTGGCAAAAAACCGCTGGGTCCCATTGGTATTAACATCACTAGTCTTTGGAGCAATGCATTTGGCTAATCCCGAAATTGAAAAGTTAGGCTATATTCTTTTGTTTCATTACATTGGAACCGGTTTCTTACTGGGCATTATGACATTGATGGACGAAGGTTTGGAACTCGCTTTAGGATTTCATGCTGCTAATAATTTAGTCGCTTCGTTATTAATCACTGCCGATTGGACTGCTTTTCAAACCAATTCTATATTTAAAGATATCTCTGAGCCAACAATGGCTGGTTTTGAAATATTTGTCCCTGTTTTTATTGTTTACCCTATAGTTTTGTACGTATTTTCAAAAAAATACAATTGGTCTGATTGGAGAGAAAAATTATTTGGCAAGGTAATCAATGATTAATTAGCGTTCATTTGGAATATACGCCTTATCATAATAAACCTCATACCTCCTTCAGGATTAATGGTGAACGCTATAATGCTAAATCCATAAAAACCTTTGCATTCAATCATGTGGCTAATGGTTCACAAAATGAAATTCAACTTGGAAACTTCATTCTCGAATGGGTAAACGATATTGATTTTATTGCCATACAAACATCCGGAACCACATCAACTCCAAAGGTAATTCATATTAACAAAGCTTCATTTATTAATTCTGCGAAAGCAACAGCAACTTTTTTTGGCTTAGTTGCTGGAGATTCAGCGCTTTGTTGTTTGCCGTTTTCATTTATCGCTGGTAAGATGATGT
>CAJWNW010000052.1 GCA_913044085.1 uncultured Flavobacteriaceae bacterium | reverse complement strand
ACCAGGATGAAAACCTGGCGTCCTAGCCGATAGACGAACGGGCCGTTTTGTTTTGAATCGTGATAATACAAAACAGCTACAATATTGATATTGCGGTTGCAAAAATACAACTATTTTTAAATGCTACAACTTTCAATATTGTTTTTTTGATGTATTTGCAGAAATTAGTACGCTTTCGCAAATAGAACGCGTTGCTTTGAAGGGGCACCCGAAAATACACACTTTCCCTCTTCTTGCGAAGCATCCATAGGAATGCAACGAATGCTTGCTTTGGTAAGTTCTTTTATTTTATGCTCTGTTTCTTCAGATCCGTCCCAATGTGCAGAAACAAAACCACCCTTTGTTTCTAGTGTTGCTTTAAATGCTTCAAAATCGTCTACCAAAGTGATGTGCTGATCCCTAAATTTTAAGGCTTTTACATACAATGCATCTTGAATCTCTGCTATTAATTGCGTGACTTTAGATTGAAGTTCTTCTAAATCAATTGTTTCCTTGGAAAAGGTGTCGCGCCTGACCAACTCAACAGTTCCATTATCTAAATCATTAGGGCCAATAGCGATGCGAAGCGGTACGCCTTGTAATTCATACTGCGCAAATTTTGCCCCGGGGCGTTGCGTGGTACGGTTGTCGTATTTAACACTGATGTTTTTGGCGCGTAAAGATGTCATGATGGTATCAGCTACAGTACTGATTGCATTGAGCTGATCTTCACTTTTGTAAATAGGAACAATGACAACGTGATAGGGTGCCAAATTTGGAGGTAATACCAAGCCTTGATCATCACTATGGGTCATAATAAGTGCGCCCATTAGTCTTGTAGAAACCCCCCATGAGGTGGCCCAAACATGGGCTTGAGATCCTTCTTTTGTCATGAATTTGACATCAAATGCCTTGGCAAAATTCTGCCCTAAAAAATGAGACGTACCCGCCTGTAAGGCTTTGCCATCTTGCATCAATGCTTCAATACAATAGGTCTTCTCAGCACCAGCAAAGCGTTCACTTTCCGTTTTTGTACCTTGAATTACGGGTATGGCCATAAAATTTTCAACAAAATCGGCGTAGACTTGATTCATTTGTTTGGCTTCCTCTAAAGCTTCTTGTTTGGTTGCATGTGCGGTGTGCCCTTCTTGCCATAAAAATTCAGCGGTTCTTAAAAAAAGACGGGTTCGCATCTCCCAGCGCACTACATTGGCCCATTGATTGATGAGTATTGGCAAATCTCTGTAAGACTGAATCCAGCCTTTATAAGTATTCCAAATGACCGCTTCACTAGTAGGCCTCACTACAAGTTCCTCTTCTAATTTTGCCTTAGGATCTACACGAAGTTTTCCAGGTTGATCTGGATCATTTTGCAAACGGTAATGTGTAACAACAGCACACTCTTTGGCAAAACCTTCCGCATTTTTCTCCTCGGCTTCAAAAAGACTTTTTGGAACAAAAAGTGGAAAATAGGCGTTCTGATGCCCCGTTTCTTTAAACATGCGGTCTAACTCTGCTTGCATTTTTTCCCAAATCGCATAACCATAGGGTTTTATAACCATACAACCTCGTACGGCGGAGTTTTCAGCTAAGTCTGCTTTTACAACCAATTCGTTGTACCATTTCGAATAATCTTCTGAGCGCTTTGTAAGGTTTTTAGCCATATTGTTGTAATTTGGCATAACTATTGTATGATAAAATTGTAAATACTTATGCTTTACAAAACTAAGTATTTTTAAAGTGTTCAACAATTTAATTTAATCCGATATGAATTTTACTACTTTTCTCAAAAAGACAAATGCTTATTTAATTGTATTCATTGGTTTCAGCTTGGTTACGTCATGCGGATCTTATCAATATGTTGGTGTTTATGAAGACGGTATTTACGGAGATTCTGAAACGCAAGATTACAACGCGAATACAACTAACGATGTCTCTGAGAGTGTTTCAGGAAACAGCTACTACAATGACTATTTTAAAGGTAAATCAAACGAGTATAACAACAATCAGGAGACTGTTTTTACAGATGTAGAAGATTATGACAGTAGCTACAGCCCAAATAATACAGCTGATAACAGCTATGCTGGCTGGGGTCAAAACTCCGATTCTAATGTTATAATCAATATCCAAAGTAGACCAAATTACGGTATGGGATGGGGTTGGAATAACTGGGGTTGGAACAATTGGGGGTGGAATCGATGGGGTTGGAGCAATTGGGGTTGGAATGCTGGATGGAACTGGGGATATCCAAATTATTATGGCTACTGGAATCCTTTTTTTTATAACGGATGGAATGCACCCTACTTAGGAGGTTATGGTGTGGGCTTCTACACGCCCTACAGAAGTCAAAATATAGCTTATGTAAATGGCAACAGAAATAATGCTTTAAGTCGAAATTCAAGCTACCGGTCAAGCAGCTTATCAAACCGCAGTGCACTGGGAACTGTTTCAAGGGTAAGAAGAAATAACGCTGAAAGTACGAGAACTTCAACCCGACAGTATAATACAACGCGTCCAACAGTTAGAACAACTACAACAAGGTCTATCAGAACGACATCAAAACCAAGAAGCACAACAAGTTCCAGTCGCGCTACAACAAACACATCCCGCACAACGCCTAGAAGTTCTTCTTATTCAAGGTCAAGGTCTAGCTCGAGTTCCTCCTATTCTAGATCTGGCGGAAGCAGTTCTAGCCCAAGAAGAAGTACTTCTACGAGACCCCGTAGAAACTAAAATTTTAATTTTAAATAAAATGAAAAAAAATCTCATTTATATTTTTAGCATGATGGTCATAAACCTTATGCACGCTCAAGATTTAGAAGATGCAATAAGATATGGTAGTGGCGAGACCCAAGGAACCGCACGATTTAAGGCCATGGCAGGTGCCTTCGGAGCTCTTGGGGCAGATTTATCTGGAGTCAGTATTAATCCTGCTGGTGCTGCTATTTTTAATACCAGTCATGGTGTCTTGTCCGCATCTACGAAAACCAATTCAAATGATGTAAGTTACGGAAATGGCATGGCAAACAGTTCATCAAATAATCTTGACTTACATCAAATTGGAGCTGCATTTGTTTTTAAAAATTATACCAAAAATTCCTCTTGGAATAAATTTGTTTTAAGTGTATTTTACGAAAGAACAAATGACTTTAACACACAGTTCTCAGTGCAAGGCACCTCCAATAACTCGGTATCAAGTTACTTTTTACAAAATGCCAACGGCTTACAATTAGGAGATATCAGTGCTTTTGAAGGGGAGACTATAACCCAAGCTTATGCTGATATTGGATCGAGCTATGGCCATCAAAATCAACAAGCCTTCTTAGGCTATAACAGCTATATTCTGGAACCTGTAAGTGAAGATTTAGACAATACGGATTATAGATCGAATATTGCCCCTGGTATCTACAGTCAACAATACGATTATTTATCGCTTGGAAATAGTGGAAAATTTTCAGCCAATATCGCCTTTCAATACAATGAAAATATATCTTTAGGATTAAACCTAAACTCCCATTTTATCGACTTTGAAAAAAACACATTTTTATTTGAGGAAAACACCAATGCTGGTTCTACAATCAATGAGGTGAATTTTGAAAATAAACTCTACACAAACGGCGAGGGATTTTCATTACAACTTGGGACCATTATTAAACTATCTGATGCGTTTCGCTTTGGCTTTAGTTACGATTCTCCGACTTGGTTTACGCTACGCGAAGAGAGTACACAATATCTGTCAACATTTAGCGACATTGACAATCAAGGCTATGTTGTAAACCCAGCTGTAGTTAATATTTACCCTGAATACAAACTCAAAGCGCCTGGAAAAATCACTGGAAGTTTGGCTTATGTAGTTGGAAAATTAGGCCTTATTAGTTTTGATTATGCACGAAAAAATTATGCAAATACTGCCTTTGACTTTAACAACAACCAGTTGAACACAACTGTGAATAACAATATTAATGACAATTTCACTGTAGCCAATTCTTATAAAATCGGAGGAGAACTTAGGCAAAAGAAATTCAGTTTTAGAGGTGGGTATAAAATGATAGAAAGTCCCTACAAAAACAAAAATTTGTATGGTGAGCTTAGTGGGTTTTCATTAGGTTTGGGTTATAACTTTGGTAATAGTAAACTGGATGTTGCTTACGTTAACACAAACAGAACTGCTTCTCAAGAACTTTATAGTTCAGGTAATTTAGGATCAACTGCTGTTGATACAAATATTTCAGATTTCACGATTTCTTTAAGTATAAACCTTTAATTTTATTGAACACAATGAAAAAAAGCCTTGTTTTCAAAACAAGGCTTTTTTTGTATAATTCTTTACAATTAACGCTTGAGTGTAAAATGTCCTCTTAATTGTTTTGGAGCTGCTGTATCCAGGTCATTATAATAGAGTAAAAACCAATAATCTGTGGTGGGCATTTTTTGACCATTATAAGTTCCATCCCAACCCTCTCCTGCAGGCATAATTTGCTTGAGTAGCTTTCCAAAACGGTCGAAAATATAAATCTTAGAGGCCATTTGATTTGACAAGGCTTCAATATTCCAAGTATCATTATAACCATCTCCATTAGGAGTGAAGTAAGAAGGGTAATCTATGACAACAACTACAAAAGATATAATCCCACAACCATTCAAATCACGGACATTTACCGTACGCTCACCTGGCCTAACTCCAGTAAAGGTACCGCTGTCTTGCCAAGGTCCAAAATCCAAACTAAACTCATATATTCCACTACCAGTGGCCGTAGCCAATATTGTATGAGAGTCTGCGAAATCTTCTGAAGTAACTGTGGCTGTAACAGTTGGATTTTCACTTTCGCTTACAGTAAAAAATGCCAAAGTAGAGCAATTACTCCCAACTGTATTACTGACCTCAAGGCTGTAAACACCGATTTGATCAATTAAATAAGCCGCATCAGTACTCAAAAGGGTGCCAAACTCATCTCGCCATTCAAAGCTGTAGTTTGGTACTGAGAGTTCTGGTTCTACCTCAACATAATCTAAACCACCCGTAGAAGCATCAGCACATATAACATAATTATCTTCTAAATCTAGTTCTGGTAAAGACTGCACCACCAAGTCTAATGTGCTTACGGCATAACAGCCCGTTAGAGTGTTTTCCAAACGAATGTGTATGGTGTCTATATCCGGCGTATTCGTAAGGTAACTATTGCCCAATGGACTCACACCAGCCTGAGCATCGGCATCTGTCTCATGGTAACTTACAACCATGTCCGTTTGAGTACCTATAACATCTGTAGCTACACCACTCAAATCAAAAGTTTGTAAACCATCAGAATCATCATCACAAGCCGGTAAAGGATCAAGTACAGTGGCGGCAGGAACTGGATTCACAATCAAGTCCAAGGGTATAATGCTGTAACAGTCAGCAGCTGTATTAGTCAATCGTACCCAAATTTGTTCGCTGTCTACAGTAGTATTGGTGTAGCTCGGGCCAATGGAAGGCGTCCCTGCTTCTGCCTCCGGCTGGGTAGTGTGGTAGCTCACAGTAAGACCCGTCTGACCATTTAAAGCTGCCGTATCTCTATCTGTAAGCGTAAATACTGCAAAACCATCACCATCATCATCACAAGCCAGTAAAGGATCAAGTGCAGTGGTGGCAGGAACTGGATCAACTACAAGTTCCAATTGTGCCACAGCACGACAACCTGTGATATTATCTTCCAGTGCTGCGTAAATAATTTGAGTACCACTGCTGTAAAGTGCGGGTAAAGGAGAGATATTACTCTGAGCATTCACCTCATTGACATGGTAGCTTACTGTTACATTTTGTCCATTTATTATATCAGTATCTAGCGTACTCAAATCAAAATCCTCTACCAAATCACCAGGATTATTTACATCACATAGTGAATAATTTAAAAAAGAAATGGTAGGTAAAGGCTCCACCACCAAGTCTAATGTGCTTACGGCATAACAGCCCGTTAGAGTGTTTTCCAAACGAATGTGTATGGTGTCTATATCCGGCGTATTCGTAAGGTAACTATTGCCCAATGGACTCACACCAGCCTGAGCATCGGCATCTGTCTCATGGTAACTTACAACCATGTCCGTTTGAGTACCTATAACATCTGTAGCTACACCACTCAAATCAAAAGTTTGTAAACCATCAGAATCATCATCACAAGCCGGTAAAGGATCAAGTACAGTGGCGGCAGGAACTGGATTCACAATCAAGTCCAAGGGTATAATGCTGTAACAGTCAGCAGCTGTATTAGTCAATCGTACCCAAATTTGTTCGCTGTCTACAGTAGTATTGGTGTAGCTCGGGCCAATGGAAGGCGTCCCTGCTTCTGCCTCCGGCTGGGTAGTGTGGTAGCTCACAGTAAGACCCGTCTGACCATTTAAAGCTGCCGTATCTCTATCTGTAAGCGTAAATACTGCAAAACCATCACCATCATCATCACAAGCCAGTAAAGGATCAAGTGCAGTGGTGGCAGGAACTGGATCAACTCTTAGCTCAAACTGACCGATACCAAAACAACTTGAAGAACCAATTTCTACAATTCTAAAATATATGGTTTGAGAGGGGCCTGTAATTGAATTTGAAAGTGGGTTAACAGCATTTTCCGCATCCGCTTGAGAAACATGATAAGTTATTATAAAATCTAAAGGGTCACTTGTACCTAAAATGACGGATGTTTGGGAATCTAAATTAAAGGTCGCTTCCAAGGATCCGTCACTTGTAGCATCACATTCTACCAAATCTTCCGCCGGTTCAGCCGAGGTCTGATTATCAACAACTAAATTAAAGACAGGATCTCTACTAGCAACGTAACAGCCTCCACCAACCAAACTTTCTATTCGAACAAAAATAGGTTGGGGATTGGATGTGTTATTAAAGGGACTACTTATATTGTTTTCTCCTAAATCTGCATCTTCTGCGCTACTATGGTAAGTTAGTATGAAATCCGAAGGGGATTGAGCTCCTAATATTCCCAAACTCTGCTGATCTAAGTCAAAGCTTGCTGTTTCATCAATAACATCACCGTCACACAGGTATATATCGGAGACTGGAAAGATTTCAGGGACATCATATACATTTAACTGGAAGGGTTCGATGACGAAACAATCGG
The DNA here is from genome assembly GCA_913044085.1 of uncultured Flavobacteriaceae bacterium. Classification (GTDB taxonomy): domain Bacteria; phylum Bacteroidota; class Bacteroidia; order Flavobacteriales; family Flavobacteriaceae; genus UBA3537. The sequence continues at coordinate 3,905 of CAJWNW010000052.1, read as the reverse complement.
AATCTAAATATTCAAATCGTATGTAAATTATTTCTTGGTCACTTCCTGGATAGGTATTTAAATTCACAATTTCGCTGGTATCGTTTTCGGCATCTTGCTCAGAACTATGAAAAGTGACAACAAATTCATCGGGGCTTGGATTGGGAGCCAAAACAATGTCTTTGTTTTGAAATAGGTTGAAAACAGGATTTGAAGTCACAGGATCACAAACATAAATATCATTGGGAACAGCATGAACAAGCTCTGGTAATACGTTGACACAAATCTCATCGGAATATTCACACCCAAAATCATCCAGAACTGAGTAGGTATAACAATATTCTCCCTCTCCGTCGGGTGAAATAGTAATGGTATCACCACTGACCGCATCAATAGTGGGTTCATCTCCGGCCCAAGCACCGGAAACAATCTCAGGAGTGAAAGAACCTTGGGTGGTAACATTGCTGTAATCAAAATTCAAATCCCATGAGAAAATATAACCATTATCTATTAAAAGATTATCAATGATTATAATACACCAATCACCATTCAGAGGGGAGCCTACAAGTTGTGCAAAAGATTCCACAGGTAAATAATCCCCAGCAGCAATTGAATCACTCGCTGGGTCACCAGCAGTAACTGTAGGTCCATCTACAAGTAATGTAGGGGCAGCCATAGAAAAACAGTATTCAAATCCAACTCCTTGGTCGTTATCGTTGGTGAAATTGTCTATGGGTCCACCAAGATATGTACCCAATCCTGATGGATGACTGTGAAGTGAAGTTTGTTGACCATTTGGACTTGAAATAATGATATCCAAGTCACCAAGATATGAATGCTCTATATTTAAACACAAATCTAATATTTGTGATATGTCTTCCAAAGTTTGCCCATCTTCAAAACAATCCACAGTAACACAAGTGGTATAAAAATCCCCGTCACCATCTGGAAGAAATGTTATATTACTCTCTGGTGGAGTGCAATCATTAATAAACGGCGTTGGTGTGACTAAAGCGGTTACAGTTGATGTCTCACCAAAACAAATTGGATTCAACGTATCCTCTGTCGCGTCAAAAGAAGGGGTAGTACTGACATTAATAACTTGGTTAATTGTGTTATCATTTTTACAACCCTCAGGAAATACCGTTGTATTTATATCCCAAACATCCAGATTCGCGATGTAGAATCCTGGCTGATCGTAAGAAAAAGTAGCCGTTTGTCCGCTAATGCTTCTGCCATCTCCTAAATCCCACTGGTAAGCTGCTCCTACCCCACCTCCAGGCTCTGAAAAATCAGCACTTCCTGTCAATGTAATTTCTTCTCCAACACAGACTTGTATAATGTCCTCGGCGTTGGGTACAGGAAGTGAGCTGTCCAGTTGAGAAACAATAGTTTGACACTCGGCAGGCGGATCAATACATTGAATGTTGGCGCGCCAACCGGGAAAAATAATACTTCCGTTACTTGTAAAAACAACGGTCAAACAACCTGATGTGTTGGTCAAAGTTGGTACAACAGTTCCAGGACTGTCTGTTCCAGACCACTCTCCTAAAATAGTTGCAGGATCTGTAGCATCATCTGCGTTGTATATGGTTAAGATATCTATATTGTTCTGGGTCTCAAATTGGGTGAATGATAACTGTACAGATTGATCAGAAGATGTAGGACAAATAGTGTAAGTGAAATTTTCATTATTTTGATAATTTCCTGAATCACTTCCGTTAACTGGACCTCCAGAATCATAAAATAACCCATTACAAGCGGTAACTGTATCATTAGTTATAATGTACTCAGGGATATCAACACAAACGGGAGTTACATTTGGTTTAAATTGACTTTCAAGAATAACAAGCCAATCTTCAATAACATCAACTTGTCCCTGGGTGAACATATACATGCAATTATCGTCAGTGTAATCCATATAACTCATGGTGAGTGCAAATTCACCTGGCTCACATCCTGGAACTGTACCAGCCGGTGGACAACCAAAAGTATTGCCATCAATATTTGGCGTATCCGCAATACCATCATCATCACTACAAGAGTCCCCTTGAAAAGTGTGGTATAAGTTAAAAAAATGGCCAAGCTCATGGGTCGTTGTTCTCCCTAAATTTGAATTTGCACCTGGAACAATCCCAGAATCCGAACAGCCTGCACCCGATCCAAAAGCATAAGTATTAAGAACAATTGAGGATCCAGCGTTGAGGTTCCCCCCAAGTGGAGAATACCCAAGTGTACTCCCACCGATTGGTTTGACCAGAAAATTTAAATATCCGGCCCAAGCAGTATCTGCATCATTACCACCACCAAAATCATAGCCAATAGTAACGGCTGGTCCTCCCTCAACCAAATCATCATCTGTCCCTGCTGGGTGATCCTGTGTAGCAATGCAAAATTGAATGTTTGCAGCACCATGTACAACTCCTGGGTAAAAAGCACTGGCAGGACCCCATAAATTAGCATCTCCATTGGTTGCTGTAAAATCTAGATTAACAATATCAACTTGATTTTGAGCCAAAGCTTCCAAACAAGTACGATCGGACTCCACACCGCCAGGAAAGTGTACTGCAACAGGAACAACAATAGGGTCCATAGAACCACGCCTTTGTCTAGTGTTTATACTTTCAGCGACAGCTCTTCTAAACTTGGCTTGATCTATTTCCCATTGTTTTGCGAAATCAGGATCTTGCATCATTTCGTGCATGTGAGCCTCCATACCACATTTCTCGTCTTGAGCAGAAACATTCAACCCAAATAACATCACCAAAAGAAAAATACTTTTTTTCATATTAATTATTGTAATGTTGAGGTTTAATTATTATGAAGTAATTCGTGTTGTCTACACGAATTAGCTGAAATCCAGGCTTATGATATTTAAAATCATATTTTAGGGGATTAAAAGAGTAGGGATTGAAAACAGCATCTCTTTTTAAAGTTGAAACAAACGCATTAAAAAGAGGAATTTCTGAAAGCTTGGGGCATGGCTTTTGTTTATTTAAATCAGTAATTTCTCTAAGAATAACCCGATTCCTAAGGATTTCTTTTATGGTCAAAACACGGGATGGGCGATCTAAAATCTCTGTCTTTAAAGCAGTACCATAAACTTCCTTTAGTTTTGCTAATTCAGCATTATTTAGTGAAGCTTTAGTGTTTGAATTAAAACTTATTGGTTGTGGGCCTTGGTTTATAGGCGAAGTATTTTGAGCATTAGAAACAGAAAAAAAAATGACGCAAAAAAGAACATTAACAAAGTATGTTTTCATAAAAGTAAATTGGCGAAAAGATCAAGGCAAAGTTAAAACAAGTAGGCCCTATACTTTCGTTTGGTTTTATTGGTTTTTAATAAAATTTAAACAATACTTCAAATTTAGAAAATTGCGTTAATACCTTCAATACGCTCTTTAGCGTATTTTATAGTTTAGTAATATTTTCTTACTTAGGTATAAAATTATTATTATTGGATGTGAATTTAGTGTTTTTTTTATAAAATTTTTAAAAAATTGTTATAATAATGCTAAATAGAAAAGTACTAAATAATCAAAATAACTATCTTTGTAAATAGACTTAATATATTTTAATATAATCCCCCATGAAAACAAATTTTGATTCTAAGGAACTTGAAAGCTTTGACTATATTGGTGATAATCATATTGGAACAGCATCTGGCACTCCAATTCGCAAAGACGCTTTTAGACTCAATGCAGATGAGAAAATTGAAATTATTCGTGATGATGTTAAACACATCATGGAGACTTTAGGGTTGGATCTTACTGACGATAGCCTGAAGGGTACACCTAACCGAGTTGCTAAAATGTTTGTTAATGAAATATTTAGCGGCCTCGATCCAAAAAATAAACCAAAAGCCTCAACATTTGAAAACAAATACAAATATGGCGAAATGTTGGTAGAGAAAAACATCACCGTCT
>CAJWNW010000051.1 GCA_913044085.1 uncultured Flavobacteriaceae bacterium | reverse complement strand
ATTGATGTCATCGGGAATTCACACTCTTGTGTATTTGATGCAAAAATGACCTCTGTTTTGGGGAAGATGGTTAAAATCATAGGCTGGTACGACAATGAAACAGGCTATTCTTCTCGAATTATTGACTTGATTAGAATCTTAAACTAATCTAATTTTTTAATAAAATTTTGAAGCGCTGTCTCAAATTTTTCAGAGGCATCTAATTCAAGGGTTATTGGAAGAAAATACAAGTCCTTATGCACCAAAGATTTCAGCCGCGAAGCGTCTTTCTCTGTGGTCAATACCAAAGGTTTTGAGGCGATTAATTCCAATTCCTTTCTAGAGAAGGTATGATGGTCAGGAAACGAAAGATGCTCAAATTTGAGTCCTAAATTTTTTAAATAATCGACCATTGGAGTGGCATTGGCAATGCCCGTTACCAACGTAAAGTTCTTATTTTTTAACGTTTGAATTGATTCTATTTCTCGATCGGAATATATGAAGTCGTCGTAAACAATTGAACTAAAAAACAATTGTTGATAAGAATTGAGTTTTAAACGCCTTTGGATAACATTTTTCTCTGCATTACTCAAATTGTTAGGACATTTTGTAACCACCACAATTTGAGCACGTTGGGCTCCAGAGCGCGGTTCCCTAAGATTCCCTGCGGGAAGTACTATGTCGTCGCAATACAAATCATTGTAAGGCGTTAAGAGAACTGAAAACCCGGCCTGTACACGTCTGTGTTGAAAGGCATCGTCAAGCAAAATAATTTTAGGGGGGTGATCCAAGGCTTGCAAACAAGCAATCCCATGTTGCCTATCGTTATCAACCGCTACTATTACACCCGGAAATTTGGATTTAATCTGGGAGGGCTCATCTCCTAATGTATTGTTATTCGAATTGGAATTGGCAAGTACGAATCCCTTGGATTTTCGGCCATAACCCCGACTTAGAACGGCCACTGTTTTGTTGGACTTAAGCAATCGGATCAAGTATTCAACCATAGGCGTTTTACCAGTGCCACCCATAGACAAATTTCCGACACAAATGACAGGAAAGTCATAAGATTTAGATTTGAAAAGACCCCAATCGTAAGCTTTATTTCGAAGCCGTACGAATAGGAAATAGACTGGATTGAGTGGAACTAATATTTTTCTTAAAAGCTTCATCAATACGAAAGTAATTATTTTATCTTTGATGTTAAACAAAATCTTATGATAGTTCAAGACATCATTCAACATTTGGAAACATTGGCGCCTTTGGCTTATGCAGAAGAATTTGACAATGTAGGATTATTGGTAGGGGATAAAAACACAAAGGTCCGTGGCGTTTTGATAACTTTAGACACTTTGCCTGAGGTCTTGGATGAAGCCATTGCAAATAACTGCAATCTCATCGTTAGTTTTCATCCCATCATATTCAAAGGATTAAAATCAATTACGGGAAAAACCTATGTGGAGCGGGTGATCCAAAAGGCCCTTAAAAATGACATCTGCATTTTTGCCATTCACACGGCCCTCGACAATGCCTTTGAAGGGGTGAATGCGACCATTTGTGACGCCTTGGAGTTAAAACATAAATCCATTTTAATCCCCCAACAAGGAACCCTAAAAAAATTAAGCACTTTTGTTCCCACCGCTCAAGCTGATGCATTGCGTTCTGCACTTTTTGAAGTGGGGGGCGGTGCCGTCGGAAATTACAACAACTGCAGTTTTAATTCCAAAGGCCTTGGAACTTTTAAAGGCAATGAGCATTCCAATCCAGTGCTTGGATTTCCAAATGAAATGAAAGCGGTTGAAGAAACAAAAATTGAAATTGTTTTCGAAAAACATTTGGAAGTGGTGCTTTTAAAAACCCTTAAAGAAAATCATCCTTATGAAGAAGTTGCCTATTCAATTACAACTTTAGAAAACAAAAACCAGCACATAGGGATGGGAATGCTAGGAACATTGGAATTTGCAAAATCCGAAGATGCATTTTTAAAATTTGTTAAGGAAAAAATGAATTGTGAAGTCATTAAACACTCCAAATTACAGATGAAAAAAATCAAAAAGGTGGCTGTTTTGGGGGGCTCAGGAAGTTTTGCAATCTCAGCAGCCAAGGCTGCTGGAGCGGATGCTTTTGTAAGCTCAGATCTAAAATACCATGATTTCTTTAGAGCAGACGACCAGATATTACTCCTAGATATTGGCCATTACGAAAGTGAGCAATATATAAAAATTCTTTTGATGTCCTATCTTAGAAAAAAAATTCCTAATTTTGCAATCCTTTTATCAAAGATTAATACAAACCCTGTAAAGTATAAATAAGCATGGCTAAGAAGAAAGAGCTGACAGTTGAAGAGAAACTCAGAGCACTGTACAATTTACAACTTATAGATTCCAGAGTGGATGAAATTCGCAATGTCCGTGGAGAACTCCCTCTAGAGGTACGCGATCTAGAAAATGAAGTTGAAGGTTTTAAACTCAGACATCAAAAATTAGAGGACAACCTCAACGAGATTGACAACCAAATCAAATCAAAGAAAAATTTGATTGAGGAAGCAAAAGTTTTTATCAAAAAATACAACGAACAACAAAAAAATGTTCGTAATAATAGAGAATTTAACTCTTTAGCAAAAGAAGTTGAGTTCCAAGAACTAGAAATTCAATTGGCTGAAAAACATATCAAAGAATTTAGAGCTCAAATAGAGCAGAAAAAAGAAGTGATTGAAGGAACCAAAGAACGCTTAGAAGAGCGGGAAGCCCACCTCAAGCACAAAAAAAACGATTTGGATGCCATTCTTGCCGAAACAAAAAAAGAAGAGGAATTACTGCTTGGTAAGTCCGAGGAATACAAAACTAAAATAGAGGAACGCTTAGCTAAAGCATATACTAAAATTCGCAGCAGTGTGAAGAATGGATTGGCAGTTGTTCCTATTGAAAGAGGTGCTTCTGGCGGGTCCTACTTTATCATTCCTCCACAAGTACAGGTTGAAATTGCTTCACGTAAAAAAATCATTACCGACGAACACAGTGGCCGAATTTTGGTCGATGCGGAGCTTGCCGATGAGCAAAAAGTAAAAATGGAAAAGTTGTTTTCTAAGATGTAACAACCCTCTAAATAGAATTAAAAACCCTCAAAAATTTGAGGGTTTTTTTATGACTTAAATTTAACTCCTGCTCTATTTTAATATAAATTTCACAGATTTTCAGCATATGATTGATAATTTTACATAAATTTTGAATTTATGAAATGCCTCCTAATCATATTGCCTATCTTATTTTGCAAACTAAGTAGTTGCCAAAGCCCAATAAAAAATTCTAAACAACTAGCTGTCATAAACGCCAAGCCCGTTGAAGTACCCATTGAAAATAGCATCGCCAAAGCCTATTTTGCAAGTGGCTGTTTCTGGTGTGTCGAGGCGATTTATGAAAGTGTCATAGGTGTTCAAGAGTCAATTAGCGGATATGCAGGTGGCTTTACCAAAAACCCCACTTACGAACTGAGCAATACGGGAAAAACCGGTCATGCCGAAGCTGTAGAAGTATATTACAACCCTAAGCTTGTAAGTTTTTCCACCCTGCTGGATGTGTATTTTGGATCGCAAAATGTGGGCCAAGTAAATGGCCAAGGGCCAGACAGAGGTTCACAATACCGCTCCATTGTGTTCTATCAAAACGAAACCCAAAAAACACTCATATTAAATAAAATTTCCGAAATTGAGAAAATTCAAAACACCAAAGTAGCTGCAGAAGTCTATCCCTTTCAAAAGTTTTGGAAAGCCGAAGCGTACCATCAAAATTACGAGCGCCTTCACCCCAATAATCCTTATGTGAGAAATGTTTCCATCCCTAGGCTAAAACGCTTCAAGACAAAATTCCCGCATCTTCTAAAACAAAGGCATTAAAATGCTGGGGGCTGGGAGTTTCATAATCGTGGAAAAATAGCTACATTTGAGTAATTCAAAACACAAAATTTGTCTGGATTTGAACCACATCTTGAATTTGCACGCAGTTTAGATCAAAAGGATGTTTTAAGGTCCTACCGGAACGCCTTTTACATTCCCAGAAATGTTTCAGGAAATGAATGGTTGTATTTCACAGGAAACTCCTTAGGGCTTCAGCCGAAAACCACCAAAGCCGCCATTGAACAAGAACTAAACGATTGGGCAAATTTAGGAGTCGAGGGCCATTTAGATGCCAAAAACCCATGGATGCCTTACCACGAGTTCCTGACCGAAAGCATGGCCAAAATTGTAGGCGCAAAACCCATTGAGGTGGTGGTGATGAACACCCTTACAGCCAATCTCCATTTTTTAATGGCCTCCTTTTATAGCCCCACAGAAAAACGGCATAAAATTCTTATTGAAAGTGATGCTTTTCCATCAGATCGCTATGCAGTTCAAAGTCAATTGGAATTCCATGGGTACGATCCGGAAGCTTGCCTTTTGGAATGGGCTCCGAGGGCCGGAGAAACCCTATTGCACCTCCAAGACTTAGAAACGATACTTGATGAACAGGGCGAAGAAGTTGCACTGATTCTCATTGGCGGGGTCAATTATTACACTGGTCAAAGTTTCGATTTAAAAAAAATTGCTGAAATGGGTCATGCCAAGGGTTGTAAAGTGGGCATTGACTTGGCCCATGGCGCTGGAAACATTCAGCCAGATTTGCATAATTCAGGCGTGGATTTTGCCGCCTGGTGTACCTATAAATATTTAAATGCTGGCCCTGGAAGTTTGGGCGGTGTTTTTGTACACGAACGCTATGCCCACGACAAAACTTTAAAACGCTTTGCCGGGTGGTGGAGTCAAAATAAAGACACCCGCTTTGACATGCGTAAACCCTTGGACCTCATCCCTGGTGCAGAGGGCTGGCAACTCAGCAACCCCCCTATCTTATCAATGGCAGCCATCAAAGCCTCTCTGGATTTGTTTAACGAAGTGGGTATGGATGCGCTGCGGCAAAAATCCGTTCAACTCACCGCCTATTTGGAGTATCTTATAAATAATCTTGACCACCCAGACGTTGAAATCATCAGCCCTAAAGACCCTGCCCAAAGAGGCTGTCAATTGTCCATTCGCGTCAAAAATACAGACCAAACACTGCATAAAAGATTAACTGAAAACCACGTCATTACAGATTGGAGAGAACCGGGTGTCATCCGTTGTGCACCAGTACCTTTTTACAATTCTTTTGAAGATGTTTTTGGTATGGTAGCTATTTTAAAAACGCTGTTGGATTGAAAACTGAAGAAAATATACTTATTATAGGGGCGGGTCTATGCGGATCTTTACTGGCCTTGCGCCTTGGACAGAGGGGATATAATGTGAGGGTAATGGAAAGACGTTCAGACTTGCGAAAAGAAAACATAAGTGCAGGACGCTCCATTAATTTAGCCCTGTCCAATCGCGGTATAAAAGCCCTGAAAATGGTAGGCCTGGAGAACAAAGTAAAAAGTCTATGCATCCCAATGCACGGACGCATGCTACATGATAAAATGGGCAACACAAAACTGTCAAAGTACAGCGGTCGCGATGACGAATACATCAATTCAATATCCAGAGAATTGCTTACCGCGCTGCTCATTGATGAAGCCGAAGCCCTTGAAAATGTAAGCTTTGAATTTCATCAAAAATGCGATGCTGTAGATTTCGAAAACAACATTGCGCGCTTTAAAAACAGTAAAAATGGAAGGGCCTTGGATTGTGCAGCAAACCGCATCTTTGGTACCGATGGCGCCGGATCAATACTCAGGAAAAGTTATTTATCCAAGCGTAAGTTTTTATTCAGTTTTTCACAAAACTTCCTTACACATGGCTATAAAGAATTGACCATTCCAGCAACAAAAGGAGGCGGATATAAAACCGAAAAAAACGCCTTGCATATATGGCCAAGAGGCGACTATATGATAATTGCGCTTCCCAATTTGGATGGAAGTTTTACAGTCACACTGTTTTTGGCCTATGAAGGTGGTACATATAATTTCAACAATTTAGATTCCGCGGAGAAAGTACAAAACTTCTTTTCAAAAGAATTCCCAGACACGCTTGAGCTTATGCCCGATTTAACCACCGAATTTTTTAAAAATCCAACGGCACCACTTGGAACCATTAAATGTTTTCCTTGGCAATATCAAGGGAAAAATTTAATTTTAGGTGATGCGGCACATGCCATTGTCCCCTTTTATGGCCAAGGTATGAATGCCTCTTTTGAAGATGTCTTTGAATTTGATGCGGCTTTGGAAGCCCATAAAGGCAATTGGGAAGCGACCTTTATAAGTTTTCAGCAAAAGCGAAAAAAGGACACAGATGGAATCGCAGATTTGGCTATTGATAATTTTCATGAAATGAAAGATCATGTTGCCAACCCCGTTTTTCAGCAAAAAAGAACTTTAGAAATGGCCCTTGAAACGGCCTTGCCAAACACCTATTTTTCAAAATATTCAATGGTGACTTTTAGAGAAGATATGGGATACAACCAAGCCATGTTGCTTGGGCGGGCACAGGATAAAGCCATATTAGAGATGATTGAAAAAAAACAACTAGATTTGGAACTACCCATTGTGGAGCTCCACGAAAAAATCAAAGCAGAAACCTATTCAATATTAAAGCGTTAACATATCAAAAGACGCTTAAATGAGATATAAATAAAACAATATGAGTAAAAAAGTAACCCCTAGAGGCGCTTACCCACACACAAAACGCGTGGGAGATTTTATATTTGTTTCAGGAACAAGCTCTAGACGCGCTGATAATAGCATTGCTGGAGTTGAAGCAATAGACGCTATGGGAACAAAAAAAATTGATGTAGCGGTACAAACAAGAGAAGTACTAAAAAATATTGCTGAAAATTTAGCCAGTGAAGGTGCCACATTAAAAGATGTGGTAGATGTGACTTCATTTTTGGTCAACATGAATGATTTTGCAGCCTATAACTCTGCCTACGCAGAATTCTTTAATCCCCAAGACGGTCCAACAAGAACCACTTTAGCTGTCCACCAATTACCGCATCCAGACTTGGGTATCGAAATAAAAGTTATTGCATATAAAAAATTAGGATGATTAGCATAAAAAATTTTATCAATGGGAGCTACTATGAGCCTTTGACAAAAGATTGGCTGGAAGTCATTAATCCTAGTAATGGTGAAATTTATGCAAAACTCCCCAATTCCAATACTCAAGACGTACATCAGGCTTATCTGGCTGCTGAAAAAGCATTTCACAGTTGGTCTAAAACCTCTGTGGATCAACGGAGTGTTATTTTGGCCAAAATAGCTGAGTTGATTGAAGATCAAATGGAAATATTGGCTGCCGCTGAAAGCATGGATAATGGCAAGCCAATTAGCTTAGCAAGAGCAATTGACATCCCTAGAGCTGCCTATAATTTTAAATTTTTTAGCCAAGCAGTTACACAATTCTACAGCGAAAGTCATGAGCAAATCTCAGATAAAACCATTAATTATACACTGCGCCAACCTCTTGGAGTAGTCGGCTGTATATCTCCTTGGAACTTACCACTGTACTTATTTACTTGGAAAATAGCTCCAGCACTAGCCGCAGGAAATTGTGTGGTTGCTAAACCCAGTGAAGTCACTCCCTATACCGCCTTTCTATTGGCGGACATTTGCAACAAAGCAGGACTCCCAAAGGGGGTTCTAAATATCGTTCATGGATTGGGAAAAAGTACAGGTCAGGCCATTGTAGAACATCCAGAGATAAAGGCTATCTCATTCACTGGAGGCAGTGAAACAGGGGCGCATATTGCAAAAACTGCCGCGCCAATGTTTAAAAAATTATCATTGGAATTGGGCGGAAAAAACCCCAATATTATTTTTGCTGATTGCGATTATGATAAAATGCTTACCACTACGGTAAAGTCATCTTTCGCAAATCAGGGACAAATCTGCTTGTGTGGCAGTCGGATCTTTATAGAGGCTGATATTTATGAAAAATTTAAAAAAGATTTTATAAAAAAAGTATCCCAATTAAAGATTGGATTACCTTCTGAAAAAGAGACGGATATTGGTGCCATGGTATCCAAAGCTCATCTTGATAAGGTATTGGGGTATATTGCCGCTGCAAACAAGTCTGAGGCTACTGTTTTGTATGGCGGTCAAAAAGTTTCGATTAAAAATGGTGAAAAAGGGTATTACCTTGAGCCTACTGTTATTGAGGTTTCATCTAATAACTGCTTGCTAAATCAAGAAGAAATTTTCGGCCCTGTGGTTACTCTAATGCCTTTTAAAAATGCTACTAAAGTGTTGGAAATAGCCAATGATGTAAAGTATGGTCTATCGGCCACGGTCTGGACCAATAATTTAAAGCGAAGCATGTATTTTTCTGAGCACTTAGAAGCTGGAATTATTTGGATAAATACTTGGATGCAACGGGATTTACGCACCCCTTTTGGGGGGGTAAAAGCTTCCGGAATTGGACGTGAAGGTGGTTTTGAAGTACTACGCTTTTTTACCGAAGCAAAAAACATATGTATTAATTATGAATAAAACAATATGGAACTAAACTTAAAAAACAAAGCGGCACTTGTTTGTGGTAGCACCCAAGGCATTGGCCGTGCTACCGCCATGGCCCTTGCCAATGAGGGTGTAAAAGTCACTCTTTTAGCAAGAGACCAAGCAAAGCTTGAACATGTATTATCAGAACTACCAAAGACTGCAAATCACGATTATATTATAGCAGATTTTTCTAAAGTTGATGCACTAAAAGTTAAAGTTTCAGACTATTTAAATAAAAATTCAGGTTTTCATATTTTAATTAACAACACAGGGGGGCCAAGAAGCGGCTCCATTTTAGAGGCAACATTGGAACAATTTGAATCCGCTTTTACCATGCATCTGAAATGCAGTCACGTCCTAACCCAGTTATTGGTTCCTTTTATGAAGGCAGAGAATTATGGGCGAATTATCAATGTAATTTCAACTTCAGTTAAAGAACCAATTGAAGGTCTCGGGGTAAGCAATACCATTCGCAATGCCGTTGGAAACTGGAGTAAAACACTATCTTTTGAATTAGGTGCCTTTGGTATTACTGTCAACAACGTTCTACCAGGGTTTACTCAGACAGAACGTTTGAACGAGATTATTGACGTGAAAGCAAAAAAAACCAATACTTCTTTCGAAGAAATGAAAAACTTGATGAAAAATTATACGCCTGCAAAACGCTTTGCAAAACCGCAAGAAACTGCCAATGCCATTGTGTTTTTGGCGTCTGAGGCGGCCAGTTATATCAACGGGGTTAACATCCCTGTGGATGGTGGTCGAACAAAATCTTTATAATTATATGTTTTAAAAATTCTTAACTTGTAGAAGAATAAAAAATAACAGATATTAAAAAATTACCACCACAAATTATATGGAAATAAAAAAACCTTTTAATTTACAGAAATGGATTGATGACAACAGACATTTATTAAAGCCTCCTGTTGGTAATAAAAATCTATATGTCGAATCCGAGGATTATATTGTGATGATTGTTGCGGGTCCAAATGCTAGAAAAGATTATCATTACAATGAAACAGAAGAACTTTTTTATCAAATTGAAGGCGATATTGTTGTAAAAACACAACAAAATGGGAAGCTTGTTGAGGTTCCAATAAAAGCAGGAGAGATGTTTCTTTTGCCAGCAAAAATACCACACTCACCAGTCAGATCGGAAGGTTCAATTGGCTTGGTAATTGAAAGAAAAAGAAAACAGGATCAAAAAGATGGTTTACTGTGGTTTTCAGACACTGCAAATGAATTGCTTTATGAAGAATATTTTACTTTAACCAACATCGAAAAGGATTTTCTTCCTGTTTTCAAAAGATTTTATTCAAATGAAACATTGAGAACCTGCCCTAAGACAGGTGAAATTATGGAAGTTGACAATAGATTCTTTAATGAATAATAGGCACTCATGAAAAGAAAACTTCGCATTAATGGCCACTCTCACTTACTTCCATATCCAGAAGAGATTCCTCAGTTCATGAAGGAAAAAGAAATCTTTTGGGTGGATGATGAGCGCAAGCATATGCTTCAAAAAGGATGGAGTCGACCGGTTACACACTCTAGTTTTTTTCTGAATGAAAAATTAGAATGGATGGAGGACAATAAAATTGATCACGCAGTCGTGCTCAACCTGTCTCAACTCTATGGCAATGGTTTGCGACTAGAGATGATGAAAAAAGCCTTGCGTTTTCAAAATGATTTCAATGCCCAAATTCAACAAAACCACGCTTCCAAATTTACTTGCGGCTTTGTAATCCATCCTGGATTTATACAAGGAGCGTTATGGGAAATTGAACGTTGTGTCGAAGATTTAGAACTCAAGGTGTTATGTTTACCCACCCACTTTATGGACAGTGTGGGACAATGGCGCAGTGTTTTTGATCGTGAAAACGATGCCATTTTTGAATTGGCTGACCATTATAATTTGGCCATTGAAATTCATCCTTATGATGGCGATAAAATGATTAAATTGGAAAATACCTCTTGGCGTTTTCACCTTATTTGGATGTTGGCACAATGTGGAGATGCCTATCATTTTTACACCCTCAACGGAATGCAGCAGCGCTACCCAAACATTAGAACCTGTTTTGCCCATGGCGGACAAATGGCACAAATGAATTTGGGTCGACGCATTCAAGGCTTTGACGGGAGGCCTGATTTATTTCAAGGGAAAACACATCCACGAAAAGCAGTTGGGCATCCAAATATTTACTTTGACACCCTTGTACACGATACTGATTCGTTTGATTTAATGCTAAAGCGACAAGGTAGTAATCAGATCATCATGGGCTTGGATGACCCTTACCCTTTGGGTGAAATGGAAAGTGAGGCACAGTCCTCCTACCCAGGAAAATTATTGGATCTTGCAAAATCACAAAACATCATTGATCAAACGCAATACGATGAAATATGGGAAGACAACGTTATGCGTTGGTTATTTGGTGAGGATCAAAAGAAAAAAGAGGCATTGATCAAAAAAATATTGAATTAATGCACTTTATCTCCAATGAATTAGACAATTACGTTGTTCAACACTCCGAAAAAGAACCTGAGCTACTC
>CAJWNW010000050.1 GCA_913044085.1 uncultured Flavobacteriaceae bacterium | reverse complement strand
TGTATAAATTAATGTTTTTCAAAAATAAATTTTATTTTTAACCGTCAAAATATTTATAGGTTTAACTTATCATTTTTTAACTAACAATTTATATGCTTTTATTTGCTTATTTCTCACAGTCTATTAATTGATTTTAATAAACTAACTTTGTGGCAAATATTACACATTTCATTTGAAATTTAATTTAATCACAACTGACATTAATTCTAAAGCACGTGCAGCCACATTGGCCACAGATCATGGGGTTATAGAAACGCCAATTTTCATGCCTGTCGGCACGGTTGGTACTGTAAAAGGCGTACATCAACGTGAACTTAAAAATGACATCAACCCCGACATCATTCTAGGAAACACCTATCATTTGTATTTACGACCTCAGATCAAAATTTTAGAAAAAGCGGGCGGTTTACACAAGTTTATGAATTGGGATCGTAATATTTTAACAGATTCCGGTGGTTATCAGGTCTATTCTTTATCAGCCAATCGAAAAATTAAAGAGGAAGGTGTTAAGTTTAGAAGTCATATTGATGGCGGTTATCATGTTTTCACTCCAGAAAATGTTATGGAAATTCAACGTAATATTGGAGCAGATATCATCATGGCATTTGATGAGTGCACACCATATCCCTGCGATTACAATTATGCTAAGCGTTCCATGCATATGACCCATCGTTGGTTGGACCGATGTGTGAGTCACTTGGAAAAATTACCTTATAAATATTGTTTCTCACAAGCTTTTTTTCCAATCGTTCAGGGCAGTGTTTATAAAGATTTAAGACAGCAATCTGCGGAGTATATTGCCAATACTAATGCCGTTGGTAACGCCATTGGAGGTCTTTCAGTAGGGGAGCCCGCAGAAGAAATGTATGCAATGACGGATGTGGTTTGTGCTATTTTACCTGAAGATAAACCCCGCTATTTGATGGGGGTGGGGACTCCAATAAATATTTTAGAAAACGTTGCTTTAGGAATTGACATGTTTGATTGCGTTATGCCTACGCGAAATGCCAGAAACGGTATGTTGTTCACCGCGCATGGTACTATAAATATTAGAAATAAAAAGTGGACCGACGATTTTTCACCCATTGACGAAATGGCAATTACTTGGGTAGATACAGAATATTCAAAAGCCTATTTAAGACATTTATTTTCGGTCAATGAGTTATTAGGCAAACAAATTGCAACCATTCATAACCTTGGCTTTTATATGTGGTTGGTTCGCGAAGCAAGAAAACGTATTTTAGCTGGTGATTTTCTATCTTGGAAGACAATGATGGTTGCCCAAATGGATAAGCGCCTTTAGATCATGAAAATTTTTGACTGGTACATCTTAAAACGCTATTTGTTAACATTTTTTTTAATGTTATTACTTTTTATTCCAATTGGAATAACAGTTAATTTGGCTGAAAAAATAGATCGAATTCTAGAAAACAAAGTTCCTTTTGAAGAAGTTGCAGCCTATTACTTTGACTTTACTATTTATTTTGCAAATCTGCTTTTTCCTTTATTTTTATTTCTTTCTGTAATTTGGTTCACCTCGAAATTGGCCAACAACACAGAAGTCATCGCATTTTTGAGTTCTGGAGTTTCATTTTTCAGATTTTTAAAGCCCTATTTTATTGGGGGTACTGTCATTGCCATTATTGCCGTGTTTTTAGGTATGTATTGGGCTCCCAAAGCAAGTAAAGGGTTTAATGAATTCAATTATAAATACCTAAATAATAAAAAAGCGGTTAAAACACAGTACATCCATCAACAAATAAATGATAACGATTACATTTATGTCAGTAATTTTGACACCAAATCTATGCGAGGCAATAATTTTACACTTGAGCATTTTAATGGTAATAAATTAAAATATAAAATTCATGCGTCGGCCATCAATTATATTGAAAAAGACAGTGTTTATCGTTTGTCAAACTACTACCTACGGTACATAGGAAAAGACAATGATTCAATTGTTTTCAAGCGGCGTATAGACACCTTATTAGGTTTTGATCTTTTGGATTTGACACCTCCAAAATATGTAGCAGAAACTTTAAATATCAATGAATTATCCGATTTTATAGAACGTGAAGAAGCCCGTGGTTCCTCAAACATAAATAGGTATAAAGTGGTGCAATATAAAAAGTGGAGTTTACCGGTATCCGTTTATATTTTAACCATTATTGCGGTTGCAGTGTCCTCCATCAAAAGACGCGGTGGCATGGGTGTTAATTTAGCCTTTGGCATTGTCATCGCTATGGTTTATGTGTTTTTCGATAAGGTATTTGGCGTAATGGCTGAACAATCAGACTTTTCGCCACTCATTGCCGTTTGGTTTCCAAATTTTATTTTTGGCATTTTAGCAGTTTATCTTTTGTTCAATGCCAAGCGCTAAATTTAAAAATCAATTACACCTGCATTTTCTTGTTTTTATTGCAGGATTTACTGCAATTTTGGGTGAATTAATTTCTTTGGAGGCCATTCCCTTGGTATGGTACCGCATGCTTATCGCAGGCGTTTTAATGTTTGTATTTATTAAAATTAAAAATATTTCACTCCTGCTTCCCTTCAGAACCATTCTAAAGTTTTTTTTAGCGGGCATTGTCATTGCCTTGCATTGGATTACGTTTTTTACTGCTATTAAAGTTTCTAATATTTCTATAACCTTGGCCATGTTCTCCACTGGCGCTTTTTTTACATCTCTCATAGAACCCATTTTCTATAAACGTAAAATAATTTCCTATGAAATTATATTTGGCCTACTTGTGATTGCAGGAGTTTTTATAATCATGCAGACAGAAATTAAATACATATTGGGTATTTGTCTGGGAATTGTATCGGCGTTTTTTTCATCTCTTTTTGCGGTAATCAACGGTAAATTTGTGGCGCAGTACAATGCTTCAACAATTTCTATTTATGAATTTATCAGCGGCGTATTTTTTATATCCCTATACATAGCCTTTTCAAATGAAGGCTTTGATGCGTCATTTTTTAAATTATCAATAGATGATTGGCTTTACCTCGGGATTTTAGCATCTGTTTGTACGGCGTATGCCTTTATTGCTTCAGTATATGTTATGCGTTATATCACTCCTTATTCTGTGGTTTTAACCTACAATCTTGAACCCATTTATGGTATTTTTTTAGCTCTTTTATTCTTCCCTCAAACTGAGGTCATGCCTCCTGTTTTTTATATAGGAGCTGCCCTAATAATATTTACTGTTTTAATGAATGCTTTGTTGAAATACAAAATAGGTGAAATTTAACTTTTAACATGAACCAAAAAATTTAAAGTTCCTATATTTGTAAAACAAATTCACCGATACAGACTTCGATATGGAATATTTAGAATTCGAATTACCAATTAAAGAGTTAGAGGATCAACTACAAAAATGTCAAGTTATTGGAGATGAAAGTAAGGTCGATGTAACCGAGACTTGTAAACAAATTCAAAATAAACTTGAAATTACCAAAAAAGAAATCTATAAAAATTTAACCCCTTGGCAACGCGTTCAACTCTCTCGTCATCCTAACAGGCCCTATACTTTAGATTACATCAATGCCATCTTTAAGGATTCCTTTTTAGAGCTTCATGGCGATCGAAATTTCAAAGACGACAAAGCTATGGTTGGTGGTTTGGGTAAAATCGGAGATCAAAGTTTTATGTTTATAGGGCAACAGAAAGGCTTTAACACTAAAACACGACAGTACCGAAATTTTGGTATGGCGAATCCAGAAGGTTATCGTAAAGCCCTTCGCTTGATGAAATCGGCAGAAAAATTTGGAATTCCTGTGGTTACACTCATCGACACTCCGGGTGCTTATCCAGGACTTGAAGCTGAGGAAAGAGGGCAGGGTGAGGCCATCGCTAGGAATATATTGGAAATGACCCGCTTGAAAGTTCCTATAATAACCGTTATTATTGGTGAAGGTGCTTCTGGTGGCGCCCTTGGAATTGGCGTTGGAGATCGTGTTTTAATGCTTGAAAATACCTGGTATTCTGTGATATCTCCTGAGTCTTGTTCTTCAATTTTATGGCGCAGCTGGGAATACAAAGAGCAAGCTGCTGAAGCGCTTAAGTTGACCGCAAAAGATATGAAGCGCATGAAATTGGTAGATGAAATCATTAAGGAACCCCTAGGAGGTGCCCACAAAAATCCAGAAAAAACCTTTACAGTCACTCAAAATGCGATTTTGAAATCTTACGAAGAATTAAAAAACTTATCACCAAAAGCTTTGGTAAATCAGCGCATGTATAAGTATGCTCAAATGGGTGTTTACAAAGATTAAACTTTACTGCGTTCGAATAATTAAAAAAAAACCAAGCGTGGTGTTCGGTTTTTTAGCCTTGTTAACAATTTACTTTAACTTATTAACATTGCTTGTTTTGTATTTTCAAGGCCTAATTTCTATAAATAGATTCAATTTTACTTATTTTAGTATCAATGAAACAGCCAGAACCATATAAAGGAATTCAGTCAACGCGTTCCAATCTTATCAGTCTTGAAAAAGGAAAAATCCCACCTCAAGCTGTTGATCTAGAAGAGGTTGTCTTGGGGGCCATGATGATTGATAAAAAGGGCGTCGATGAGGTTATTGATATATTAAGTATTGATTCCTTTTACAAAGACGGGCATCAATTCATATTTGAAGCCATATTACAACTTTTTGAAGACAGTCAGCCAATAGATTTGTTAACGGTTTCAGCACAACTTAGAAAAAATCAAAAATTAGATATCGTAGGCGGAGATTTTTATTTGATAGGGCTTACGCAAAAGGTATCTTCTTCCGCCCACATCGAGTTTCACGCACGTATAATTTTACAGAAGTTTATTCAGCGTAGCCTGATTAAAATTTCCAATGAAATTATTGAAGATTCATTTGATGAAACCAAGGATGTCTTCGATCTTTTAGACAAAGCAGAATCAAAATTATATGATGTTACCCAAGGCAATATCAAGAAATCTACGGAAACTGCCCAAGATTTGGTATTTCAAGCTAAGAAAAAAATTGAAGAAATTTCCAATAAAGAAGGGCTCAGCGGAATTCCATCGGGCTTTGATAAAGTAGATAAATTGACCTCAGGTTGGCAAGAAAGTGATCTCATTATTGTAGCGGCCAGACCCGGGATGGGGAAAACAGCTCTCACCCTTTCAATGGCACGAAATATTGCGGTGAATCAAAATATTCCTGTTGCATTCTTTTCTTTAGAAATGTCTTCAGTTCAGTTGATTACGCGTTTAATTTCATCTGAAACAGGTTTGAGCTCGGATAAATTAAGAACTGGAAAGCTTGAAAAACACGAATGGGAACAATTGAATGTCAAAGTAAAATCCCTTGAAAAAGCCCCGCTTTATATTGATGACACTCCCTCATTATCCATTTTTGATTTACGAGCAAAAGCCAGGCGATTGGCCTCTCAAAATGGCATCAAACTTATTGTTGTTGATTATTTGCAATTAATGACCGCCGGTGGTAGTCAGAAATCAGGGAATCGGGAGCAAGAAATTTCTATGATCTCTAGAAACCTCAAGGCCCTTGCTAAAGAACTCAGTGTTCCTGTTATTGCTTTATCACAGCTTTCAAGAGCCGTTGAAACGAGAGGGGGCAGCAAGCGTCCGCTACTTTCTGATTTACGTGAATCTGGAGCGATTGAACAGGATGCTGATATTGTATCTTTTATTTACAGGCCAGAGTACTATAAAATAGACGAATGGGATGATGAAGAGCACACACCTTGTGAGGGTCAAGCTGAATTTATAATTGCAAAACACAGAAATGGTGGGCTCGATAGCATCCGTTTAAAATTTATTGGTCACCTTGGTAAATTTGATAATTTAGACAACTTTGATTCTCCCTTTGATGCCGAATACCATTCAAAAATGAATGCAGCTGCCAACGACGATACTTTTTCAGACGATCCATCCATGCAGGTTGATCCTAATGATGCCTTTGGCCCTCCAAATGATGACACCCCTTACTAATAGCACGAGTCAAGCCCTTTAAAATGCGTCATAAATTCTTTTTTGTAATTTTTTTATTGTCAATTTCCCTAAAAGGTTTTTCAAGTTATATCCTAATACCCATGGATGCGGAGTCTCAAGACAATCATTTGAAGTCTTATGGTATTGCCTATTGGGTTTTAAATCAGAACCAAAACATCAAATGGTTGTTAAATTACAGAGGGGGTGCTTTTTTATTGCCCAATTCTGAGAACACTACCAAAGAATGTCATATTAGAGGTGTTTCCTATGAATTAATTAGTGATGCCAAGGCTGCTGAAATCCTTCAAGAAATCAGCAGTCCAAGTCAAAACATGGAGGCCGTCGTATTGGAAAAAGCGCCTCGAATCGCTGTTTATTCACCAAGTGGAAAACAGCCCTGGGACGATGCTGTCACCTTGGTTTTGACTTATGCAGAAATCCCTTACGATATTATATATGACACTGAGGTTCTTAACGATGGCTTGCTAGTTTACGATTGGTTGCATCTGCACCATGAAGATTTTACAGGTCAATACGGTAAATTTTACAGGGCTTATCGAAATGCTGCATGGTACATAGAACAGCAAAAAGAGGCGGAAGCTTTGGCACAGCAATTGGGTTATGACAAGGTGTCTCAAGAAAAATTAGCAGTAGCTCAAAAAATAAAAGACTATGTCTTAGGCGGTGGATTTATGTTTGCCATGTGCAGTGCTACAGATAGTTTTGATATTGCCTTGTCGGCACAAGCATTAGACATATGCGAACCCATGTTTGATTCAGATGGTACTTCTCCAAACTACCAATCCCAACTTGACTTTTCAAAAACATTCGCGTTCAAAGAATTTATTTTGGAACGAGATCCCAATATTTACGAATTTTCATCCATTGATTTGACATCAACGCGTCGAATTCCTAAAGAATCGGACTATTTTACTTTGATGGATTATTCTGCTAAGTGGGATCCTATTCCCACCATGCTCAATCAAAATCATACAGCCTTAGTGAAGGGGTTTATGGGGCAAACAACGGCCTACAATCCAACCCAAATAAAATCCAATGTCTTGGTGTTGGGAGAAAATAAAATCAACGGTGAGGCGCGTTATATTCACGGCGTTAAAGGCAAAGGTTTTTTTACATTTTATGGAGGCCATGATCCTGAAGATTATACCCACAGGGTGGGGGATCCGAAAACAGAACTGGAATTGCATCCCACCTCACCGGGCTATCGCTTGATACTCAACAATGTATTATTCCCAGCAGCAAAAAAGAAAAAGCAGAAGACCTAGAGTTGTTTACAATACAAAAAGGCCCGTTCAAATGAACGGGCTTTTTTGTAGCAAATAATAGTTTGTTAATCAAGCAGTCGCCTTATTTTACTTTTTTTAAGATGGCCTCAAAAGCTTTGGGGTCGTTCATTGCTAAATCAGCTAAAACCTTACGGTTTAAGTCTATATTGTTAGCTTTTAGTTTCCCCATAAATTGAGAATAAGACATTCCGTATTGTCTGGCACCGGCGTTGATACGCACAATCCAAAGGGCTCGAAATGTTCTTTTTTTGTTTCTTCGGTCTCTGTACGCATAAAGCATGGCTTTGTCCACAGCATTTTTTGCAACGGTCCATACATTTTTGCGGCGCCCAAAATAGCCTTTGGCTTGTTTTAGGACTTTTTTTCTGCGGGCTCTTTTGGCCACTGAATTTACTGATCTTGGCATATTGTTTGTTTTTTTGTAGTTGGCGCCCCGAACTTATTTTCAGAATCTTTTATTGGCCAAACTCCATGGTTAAAATTAAGTTACCTTAGTTTACATTTACTTTAAACGCAACTGTTGTTTGATATTGGCCTCATCACTTTCGTGTACCAAAGTACTGTGGGTGAGGGCAAGCTTACGTTTTTTAGACTTCTTCGTTAGAATGTGACTTTTGAACGCATGCTTTCTTTTGATTTTACCAGAGCCTGTCACTTTAAAGCGTTTTTTGGCACTGGATTTCGTTTTCATTTTTGGCATGTTCTGCAGTTTATATAATTATTCGCTATTATTATTTTTTAATTGGCGAGATGAACATAATCATCCGCTTTCCTTCCAGTTTAGGCATCTGCTCTACTTTTCCAAGTTTTTCCAGGTCTTGTGCTAAACGAAGCAACAAAATTTGTCCTTTCTCTTTGAAGATTATAGAACGCCCCTTAAAAAATACAAATGCTTTTAATTTTGCACCTTCTTTCAAAAACTTTTCAGCGTGTTTTTTCTTGAAGTTGTAATCATGATCATCTGTATTGGGACCAAAACGTATTTCTTTTACCACGACCTTAGCGGCCTTAGATTTTAATGTTTTTTCACGTTTCTTTTGCTCGTAAAGAAACTTTTTGTAATCCATAACCTTACAAACAGGGGGTACAGCTTTTGGAGAAATTTCCACCAAATCGAGATTTTGTTCATTGGCAATGGCCAGTGCTTGTGACAGCTTGTAAACTCCAATCTCTACATTATCTCCAACAAGGCGCAACTCTTCAGCAGTAATTTTTCTGTTGATTCGATGTTTGTCTTGTCGAATGACCCGCATTGGCCCTCTGCTTCTTCTTCTACGTATTGCTATGGCGTTGTGTTTTTAATTAAACTTAAAATTGTTTTAATGTTTTAGCTATTTCAGCTTCAATTATTTCTTTAAAGGCTTCAATGCTGAGACCTCCTAAGTCATCTCCTCCGTGTTGTCGCACAGAAATTGTAGCTGATTTTTCTTCTTGTTCTCCGACCACAATCATGTAAGGTATTTTTTTAACCTCGGCATCCCGAATTTTTTTACCCATGGTTTCACTCCTGTCGTCAATGAGGGCGCGAATTTCGTTATTTTCTAACAAATTTAAAACTTTTTGGGCGTATTTCTCATATTTTTCGCTGATGGTAAGAATAACAACTTGCTGTGGCATCAGCCAAAGCGGAAAGTTTCCACCTGTGTGTTCAAGCAGTATGGCGACGAAACGCTCCATACTTCCAAAGGGTGCTCTGTGAATCATGACAGGTCGATGCGATTCATTGTCAGCTCCTTTATATGTTAAATCAAAACGCTCCGGTAAATTATAATCCACTTGAATAGTGCCGAGTTGCCAACTTCTGCCAAGGGCATCTTTGACCATAAAATCTAATTTTGGACCATAAAAAGCAGCTTCACCAGATTCAATTACATAATCCAACCCTTTTTCTTCAGCGGCATTGATGATGGCTTGCTCCGCTCTGTCCCAATTGTCAACGGATCCAATGTATTTTTCAGGTGTTTCAGAATCTCGTAGCGACACTTGCGCTGTAAAGTTTTCAAACCCTAAGGACTTGAATACATACAATACCAGATCAATCACATTTTTAAATTCTTCGTTTAATTGTTCCGGGGTACAAAAAATATGGGCATCGTCTTGAGTGAATCCACGAACACGCGTCAGTCCATGCAACTCTCCACTTTGTTCATATCTGTAGACTGTTCCAAATTCGGCATAACGCTTGGGCAGTTCTTTATAACTGTAGGGCTTAAAATTGTAGATTTCACAGTGGTGGGGGCAGTTCATCGGTTTTAATAAAAATTCTTCTTCTGCTTTTGGAGTTTCAATCGGTTGAAAACTATCTTCACCATATTTTTCATAGTGCCCAGATGTAATATACAATTCCTTTTGGCCAATGTGTGGGGTTGATACCATTTCGTATCCTGCTTTCACTTGTGCTTTTTTTAGAAAATCCTCTAATCGAGAACGCAAGGCAGCTCCATTGGGCAACCACAGAGGAAGTCCTTGTCCTACTCTTTTTGAAAACATAAATAATTCTAACTGCTTTCCTAATTTACGGTGGTCTCGTTTTTTTGCTTCTTCTAAAAGTGCTAAATATTCTTTTAAATCTTTTTGTTTCGGAAAAGAAATTCCATAAACACGTGTCAGTTGTTTGTTATTTTCGTCACCACGCCAGTAGGCCCCAGCAACACTCAATAGTTTTACAGCCTTGATGATTCCTGTATTTGGGATGTGTCCTCCACGACATAAGTCTGTAAACGAAGCATGATCACAAAAGGTGATGTCTCCATCCTTAAGATTTTCAATTAATTCTAGCTTATAGTTGTTATTCTCTTCTTTGTATTTTTTTAAAGCATCATTTTTCGAAACGTTTCGCATGCTGAAACTATGTTTTCCTCTTGCTATTTCAAGCATTTTATCCTCAATAGCTCCAAAATCATTTTCTGAAACATTATGTTCACCTAAATCTATATCATAGTAAAATCCATTCTCAATGGCGGGTCCTATAGATAGTTTAACGCCAGGGTAAAGTTCTTCCAATGCTTGCGCTAAAACGTGGGATGAAGAATGCCAGAAGGCCTTTTTTCCATTCTTGTCCTTCCATGTAAATAAGATTAAACTGCCATCAGTCTTAAGCAGGGTGGTAGTTTCAACCACGATGTCGTTAAACTGTGCAGAAATCACATTGCGTGCAAATCCTTCGCTGATGTCTTTGGCAACATCCATAACAGTCAATGCTTCTTTGTAAGCGCGAATACTGCCGTCTGGGAGTGTAATATGAATCATAGTTGTACTATATGTATAGTGGGCAAATATAAGTTTATATCCCTTTTAAAACAATACTGTTTTTGTGTTCTGTTGTTTTTATTCTTTCGAATTGTAAAATACAATGAATTTAATTGGCTGGTTTTCAACGTATTATTTAGATATGAATTTCATTCAATTGTTTAACTACAAAGAAGTAAAAAAACGGTTTTATTTTTTTTGAAAAATTAATAGATTTAGGGTTGTGGGTAAACAAAAAGGGTTTTATATTTGCACCCGCTCAGCGCTTTAATGCACATATTATTAGTGTAAAGTTCATTAAAAAACTAAAGTATTTTTTTAAAAATTAATCAAAAAGCTTTGGGTGGTTAAAAAAAGGGTTTTATATTTGCACCCGCTTTACGTTTTTTAACGTAAAGTTTTTTAAGAAATTTAAGTTCATTAAACATATTGATTGACAGCGTAAAAAATAAATTGGAAACGATTTATTTTAATTAGAGAATAAACCATTTTGAAGACCTTTTCAATATCCTTTAGTTGTTATTAGAATTAGTTCCTATTTTGTAGGAGCTTAAAAAATAACGATGAAGAGTTTGATCCTGGCTCAGGATGAACGCTAGCG